>CAMEQB010000001.1 GCA_945932505.1 uncultured Spirochaetales bacterium
TTCCTATGACAGCAGACTTCACAGTATTTGGCTACAAAGTCCTCAACAGCTGGGTGCCAGGAACATTTACTTCCGTCTCTGAGACTAAGGGCCTCTTGTATGAATCGGACGTAATGGGCTTTGCTCAGTATGAGATTGGAAAGTATGGCGACTTCCTCCTTGAGAACGTTGCTATCGAGTTCATCCCAGACGGCTTTGTCCTTACATATCCAGAAGCTGTAGACCCAGCTCCGTATATTGCACAGTATAAGAGCGACATCGAAGAATACGTTGCAACACTCTTTGCTGCAGTAGAAGTTGTCGAAGAGCCATCTCCAGTCGAGGAACCAGCTATTGAAGGACCAGTTGCTGTAGTTGTTCCATCCGTTATCTCTGGCTACGAAGAGTTTAAGATCATGGGCTTTGTGGTAGAGAACACATGGAATGACGGATCATACCTAGCTGAGACAGCTATCAACGGTATTCTCACGGAAGACGACATAAAAGGCTTCGTGCTTTACGAGATAGCTAAGTATGGTTCATTCCTAACAGACAATGTGGCTGTCAAGTACACAGCAGATGGCTTCATGCTCTCCATCCCTAAGGATATAGACCCATCTCCATATATCCCAGTATTTAAGAGCGATATCGAAGAATACATTGCTAAGCTCTTTGCTCCTGTGGAGGAAATAGTAGAAGAGCCAGTTGTGGAAGAAGTCGTAGAACCTGTCGTAGAAGAACCTGTGGTTCCAGAACCAGTCTCCAACATTGTTGTCAGTGTTGTAACAGATGGTGTCAAAGTTGCATCGGTAGAGGAAAATACATCTCCAGTTGCTGAAAAAGTATCTACATTCGATGTTTCTCTATCTCTTGGTGCAGATTTTGGCTTCAAGACTGGAAGAAGCTACAATCCGACAATATTCCCATCATTCAGTGTTGCAGGTGAGTTTAGGAACATGTTCAACCTCGGTCCAATTGGAGTTGGAACAAGATTTGACGCTGCATTTATCTTCAGACCACTTGATGGAACATTTATTGGTCACGAGTTTGAGTTCTTCCTCAATGGAAACAACTGGGCTGTGGATGGAACATTGGATGCCAAGCTTATGTTCTCTCTCGATTGGGAGAAGACAAGAGCATATCTTGGAATCGGAGTCGGATACTCACTTGCAAGCAATGTCCGTGGTATTACATCCCACATTGGTCCTCAAGTGTTTGGATTCAATAGTGCAGTGGTTGCAACAGGAGTACTTGGAGTACAGTGGAAGCTTGGAGATACTCTCTTCTTGTCTCTCGAAGGACAGGGAAGGTATTTCATCCAGACTAAGGAGTATAACTTCGGAGGTGCAGTCAGAATCGGCTGGAGCTTCTAAAAAAACAATATTGATGCCTCTCGTAGAAATATGGGAGGCATTACTATTTCTATTAATTTGCCTTATGGGTGAAAAAGTATTATATTCCCCTTTGGAGTTTTTTCAGATGAATGGTTTTATAAAATTCATGGAGCTGTATGGAATCAACTATATAACTACAGCTGTAATTGCCTTTTTGGGCATTTTGATTGTTCGAAACATTCTTAAACTAATTGAAAAAGGGTTGTTGGATAGTTCTCTTGATAGGTCTTTGATCTCCTTTTTCGTAACACTTTTTAGAATTGTTTTGTATGTAGGTCTTCTTTTCATTGTTATGGGAAGACTTGGAATCCCTCTTTCAGGTGTAGTATCTGCACTCAGCGCAGTTACACTTGCCATAGGCCTCGCTATCCAGGATATCATCGGAGGTGTAGCCAATGGATTGATGCTTGTTACAAGTAAGCTCTTTAAAGTAGACGATTATGTAGATATTGGAAGTGTCTCCGGTTCTGTCAAAGAGATAAAGCTTCTTCATACAATACTTGTCACCCCAGACAATAAGACTGTCACTATCCCTAATAAAACAGTTTTTTCATCAGAAATAACAAACTACTCTGCAATGAAGCAGAGAAGAATTGATATGGTTGTAGGTGTTGACTATGACAGTGACATAGAGAAGGCAAAAAAAGTCATACTTAATGTCGCTCTTAAGAATAATTCTGTCCTAGAAAACCCTGCACCTATGGTTATGGTAAAGAATCTTGCTGATAGTGAAGTTCAGATCCTCTTGAGAGTTTGGGTGAACAGTGAAGATTATTGGAATGTTACCTGGTATCTTAATGAAAACGTATTGAAGGCTCTAAACAATAATAACATTAGTGTACCATTCCCACAGCTTACTCTGAGCTATAGAGACAATGGAGGTATGGAGAAATGATGGAACTATTAACAGGTGAAGTAATGATCAGCGCTCTTGCAGATATATTGATTTGGGTGATTGTTTCAGTTGTAGTTTATCTTTTTTGTCGCGGTCAGAGACTAAAAAAGGACATTATTAAGAATGCTCTTGAAGATACAGGTAAGATGAAAAAAAGCAGCAAGGGTATGATTGATACAATCAATAGAGGAAGTGCAGAGAGAAATAGTGTAAGAAAGGTTTTTTGGAAGTTTAAAAAGAACGTAAAGAACACTAGAAGTATTCTTCAAGTCTTTCTTTATGAGAACGGAGATGATGCAGATTTAAATATGGTAGTATCTCTTCTTTCTAAGGTCATTGAAGAATCAAATGAATTTGCAAAGGCTTTCAACACTCAATCAAAAGAAGAAATTCTTTCCAGTCTAAATAAAACGAATGATGAACTTTCTAAAATAGAAATGATTCTTTCTTCTGTAGTCAAAAGAAGAGAAGATGAAGCTCTGGCAAGAATATAAAAATACATAGATTCTATACTTAAGGGAGGCTTTCTTGTATTGGAGTCCTACACAAAAAGAGGATATCCTATAAAGAAGGGCTCCCTTGTTCATGTTTTGGATAATAGCTATATTATTTAGAAAGGTGTTTTGATGGAAAACGACGATAAAGATAAAAAAGAAGAAATAGTTGGAGAAGTTGTTTCTCCTGATCCTAAACCTCAGGATAACGATAAAGGCGGTGGAGAGAACAAAAAGCCGGAAGAAACAACACCAAAACCCGATAATAAGGGTGAGGAAAAGCTAGGCAAAAATAAAGAGAATGTCTATGACAAATATAGATATTGGGGTTCTGAACCTCCAAAGAACGGTGGATCCCAGACTCCTAATAAGGGTGGAATGCGCAATAAGTTTGCTCTTATTGCCTTGATTGTCCTTCTTATCTCATTTTTCTTTGTATTCTTCCAGGATTCTCAAAAGGCAAAGGCTACAAGCGTCAGTTACACAGACTTCATGACTGTAGTAGAGAAAGGAAAGGTGTCTAAGGCTGATATCGTAGGTAGCTCTACTGTCAACTTCACAACAAATGATGGTGGATATTATACCACAAGAATCCCATATTCAGATCCAGAACTGGTACAGACCTTACTTAGTTATGGCGTTCAGGTAACAGGAGTTGCTGAGACTACTCCGTTCTGGTATATCCTTTTGGAGCTTCTTCCATGGATTATCTTTATTGCACTTATGGTATCAATGATGAGAAGCACTGGTGCTATGGGCGGTGGAAAGCTTATGGGAGGAATGGGAAAATCTCTTGCAAAAGAGTATGACGCCAACTCAAATAAAACTACTTTCAAAGATGTAGCCGGACAGAAAGAAGCTAAATATGAGCTTCAAGAGATTGTAGATTTCTTGAAAAATCCTGCTAAGTTTACATCTATTGGAGCCAAAATCCCAAAGGGCTGTCTCTTAGTCGGTCCTCCGGGAACAGGTAAGACTCTTCTTGCGCGTGCTGTTGCAGGGGAGGCTGGGGTGTCATTTCTGCATACTTCAGGCTCTGACTTCGTAGAAATGTTCGTAGGTATGGGTGCAGCCCGTGTAAGAGATTTGTTTGAACAGGGCAGAAAGAGCGCTCCTTGTATCATCTTTATCGACGAGTTAGATGCAGTAGGAAGAAGTAGAGGATCTGGACTAGGCGGTGGCCACGATGAAAGAGAACAGACACTTAACCAGATGCTTGTTGAAATGGATGGTTTTTCAACCGATCCTGGTGTAATTGTCATTGCTGCAACAAACAGGCCTGATGTACTGGATCCAGCTCTCTTAAGGCCTGGTAGATTTGATAGACAGGTTACTGTCGCTCTTCCTGATGTGCAGGAAAGACTTGATATACTTCGTATCCATACAAGAAAGGTCAAGCTTGCAGAAGACGTGGATCTAGCCAGAATAGCAAGAGCTACTCCTGGAACGAGTGGCGCAGATCTAGCTAACCTTGTTAACGAAGCTGCACTTTTCGCAGCAAGAAGCAATGAGACCATTGTTGATATGAAGGACTTCGAAGAAGCAAGAGACAAGATATTGCTTGGGGTCGCTAAGAAGAGTGTCTTTATGACAGAAGATGAAAAGAGAGCCACTGCATACCACGAGGCAGGCCATACTCTTCTCCACTACTACCTGAAGCATGTAGATCCACTTCATAAGGTCACTATCATTCCACATGGACAGGCCCTTGGTCTTACAATGAGTCTCCCTGAAAAAGATCAGTTTACTATCCAGAAGAGTTATTTGATGGATAGAATCAAGATTTGTATGGGCGGATACTGCGCAGAGAAGATCGTATATGGAGAGACCACTACAGGTACATCCAACGATATCAAGCAGGCAACAACTATGGCTCATAGAATGGTGACAGAATGGGGTATGTCAGATCTGGGATTTATCAATCTTTCCGACGAAGGTGAACCATTATTCCTTGGTCGTGAGATTACACAGCACAAAGACTACTCTGACGAAACAGCAAGAAGAATAGACAGCGAGATGAATAAAATCCTCAGTGCATGTATGGATGAGACAATGGATATCTTGACCACTCATCGTGATCAGCTGGATCAGCTTACAGAGGCATTGGTTGAAAGAGAGACTCTCGATGACAAAGATATCAGAGAGATGTTCGGATTCGAAGCTGTCAAACATGTAACTGACTTGAGGTAAATATGGCAGTAGACACAAGCCACAAACGAAATTTCTGCATTATCGCTCACATAGACCATGGCAAGAGTACTCTTGCAGATAGGTTTATCGAGAGAGCTAGGTTAGTGCAGGCTAGAGGCCCAATGGAATCCCAGATTCTAGATAACATGGATATCGAGAGGGAGAGGGGAATAACAATCAAGAGCCAGGCTGTGACTGTGCCTTATACAGCATCAGACGGAGAGGTCTATGAGTTGAATCTCGTAGATACTCCGGGTCATGTTGACTTTACATATGAAGTATCTAGGGCCATCTCATCTTGTGAAGGTGCTTTGCTTTTAATCGACGCAACACAAGGCGTAGAAGCTCAGACACTTGCCAATCTATATCTAGCAATGGAGCACAATCTTGAGATTATTCCTGTAATCAACAAGATTGACTTGGCTTCTGCAGATATTGATTCCTGTCTCCATCAGATCGACCACGATCTTGGTCTGGATCCCGAAATGGCTGTAAAAGTCTCCGCCAAGACAGGAGAAGGCGTGGATCTATTATATGAAGCCATCGTCAACTATATTCCAGCTCCCGAAGGAAAGAATAACGAGCCTCTGAAGGCTCTTATCTTCGATTCCCATTATGATCCATATAGGGGCGTAATAGTCCACGCAAGAATATTTAATGGAAAAGTAAGAGTGGGAGATGAAATAGTATTCATGCATTCAAACGCCACTTATAAAGTGGAGGATCTTGGACTCTTTCAGATTAACCTGATCTCCAAGCCTATGTTGGAAGCAGGAGACGTAGGATATTTTATTGCTGGAATCAAGAATATCAGCGATATTAGGGTAGGAGATACCGTCACTCTGAAAAACAATATGGCTCCAGAGCCTCTTCCAGGATTTAAGGAAGTAAAGCCAGTAGTATTCTCTTCCATTTATCCAGTGGATTCAAACGACTATGAAGAACTACAGGATGCAATAGAGAGACTGAAGTTGAACGATGCTTCCTTGATGTATGAGAAAGACTCTTCAGCTGCACTTGGTTTTGGTTTCAGATGTGGTTTCTTGGGTATGCTTCACTTGGAGGTCATCCAGGAAAGAATAGAAAGGGAGTTTGATCTCTCTATTGTCTTCACTTCCCCTTCTGTAAGATATACGGTCCACATGAAGGATGGGGAGACTCTCTATATCGATAACCCGTTGGAATATCCAGACCCAATGAGAGTCGATTGGGCAGAAGAGCCATATATCCAGGCAAATATCATTACTCCTACAGAGTATGTAGGTCCAATCATCACTCTATGCCTTGAAAAGAGAGGCGTTCAGACCCAGATGAACTATCTGGATACAAAGAGAGTCGAACTTATTTATGAAATGCCTCTCTCTGAAGTTCTCTTTGACTTCTATGATAGACTGAAGTCTATTTCCCGTGGTTATGCTTCCTTTGATTACAACGTAATCGAAAACAGAAGAACTGACCTGGTGAGAATGGAGATACTTGTAAACGGGGATCCTGTAGACGCCCTCTCCTGTCTTGTCTATAGAGGTAACGCTCAGACAAGAGGCAGACAGATTGTTGAGAGACTAAAGGGTGAGATTCCTCGCCAACAGTTTAAGATCGCTATTCAGGCAGCTATCGGTGGCCAGATTATTGCTCGTGAAACTGTCAACGCTTACAGAAAAGATGTTACAGCCAAGTGTTATGGTGGTGATATCTCACGAAAGAGAAAACTCTTGGAAAAGCAGAAAGAGGGAAAGAAGAGAATGAAGATGGTAGGTAATGTTGAAATACCTCAGTCTGCATTCCTTGCTGTATTGAAGACAGAGGACGACAGCTAATGGGACATTTAATAGACTTTGGAACCATTAATGGTGATAAAGCACAGCTTGCTGTCCTAAAAAGCGGCAAGTTCGTCTCTGCCATATCTTCTTTCGGTTCAACTATAGTTTGGTTTGGTACAAAGGACAGAAACTACGTCACATACCATAAATGTGCAGAGGATTATTTAGATGACTCTACATATATGGGAAAGACTGTAGGTCCATATGCCAATAGGATAAAGAACGCTGAATTCGAAATAGACGGTAAAGTATATAAACTGGAAAAAAATGATGGAGAAAACTCTCTTCATTCTGGTTCCGCTTGCTTTGGAAACAAGTTGTGGAGTATTGAAGGTGTCAGCGACAACATGGTAACTCTATCTCTGATGGCAAAAGAGAGTGGCGGCTTTCCTGGAGATCATGAAGTTCAAGTAACATATCTTTTGACAGAAGACGGAGTTCTGACAATATTCTATCGCTGCACTTCTAATAAAAAGTGCCCTATATCTATTACCAACCATGCATATTTTGTTCTCGATGACAGAGGTGATAAATATGTGGAGCTGGAGATTCCGAGCAAGAAATATGTCTCTGTAGACTCATCTTTGATTCCGCTAAAGGAGAATCCAGTGAAAGTCGAAGGCTCAGACTTTGACTTTAGGGAAAAAAGAGCAATTGGTAGCCGCAGGGACGGATGCTACGACAATACTTGGGTCCTCGATAAAAATACGGTTGTTAAAGCTGAGGGAAACCTTGCCCAGCTTTTTGTCAGAACCACAGAGCCAGGAATACAAGTATATACAGGAGAATTCTTATCAGGAAAAGACGCGAAGCCTTTTGATGGACTGGCACTGGAGACTGGAAGATTCCCCGACTCTCCAAACCGCCCTGACTTTCCAAGGGAATACACTGATAAAGATAGAATATATGAGTCTACTACCAGCTATAAGTTGGTCATTAAGGAGTGAATCATGCCTAAGATTATCGGAATCACAGGTGGATCAGGCTCTGGAAAGAGCACAGTAGTAAAAAGGATAAAAGAACGATATCCAAATGCAGTACTTATTGAAATGGACAACTATTATAAGAGTGCGACATTTGTTAACAACAATAATATCACTGCATATAACTTCGATCATCCTGATGCCTTCGATATGGATCTTATGCTTCAGAACCTTGCTGATTTAAAAGAAGGCAAGAGCTGCATGATGCCTCAGTATGACTTTGTTCACCATGCAAGAAAAGAGGAGTTTATTAAGGTGGAGCCTTCATCAATCATCGTAATCGACGGCCTTATGGTATTCTACGATGAGAGAGTAAGGAATATCTTGGATCTGAAACTCTATGTAGATACTCCAGCAGATATAAGGTTTATCAGAAGACTTAAGAGGGATGTGGCTGAAAGAGGAAGAACTGTAGAGTCAGTCATTGAACAGTACACAAATGTAGTGCGTCCTGGACATTATAACTTCATTGAGCCGAGTAAGGCTTATGCAGATCTGATCATCCCGGAAGGTGGGTATAACGATAACGCCATGGAAGTCTTGTTCTCATTCATCGGCGCTATGATGATGAAGTGATTTGTCAAAGTCCTTTGGCTTTTTCCTGGCTTTCCACTGATTCTTTATTTCTTTAAATGAAAACTCATCGGGGACTGGATCATATCCTCCAAAGAAAGATGGCCTACATCTAAGAATTCTTGCAGTCCCCAATATAGCGCCTTTTATTATTCCATGTTTATCTACTGCTTCTATAAAGTACTCTGAGCAGGTAGGAGTGTAACCGCAACAGGCCCCTCCTTTCATGGGGCTTATGATTGCTCTATAGAAATAAACAGGAAGGAGAAAGACTTTCCTAAGTATTTTCATCCCTTTGATTCTATCTAAACTCCACTCTTGGAACAACTCTTTTCTCTATCTATTGCTTTTCATGTTAAAAATTTGCTATATTCACTAAGGTTTGTACTCTCCAAGGGAGGTCAGTTGACCATGTATCTATCTTTTGGTAGAATTTCAAACTGTCAGATTAAATATTTGTATAATAGAGAGGTTTAAAATGGCAACTCCTAAGTATAAAACATCTAAGTCCAGAGCAGCTAGCAGAAAGGCTG
Organism: uncultured Spirochaetales bacterium; assembly: GCA_945932505.1. GTDB lineage: Bacteria > Spirochaetota > Spirochaetia > Sphaerochaetales > Sphaerochaetaceae > Ornithospirochaeta. Next base: position 8,862 of record CAMEQB010000001.1, read on the forward strand.
AGAACATGAAGCTCAAGGCACCGACACTTGTACCATGTCAGACATGTGGTAACCTTATCCCTACACATCGCGTATGCCCAAAATGTGGTTACTATGCAGGTAAGCCAGTCATCGTAAAGGACGAGGAGTAATCTAATGACAGAGAATGAAGTTTTTGGAAAGGTTAGAGACCTGGTTGTTGAGAAGCTTGGCGTAGATCCTGCAAAGGTTACAATGAGTGCAGCTTTTCGTAAGGATCTCGGTGCTGACAGTCTCGATACATATGAGCTTGTTTATGCACTTGAAGAAGAGACAGGCGTATCTATCTCTGATGATGAAGCTAACAGCTTCGAAACAGTTGGTGATGCTGTCAAGTATCTGATGAAGGAACTTAACTAAGTTGTCGCTTACTCAGATAAAGGCTCCCTCTATCTCGCAAGAACGAGAAAGGGAGCTTGTTTGTTTCCTTAAAGATAATAATCTGGAGATAGATAATCTAAGACTCCTTAATCTTGCGTTTACCCACACCTCCTATGCAAATGAATGCAAGGGAGAGTCAGATAGTTATGAACGACTTGAGTTTCTTGGAGATTCTATTCTCGATATGATCACTGCAGAGTATTTGTTTGAAAACTACTATGCAGAGTATCATGAGGGCGACTTCACAAAGATCAAGGCTGTAGTTGTAAGTGAAGACTCCCTTTCTGAGATTGCACGTCAGAAACACTTCGAAAAATACATATTGATAGGAAAGGGTGAAGCATCTCAGGGAGGAGCGACTAAAAAAGCAATTCAGGCTGATGTCATGGAAGCTGTAATTGCTGCTGTCTTTCTTGATAAAGGCCTTGATGCCGCCAGAGAGTATGTCTTGTCATTTATTCCTTTTCAAATTGAAAAGGTAATAAGAAATCGTGTCTCATATAAAGATTACAAAACAAAGTTACAAGAGTATTGGCAGAAAAAGAAGGGTAAGGTTCCTGAATATAATACTGTCGGTCACTCTGGCCCGGATCATGAGCAGGTGTTTTATGTAACTGTTTCCCTTGGTGGAAAAGTCTATGGGCCTGCCAGTGGAAAGAGTAAGAAGCATGCTGAGCAAAATGTGGCTAAATATGCTTTGATTCATCTTGGCCTTGAGCCCAATGACGGTAGCTTTGAAGATAGGGATTAAGCATGATTTTTTATAAGACCATAGGGCGATATACTCTATGGTTTTTTTTATGCCATACAGTTTGTTTTTAAAAAATAAGACAAAACACGTTATAGCGATACAAAATAATGGATAAAAAGAGCCCCGTCTACAATGAGTCAAGGCTCATCTATCATTAGAGTAGTGTCTTTGACAACTCTTCTGCCTTTTCCAAAAGTATTTCTCTCTCGTTTAAGCCTGGCTCTTCGATGACCATATCCAACAGGGCTTTCAATACTTTTCCAGTGAGAGGGCCATTTCCTGTAAGAAGAGAAATATCTTTTCCATTAACTTTGAGGTCTTTTAGTGTAAGGGCAGGGGAGGAGGAAAGCTCCTTAGCCACACGGGCTTTCAGCTCATCGTCATTAAAGCTATCAGGAAGGGCAAGTGTGGCTTTTCGGTCACATTCTCGAAGGAGAAATAGGTTATCTAAGTTATCTTTACCAACCCTTACGATCAATCTTCTTACAGCGCCGTCTGACCAAGAGGATGTGTATTGAACCATGTGCTCTCTGATGAGAAGGGCCACTTCATCTCTATCTTTATTTGATGACTTAAGCCTTGTCATAATATTTGAGGCCATTTCTGATCCGATTATTTCGTGTGAGTAGTAAGTGGATTTGTCGCCAATTCTTCTTTCAGCCTTTACTTTCCCTATATCGTGTAAAAGAGCAGAGATTTTGACAGAGAGGGGAGCGTGGAGTCTCAGAGCCTCTTCTAGAGCCAGTATCTGGTGTTCCAATAGGTTTTCTTTATGGTAACCTTCCCCTTCAATAGCTTTACAACTATAAAGCTCTGGAAGAATAATCTCCAATAGGCCCGTCTCTTCCATTGTTTTTATTCCGAGTCTTGGAAATGGAGAATCAATAAGGCGGAATAACTCTTCTCTTATTCTTTCTTCCGATACTTTAATAATCGTGGGCGATAGTGCTTTCATTGCTTTTTTTGTCTCTTCTTCTATTTCAAAGCCAAGTTTTGAAGAAAAGCGGGCAGCCCTCATAATCCTCAATGCGTCTTCTGTAAAACGCTCGTTTGGATCCCCAATAGCCCTGATCACTCCATTTTTTAAGTCATTAAAGCCGCCGTGCTGGTCAATAATCTCACCGCTGGATAGGTCACAGGCAAATGCATTAATGGTGAAATCGCGTCGCTTTAAGTCTTCCGATAATGATCTGACGAAAGTGACAGAGTCAGGATGTCTAGAATCAGAGTAGTCTCCTTCAGTACGAAATGTTGTAATCTCATAGCTTCCGCCTTTAAAAAGGACAGTAACTGTTCCATGCTTTATACCTGTATCGATGGTATGACGGAACATGCTTTTTATCTCTTCTGGTCTAGCGTCTGTAGTGAAATCAAAGTCATGGCTTGGCTTCGACAAGAGATAATCTCTTACAGCTCCACCAACCAGATAAAGAGAATAACCATGGGACTTAAATATAGATGAAAGAGTCTTCAGTGTCTCTGATATTTCCATTTGCATGCTTAGAGTCTATCAGAGAAAAAAGTGATAATCAATTTTCTTGAAAAGTTTGAAAACCAAGTTATAATAAGTGTGTGTGCGGGCACGCAAAAAGGAGAACACTATGAAAAACATTCCAGATGTGAAGATTGGAATTATAGCTGTAAGTAGAGACTGCTTTATTAGGACACTATCCCAGAGTAGAAGAGAGAGCGTAGTTGAAGAAGTAAGAAAAAAAGGAGTTGAGATTGAAGAAATCTCAGTCGTAGTTGAAAACGAACTCGATGCTGTAAAGGCAGTAGAGGAAGCTAAGGGAAAGGGCTGCAATGCTCTTTGTGTGTATCTCGGTAACTTTGGTCCTGAGACACCTGAGACATTGATCGCCAAGTTCTTCGATGGACCAGTCATGTATGCAGCTGCTGCAGAGGAGACTGGAAACAACCTTATCAATGGAAGAGGCGATGCATATTGCGGAGTCCTTAATCTTTCTTATAACCTTAACTTGAGAGGAATAAAGGCATATATACCAGCTGATCCTGTTGGAAGAGCTGATGAAGTAGCTGATATGATCATCTCTTTCATTCCAATTGCAAGAGCCATCATTGGTCTCAAAAAACTGAAGATCATTACATTTGGTCCTCGTCCCCAAGATTTCTTTGCATGTAACGCACCTATCAAGGGCCTCTATGATATCGGAGTGGAGATAGAAGAAAACAGTGAGTTGGACCTTCTTGTTTCATATAAAGAACATAGTGGAGACAAAAGAATCGATGGCATTGTAGCTTCAATGGCAGAAGAGCTGGGAGTCAAGGGAAACAAGTATCCTGACCTCTTGCCTCGTATGGCACAGTTTGAGCTTACACTCCTCGATTGGGCTGAGACACATAAGGGATCAAGGGAATATGTGGCATTTGCAGACAAATGTTGGCCTGCATTCCCTGAAGCCTTCGGTTTTGAACCTTGCTATGTAAACTCACGCCTTGCTTCCCGTGGAATACCAGTTTCTTGTGAAGTCGATATCTACGGAGCTCTCTCCGAGTATATCGGAGCATGTATCACAAATAGTCCTGTTACTCTTCTCGATATCAACAATACCGTCCCAAGAGATATGTATGAGAGTGAAATCAAAAATAAGACAGATTATGGTGAGAGAGATGTATTCATGGGCTTCCATTGTGGGAACACTCCTCTCTCATGCCTCTCCTGTGGAGAAGTCAATTACCAGATCATACAGAATAGACTTCTGGAGAAGGGTGGTGAGCCTGACTTTACACGTGGAACACTTGAAGGCGACATCAAGAGTGGAGATGTCACAATGTATCGTCTCCATGCAAATGCTGATGGATCTTTGGAAGCATACTGTGCTCAGGGCGAAGTCTTGGATGTCAAGACAAGAAGCTTCGGCGGAATCGGCGTAATTGCAATAGATGAGATGGGACGCTTCTATAGAAACGTTCTTATTAGAAAGCATTTCCCACACCACGCTGCAGTTGCTTTCGCTCATATCGGCAAAGCTTTCTATGGCGTATTGGATTATTTAGGAATAAAGGATGTTTCATATAACCGTAAGAAGGGTGATCTTTATCCTGAGGAATGTCCTTTCTGATGGCTACTATCAAAGAGATAGCAGAGAAAGCAGGAGTATCAAGAGGGACTGTAGATAGAGTCATCCATAAAAGGGGTAGAGTCGATAAAGATGTAGAGGAGAGAGTCAATAGTATAATTGAATCTCTCTCCTACCGCCCCAATAGGGCAGGTCAGACTCTTGCAGCTTCAAAAAAGAGCCATAAGACAGGAGTTATAATGCCTTCTCTTTCAAACCCATTCTTCTTTGACATAAAGAGGGGAATGGAGGAGGCCTCAGATAAGTCAGGCCTATCTCTCTCTTTTCACCACTACACGGGATATGAAGAGGGGGATACTCTTAAAGTTCTGAAGGAAACATTGAGTGAAGGCGTGGACTCGCTTCTTCTTACTGTCCCTGACACTCCTCTGGTTGTAAAGACAATAGAGGAATCAAAATGCCCCTTTGGCTCTGTAAACAGCGGGCTCTCTTCTGATAAATGCCTTTTCTACAGTGGCCCCGATTATAGGAAGAAAGGAATGATCAACGCAGGCCTTTTGGCGCTGATTTCATCTTCTTTTAAGCCCAATATCCTCTTTTTAAGAGGATCTGAGGCTATGAAGGGCCATAAAGAGATCTTGGATGGTTTTAAAGAGGCGCTGGATAAACGAGGTTTGGATTACACCATACAAAAAGACGTTGAAACAAATGATGACGACGAAACTACTGAGTTATTGACGTCTCGAGCTCTCTCTGAAAACAGTGACATAAATACAATCTTTATATCCACATCTGGTGTTAAAGGTGCCATGAGAGCCATTGGAGAAAGAGATCTTTTAGTATTCTCTTCCGACGACACAGAAGATGTATGTCGTTTGGTAAATAGCGGGAGAATAAAATGGACAGTATCCCAGGAACCTTTTCTACAGGGATATAATGCAGTGATGAAGATGTCAGACTACTTGATATCACATGAAAAACCTGAGTCGTTTATCGCAAGAAATATCGTAAAGATAAAAGAAAACATAGGAGAAGAAATATGCTTGTAGGAGGAATCGACGTAGGAACCCAGTCAGTAAAAGTACTGATTTATGATAGCTCTGATAAAGAGATCAAGGCCATTGTCTCCTCGCCGTTGGAGTTAATATCCTATTCTGACGGAACAAGGGAACAGAAGGCTGAGTGGTACATCGATGCAATCAAGTCATGCTTCGATAGGATAGATGAGAAACTAAAAAAAGAGATCAAAGCCCTCGGAGTATCTGGTCAGCAACATGGCTTGGTCCCTATCTCTTCTGATGGAGAAGTATTATGGAATGTAAAACTCTGGTGTGACACTTCGACTCTTGAGGAGTGCAAAGAGATAGAGGAGAAGGCTGGTGGAAGGGAAAATGTAATAAAAATGGCAGGTAACCCTATTCTTCCTGGTTATACAGCCTCCAAGATACTCTTTCTAAAGAACAAGCACCCTGAAGTCTACGATAAGGCAGCCCACATGCTTTTAGTCCACGACTACATTAATTATTTTCTTACAGGAAAAATTATTATGGAAAGAGGAGATGCTTCCGGTACAGCTCTTATGGATATAAGGACAGGAGAATGGTGTGAAGACCTTGTCTCCCTCATTTCTCCGACTCTCCTTTCTAAACTCCCTCCTATTCTCCAGTCTCCTTCAGTCATCGGAGACGTAAAGAGGGATGTAGCAACTATGTTTGGGATAAGTGAGGACGTTGTAGTTGTATCTGGCGGTGGAGACAATATGATGAGCGCTATTGGAACAGGCGCCTTGAGGGATGGTGAGATTACTATCAGCCTCGGCACCAGCGGCACACTCTTCGCCTCATCATCCACTCCTCTTATTGACGATAAGTGTAGGCTAGCTTCTTTCTCCTCTTCCCATTCCTCCTTCCTTCCTCTTCTCTGTACTATGAACTGTACAGTGGCGGAAGAAGTTCTGAGAAAAGAGATGGGGATGGAAGTGAAAGAGTTTGTTTCTCTTGCTTCCAAGGCGCCTCTGGGATCAGAGGGATTGGTTCTTCTTCCATTCTTTAATGGAGAGAGAATCCCTGATTACCCAAATGGAGAGGCTGTGCTGGGTGGAATGAACATGACCAATGTGAAAAAAGAAAACATCGCCCGTTCAGCTCTTGAGGGAGTGAGTTTTGAATTCCTGTTGGGTCTTGAGGCATTCAAAGAGCTTTCATTTGTACCAAAGAGGGCTTCCCTCACAGGAGGCGGCTCCAAGAGCGAATTCTGGAGGCAGATGATTTCAGATATCACAGGACTTGAAATAAGGTGCCCACAAGTTGAGGAGGCAGCCGCCTTTGGTTCAGCGTTGGAGGCTCTTGCAGTGGCGGAAGGAAGAAGTGTAGTAGATACTGCAGAAGAGCATCTTGTTTTTGATGAAGAGAAGAAAGCATATCCAAATATGGAAAACCATGAGAAATATAAAGCTTGCTATGAGAAGTGGAAGAAATACTCTTCTAGTATGGCACCTATATTTAGTTAAGAGGTAAAAATGAGAGAGATAAAGATAAAAAACGGAAGATATGAAGCGCTTATTTTGGATCAAGGAGCTATTCTCTGCTCCTTTAGTGTAGATGGCCACGATGTTGTCCTAGGCTTTGAAAATATTGAAGACAATATAGAGTCTGATTCATACCTAGGGCAAATTGTAGGACCATATGCCAATAGAATATGCGACGCTGTATATAGCGATGAAAATGGAGAGCATAGAGTAGAGAAAAACGATGGAAAGAACCACCTTCATTCCGGAAACCGAAACTATGGCTGGAAGACGTGGGGCGTAAAAGAGATTACAGAGAGTAGCGTAACTCTCACACTCTATTCTCCTGAGTCCTATGGTTACCCTGGAAACCAAGAAGTATGTGTAAAGTATTCATTGTCCTTAGAGGGCGTATTAAGACTGGATTACTCAATAAAGGGTGACAAAAAGTGCCCTCTGAATCCTACAAACCATGCTTTTTTTAACCTCTCTGGATCGGGAGATATAAGAGGCACAGTAGTGACTATGGATGCTGACGAGTATCTGGAGGTAGACAGCACTCTTATTCCTACAGAAATAAAGAGCGTAGAGTCTACAGACTTCGACTTCAGGTCTCCAAAGGCATTGAGGGAAAGACGAAACGGAGCATATGACCATTGCTTTGTAATAAAAGAGGGTGGAAAAGTAAGGGTTGAGAATAAGGAGTATGCTCTTGAGATGACCACATCCCTTCCTGGAATGCAACTTTATACAGGAGAGTTCCTAAACAGAAAAGAGAAGGGGAAGAATGGCACGGCTCTTTCTCCATTCACAGGATTCTGTATGGAGACTGAGTATTATCCAGATTTCCCAAATCGACCAGATTTTAAAGGATTCTGGCTTGACGAGAAGAATGAGTATGTAAGCTGGACGGAGTACAGACTAATAAAGAAATGATAAAGCGGGAGGCATCAAAACCTCCCTTCTTCTTTGCTAGATGTTGCCCTTAAATGGAATAAAGCATTAGAATAAGTCAAAAGGGATGTGGGACACCCCTCCTTCTTTGTGCATATAGAAGAGTGTCCATATTTCTCTTTTTCAGGAAAGCAAGGAGAACAAGAATGTTTGAACCTGTGAACAACAAAGTCGATTTCGCGGCCCAGGAGGAGAAGATCCTCAAGTTTTGGGAAGAGAACGAAATCTATAAAAAATCTATTGAGAATCGCCCTGCAGACAATGAATATGTCTTCTATGACGGGCCTCCTTTTGCAACAGGCCTCCCTCACTTCGGCCATATTCTTCCAGGAACTATAAAAGACGCTATCCCCCGTTATCAATCAATGAAGGGACATAGAGTAATCAGACGTTTTGGCTGGGACTGTCACGGACTACCTGTAGAAGCAGAGATGGAAAAGACTATCGGCGTCTCTGGTCACAGCAGAATCATTGAGTATGGCGTAGGTAAGTTCAACGAAGAGTGTAGATCCATTGTCTTGAGATATACATCCGAATGGAAAAAAGCTATTACCCGCACAGGCCGTTGGGTCGATTTCGACAATGGTTACAGAACTATGGATAAGAACTACATGGAGTCTGTATGGTGGGTTTTCAAGACTCTCTATGATAAGGGATTGATCTACGAAGGCTATAATGTCCTTCCATATTCTCCAAAGCTTGCTTCTCCTCTTTCAAATATGGAAGTGTCTTTAGGTGGATATAAGGATGTCGTAGATCAGGCTGTAACAGTAAGATTCAAGGTGGATGGAACTGAAAACTCCTACTTCTTGGCTTGGACTACAACTCCTTGGACACTGCCGTCAAACCTCGCATTGGCTGTTGGTCCTGAAATCGATTACGTCGAAGTTGAAGACGAGGCTGACGGAGCACACTATTACCTTGCAAAGAACCTTCTTGGAAAATATTGGAAGGATGGAAAAGGCTGCAAGATCCTTAGAGAAGTAAAGGGCAATGACCTTGTCGGCATGACATATGAGCCTCTCTTCCCATATTTTGCGTCACTTAAAGAAAAGGGTGCTTTCCAGGTTGTTACAGCTGATTATGTAACTGTCGAAGACGGATGTGGTATTGTACATACTGCTTCTGGTTTCGGTGAAGACGACTACAATACAATGAAGACAAAGGTTCCTCAGTGTCCTGTAGTATGCCCAGTAGACGAAGAGTGTAGATTTACATCCGAAGTTCCTGAATGGGAAGGTGTCTTTGTAAAGGATGCAGACAAGTCCATCATCGAGTGGCTAAAGAATAATGGAAAGCTAGTTAAGAGGGAAAATTATCTCCACTCTTATCCTTTCTGCTATCGCACAGGTATGCCACTCATCTATAAAGCAATGTCCTGCTGGTTCGTGGATGTTCAGAAGATCAAGAAGACAATGCTTGAGTGTAACGACCAGATCACATGGGTTCCTGAGCATATTAAGTATGGCCGCTTCGGCAAGTGGCTTGAAGGCGCTCGTGACTGGGCTATAAGCAGAAATAGATTCTGGGGTAACCCAATCCCAATCTGGAAGTGTGACGGTTCAAATTACATTGAAGTAATTGGCAGCGTAAAAGAGCTGGAAGAGAAGTGTGGCCATAAAGTGGAGGATCTCCACAAGCACTTTGTTGATGAGATCACATGGCCAAGTCCAGATGGAAAGGGAACTATGAGAAGAATCCCTGATATCTTCGACTGTTGGTTCGAATCTGGTTCAATGCCATATGCCCAGCAGCACTATCCGTTCGAGAATAGTGAGAATTGGGATAAGATCTTCCCTGCAGACTTCATCAACGAAGGCCTTGACCAGACAAGAGGATGGTTCTATTCATTGACAGTTCTTGCTGCCGGCCTCTTTGGTAAGCCTGCATTTGAGCATTGTATAGTATCTGGAATCGTATTGGCTGAAGATGGCTCAAAGATGAGTAAGAGTAAGCACAACTATACAGATCCAATGGAAGTTGTTGCCAAGTATGGTGCAGACGCGCTTCGTTTCGCCCTCATCAACTCTAACCTGGTAAAAGCTGATGACATGAAGTTCAGCGACGACATTGTAAAAGATGTCCTCAAGAGTCTCTTGATCCCTCTATGGAATGCATATTCATTCTTTGTTACGTATGCAAATATCGATGGATATGTTCCTTCCTCAACTCCAACAAGGGAACTCAGTAACCCACTGGACAAGTGGATCATCAGCGACTTGGAGAAGCTGGTGAAGAAGGCTACAGCAGGCTTTGACAGCTATCAGATCCAGGATGCAACTCAGGCTCTTCTCTCCTTTATCGATGACCTGAATAACTGGTACATCAGAAGAAGCAGAAGAAGATTCTGGAGAAGTGAGAATGACAGCGACAAGAAGCAGGCATATGATACTCTCTACAGAGTTCTTATGACAGTTATAAAAGTGGCTTGTCCTATGATTCCATTTGTTACAGAAGCTATCTATCAGAACTTGAAGACAGACGGAGACGTGGAGTCTGTACACCTCTCGGACTACCCAGAGTATGATGAAAGCGAGAGAGACTTCAAGCTTGAAGATGAGATGGAAATCATCATGAAGACCATCGAAATGGGAAGAGCTTTAAGAGCTACATCCAACCTGAAGGTCAGACAGCCTTTGAAGGAATTTGTTGTAGTATCAAGAAACGATCAGCATAGAGAGAATCTTGAGAAGAACAAAGACATCATCCTTGAAGAACTTAACGTAAAGGATGTTAAAGTAAGAGCTGATGAAAGTGACCTTGTCTCTTATTCAGCTAAGGCAAACTTCAAGGTATTGGGAGCCAAGCTTGGTAAGAGCATGAAGGAAGTTGCTTCAATTATCCAGAATTTCACCGATGGTGAGATTGCATCTATTCTCGATGGAAACGATAAGACTATTTCCTACTCAAATGGCGAAATAACAATCACAGAGGGTGACCTTGTTGTCCAGAGAAAAGAGAAAGAGCATGTTAAAGTCCTTAACGAGGGTGAAATTACAGTTGGCTTCGACACTGAAGTAACAAGAGAACTCTACCTGGAAGGAATCGCAAGAGACCTTGTAAGATTGATTCAGACAGAGAGAAAAGAGAGTGGCTTTGATGTATCTGATCACATTACTCTTGTTCTTTGGGGTGATGAAGACTTTAAGGAAGCTGTAAACGTATTCTCTGCTTTTATCTCAAAGGAAACTCTTTGTTCTTCTCTTGAAGTAAAAGAAAACAATGGTAAAGAAGCTGAAATTGCTGAAAAGCCAGTGTTCGTCAAGGTGGAAAAGATTTGAAGAAGATAGCCTTTGTACTATTGGTAATTATCGTTATGTTGGTGGGCACGTCTTGTGTCCACCACTATCCTTATGAGCCGGAGTATTGGTTTCAAGCTCTAGGTGAAGATGGTGAATATGTACTTACAGCAGATGTTACTAGACTTCAGAATGGTGAGGGAAAGGAAATAGTCGACCCTTCCATCCTATCCAATCCTGTGGCATCAAAAGCATCAAGAATCTCTCTTTCCCTTATTGCAGAGGATCCTGATGAGGATACATATCCTCTTCCTCTTTCATCCTTTGTGGTTTCAGGTGCAATAGAAGGAAAGTATTCTCCGTTTATCATCAATAACTCATTGAAGTTCTCAGGTAGTGTAAAAGTAAAGGAAAATGGTATTACCAGATACAAAAGCGGGGCTATGAGTATTTATGCTCCAATGAAGAATCTCATCCTTTTCTCTGAGGGAGATTATGATTATCTTTATGAAAGGACTATAGAAAATAGATGGAAGTACATTGATGATGAAACAGCTTCAGCTATGGCTTCTTCTTTATTCTCTGTATATGTGTTCTCTCCTGAGACTCTGGTGGATATCGGCTTTGAAATCCCTCAGACAGTACTGTCTGAGATGACCAGAACCTGTATTCTCTTTGATGAGAAAGATGGAGTTTTGGTTATGTCAGGAAGAATCGAGACTACAGGAGATGGCACTGCCAGGGCTCTTTCAACGTTGTTTAAGAACCAGATAGTCCAAGAAAAGCGACGTAATGGAGAAAAGCTGGATACTAAGGCTCTAGCAGGTATGTTCACAACGAAAGAGAGAATTGTCATTATTGATGGCTATCCACTCTCTGGAGATATGAAAGAGAAGGCGAAGAGTCTTATGACAGAGGGAATTGGAGGTTTATTCTAAATGCCTATTTATTCTTATAAGTGTTCTTCTTGTGGAAACACTTACGACGCAATGAAAAGTTTTAGTGAGGCAGACGAGGATGATGTCTGCCCAAAGTGTGGCGGGGACGCAAAGAGAATGTTCTCTGACCCTGCTGCGGTAATTTATAAAGGATCAGGTTATTATTGTACAGACAACCCTCATAGCGCGGGATGTAACTGTGGCCAGTGTAAGGGAGGAAATTGATGGAAAAGAAGAGAATCCTTACTGGAGATAGACCGACAGGTCACCTTCATTTAGGACACTATTGTGGATCACTGAAGAGCAGAGTAGAGCTTCAGGATGACTATGAGGAGTTTATTCTTATAGCAGATGTCCAGGCTCTTACAACTCACTTTGAGAGACCTGAGCTTATCAACGACTCCATTTACCAGATTACAATGGATAACTTGGCTGTAGGCCTGGACCCTGAGAAGGTCACATTCATTCAGCAGAGTGGTGTTCCGTGTATACATGAACTCACTATGTACTACTCTATGATCACTACATGCAATCATCTTTTGATCAACCCGACCATTAAGACAGAAGCTCGAAGCTATGGAATGGAAGATGACAGCAGGGAGTATGACTTCTCAAAGCTTACTTATGGCTTCTTGGGTTATCCTATCTCACAGACTGCTGACATCACATTCTGTAATGCAGACTTGGTACCGGTGGGGGAAGATCAGGTTCCTCATATCGAGTTTTCTCGTAGACTTGTAAGAAAGTTCAATGAAATGTATGGAACATCTATCAAAGAACCAGACTACAAACTAAGTAGCGTATCCCGTCTCTGTGGCCTTGACGGCAACAGTAAAATGGGAAAGAGCCTTGGCAATGCTATCTATCTTTCCGATACTCCAGATGAAGTATGGAACAAAATCAGGAACGCAAAGACAGATACCAATAGAATCAGCGTAAAGATTCCAGGGAACCCGGATGTTTGTTCTGTATTCCAGTATCACAAGGCATTTAACCCTGATGGCGTTGAAAGCGTATGCTCTGCATGTAAGAACGCTGAAATGGGCTGCGTAGCATGCAAAAAGATCCTAAACGAGAAGATGAATGCTATCCTTGATCCTATCAGAGAGAAGAGAAAGTTCTACGAAGAACATAAAGATACTGTCAGAGACATTATCCTTGAAGGTACAAAGAAAGCTAATGAAATTGGAAACGAGAATATTGCAAAAATCAAAGAAAAGATGCACGTCATCATCTGATTTCTTTTAGTCTTAGCCTTAATGCCGGAGAAATCCGGCATTAACTATTCTTAAATGCAAGAATATATTTTCATAATATGAAATAATATTTTGTAAATCTAAAATGCTATATCTATTAACTTCAATATCAGCTCTTATTATATGAAGAATAAATTATTAATATAAAAGAAATTATAAATTAAGATATAGATAAATGAAATTTTTATTGTAATTTCTTTTATTTAGGTGTATATTGTTAGCGTAGGTGAGTCCTACGGCAAATCATGTATATTTAGTTTTGTCTCTCAGACTCTTGAAGACGCAGGAAAGAGAGACCGATTAGTTTAATATTTTTTAATCCTTGCCTATGCTCCTCCTTTCACCCCTCGTTATCGGTGGGTGTGAGGTTGGATTGTGCCGAATAATAATTTGGTGCATCTTCGCTATTTGCGGAGTTTTTCTTTTTGGATTAATCCGATGGGGCATTTATGAAGAGAAAGAATGCAGGAAAGGGAAAGAAGAGGAAACAGAGTGTACATGTTTCTGTTGTTGGCAAGCCTAAGAATAACACTGAGAAGCATCTATTAAGCGACAATAGGGAATTTGCCTCTATTTTTCAGTTGGTACTTAAGGATGAACGTATAAACCCTGATGAGCTAAGGGATTATAGCGAGACAGATACCGTAACAAAGGTAGAAGGAGGAGAAATAGCACTATCAAAGGAGTTTGTAAGGGATATAAGAAAACTCTGGGTTAAGACAGATGGAAGAAAAGTTTATCTTTGTATTGAGAATCAGACTGAATTAGATGTTAAGGATCAAGTCAGAATGACTTTATATACTCTGGTACACATCCTTTCCATTATGGAGAAAACAGGAGAAGTATTACCTATCGTTCCGTTAATAATCGTCTGGGGTAAAAAAGGAGAGAATGAGGAACTAAATATTCATGACTTATTTCCCAAAGATACACCAGAAGAAATAATGAAGTATCAGATGTATCTGAGAATTCCAGTGATATATGTGTTGGGAATAAAAGAGAAGGATGTAGAAATTCTTTCTATTCCTTTGAAAGAAGCAATAATACCTATTCAACTAATGAGTAAAGAATTAGAATTCGATCAAGTTGAAAGATATGTAAGTAAACTGAAAAACATAGTTAAGATTATGTTGAGTGATAGTGCCCAAAAAACAGTAATTGCTGTTACAGGTCATGATTTTTATGAAAATATAAAATTGGGTAAGGAGGATGCTGTGACATTTGGAAGTATAAATGATGTTCTTGAGGACTTAAAAGTCAAGGTAGCAGCTGATGCCAAAGCTGAAGGAATAACAGAAGGAAGGATTGAAAACTTGGTCGAAAATGTCATCAAGTTGTCTAAGGTCAAAAACTATTCCTATGAAGAATCTCTCGATATCCTAGCAGAGGATGAAAAAGAAAAAGAAGAGGCTCTGAAGAGAATTAAAGAATTGGAAAAGTGATCTATAGCTATCAAAGAAAAATGGTTCGAGGTGATTTATTTCAGCCCCGAACCTTTTCTTATAATGTCCAATTCTGTATTGGCAGTGCAGTCAATATATACAGCACCAAGAAACAGAGAGAGAAGAAGTGGAAATACTTGAAGAAGTTTTTCTTTTCTTCAGGATACTCTTTGTTGTATATGGAGAACGTAATAAGTGAAGCTAGAGATCCTACAATAGTTCCCATTCCTGCTGCATTTACTCCATATAGTAGTGCAGTATAGTTATTGGAGAAATCTAAGAGAAGAGCAGTTCCTGGAACATTAGAAATGATCTGGCTTATACCTAAGCCCCACCAATACTCATTGCCACTAACATGTGTTGATAGGAAATCTTTGACAAATGGAATATCTGCAATAGAGGAAGAGAAGAGGAAGAAAAGGAAGAAAGTAGACAATAAATAGTAGTCGACTTTCTTAAATACTTTTCTGTCGAATATAAGAAGGGCAGCCAAAACTATTATTACAATATCAACAAAGTTAAATACTCTCGTTATGATTTCTACCAAAAGAATAACCAAGAGAGCGAGATAGAATACTCTAAGTCCTCTGTTCTGAGGATCCGGAGCATCATGCTCGATTCTTTCGTTTGTATATATAGGCTCTTTTGGGTTCTTTCTATATATAAAGTTTACTGCAACAAATAGACCTAATAGCCCCACACCCCACATTGGCAGCATGTGAAGAATAAAGGAAGAAGGAGAGACCTTTGTATTTGTATATATAAAGAGATTCTGTGGGTTTCCAAATGGAGTCAAGAATGCTCCAGATATAGCTGCAATGTTCTCTAGTATCACTGTTTGGAGTAGGTATTTCTCTTTCTTTATTCCCTTGAAGATAATTATTGTAAGAGGAACGAATGTGACCAAAGACACATCGTTGGTAATAAAAGGAGCAAGAAAAAATACTACGCCTACAAGAAAATATGTCAGTCCCTTGATGGTCTTAAACCTATCTGTAAGGCAAAAGAAGGGGTAGAACATCTTCTCTTTCTTAAATCCTTCCAATACTAGAAGAAGCATGAAAAGAGTAAATAGAGTCCTCCAGTCAAGAGACATAAACCTCTCTCCAGTCGGAGGGGAGAGGATAAGAGACAAAAGGGAAGCGAATAATGCAACTACAAATACAATTTGTTTCTTACAGAATGATTTAAACTTCTCCATCGTCTGTTTTTCTGACCTCCCCGCATTCAATCTCTTCTCCCTGGTCTGAGAATGTGTAGACTACAGTATTCTCTACAGCTTCATCGATGAGGGCATCCATTTTCAAAGAATCAAAATGCTCTTTCATCTCTTCTTTGTCAGGTCTTGTTACAGGATGCTTTGGTGAGAACACAACGCAGCAGTCTTCATAAGGTAGAATGGATGTTTCATATGTGCCGATTGTCTTGGCCCTGTCGATGATCTCTTCTTTATCGAGGCCACATAGAGGTCTCAACACAAGAAGGTCCGTCATGCTGTCTGTAAATGTCATGGCATCCAAAGTCTGTGATGCTACTTGAGAGACAGCTTCTCCTGTTACAATGGCTACGTCATGATATCTCTTTGAAAGTTTCTCTGCTGTCTGCATCATAGAAGCTCTGAACATAAGTGTAGCTTCTTCTTCGATTCCATGGTCTCTGATATACTCTTGCCCTTTAGTGAAAGGCACTACGAAAAGCCTTGTTCCCTGCAGGTAAGGAGCAATGATGGAGGCAAGCTTCTTTACTTTATCGAGAGCCAGTTCGGAAGTATATGGATAGGCATGAAAATAGCAACAATCCAGCTTCAAGCCACGTTTTGCCATCGTATATCCAGCAACTGGGCTGTCGATGCCTCCTGAAAGAAGGAGCATGCCTCTTCCTGCTGTTCCTACAGGAAGACCACCTACGCCTTTCTTGCTATCTGTATAAACAAAGCACTGGTTTCTTATCTCTACAGTGAGAGTGTAGTCGGGGTTTTTAAGGTCTACAGAGAGGTTGGGATAGTATTTCTCTACAATATCAGCCAAGGTGATGGCAACCATATGAGAGTCCATAGGAAAGGATTTATCTTCTCTTCTTACATCCACTTTAAAGGAACCTGTATCGCCAAAAGGATGGGTGGAGAGTATCTCCTCTGTCTTTTCTTTTATTGATTCTATAGTTTTTTCCTTGCATCTTTCACTCAGAGCCCAACCAGTAATGCCGAAGGTTGTGGACAAAGCCTTTTCTGCCATCTCTCTAGGGCATTTATCATCTACAAATACATAGACTCTGCCTTTTGATTTATCCATGTGGGACTCGTATGGCTTAAGCTTAGAGCGGATATTAGCCCTCAGCTTTCGCTCAAACATTATTCTATTTCCACCCTTAAGAGATATCTCACCCTCTTTTACCAAGTATAATCTTTCATCCATTAATTAATTCTCCAAACGCCTTACATAGGCTTATTACATCTTCTTCTTTTGTATCTCTTCCCATACTGATACGTATGGCTCTTTTTGCCTTTTCATTCCTTATACCCATGGCTTCAAGTATGCCCTCGCTCTTTCCTTTTGCATTGTTGGAGCAGGCTGAGCCGGATGACACGCAGAATCCCTTGTCCATCAGCATTCTTGTAAAGACCTCTGAAGGAAGTGGAGCTATTATAGAGAGAATATAAGGAGAAGCGGACTCAGGAGATATAATCTCTAAGCCAAGCTTAGATAGAGATTCCCTTAGCATCTTGTTATATTCTCCGATTCTCTTTTCGTCTTCTTCTCTATTCTCCATCCACTCTGTCAAAGCTTCGTCAAAGGCTGCAACACCAGGAAGGTTTTCTGTTCCGCCTCTGTGTCCGTTTTCCTGTCCACCTGCGGAGGCGATTGGTCTTATCATCTCTGGGTTCTTGGCATATAACAGTCCTACACCCCTAGGTCCATTTATTTTGTGGGCTGAGAATGATGCTCCGTCAACATCGCTTCCTTTTAGATCTAGACCTGTCTTTCCCAAAGCCTGGACACTGTCAGAAAAGAAGAGAATCTTCTTTCCATTCTCTTTTTCATATTTTCTTACACATTCCACAAGGCCCTTGGTATCTTCGATGGCCCCCGTTACATTATTCACTGCCATGACTGCAACGACCTTCGTATCTGGAGTAAGGGAAGAATAGAGTTCGTCTGGGGAAACGAAGCCACCTTTTGCTTTGATCTTAACAATATTCCAGCCAATTCTCTTTAGATATGTCATCCAAGAAGTGACAGCTTCGTGCTCTATTCTTGAGACTACAATGGTACCTTTTTCCATCCAAAGAAGGGAAGAGAAGAAGAGAGATATTGATTCTGTTGCACCTGAAGTAAATATAAGATTCCTCTCGTTTACACCCAACATTGAGGCGATATGACATCTTCTTCTCTCAAGTTCATCTTTTGCCTTTCTTCCAAGCCTGTGAATTGAAGAAGGGTTTCCTGGATAAAGCTCTGCTGTCTCTATATATGTTTTTGCCGCTCTTTGTGAGAGTGGTGTAGTTGCTGCGTTGTCAAAGTAGATTTCCATACTATGGATTTTCTTCTTTATTCTCTTCTTGGTCTACAAGAGAAGCGCCAATAGAGAGAAAAAGTATAAGGAAGAGAGAAAACAAAGTAAGGAATATGGAAGAAAGGAGTGAAAAGATTTAGACTCATTTTATGGATAAGAGATTTGAAGTAACACTCCAGAACGATATTAAGACCAATGTTTGGTTCACAACTGATAACAACGAAATGAAAGAGAAGATTCTCTCGCTCTCTACCCCTTACGTGATCGTAACAGATGAAAACTCCCTCCAATACTCTCCCGATAAAGAGAGGACAGTAGTGTTGGAGAGTGGAGAAGAGAATAAAAACTGGGAAAGCTTAGAGAAGATACTCTCATTCGCCCTCAATCACTCTATGGCAAGAGATGGTGTCTTTGTTGCAATAGGCGGTGGTGTCGTTTGTGACATGACAGCTCTTGCTTCAGCTCTCTTTATGAGAGGGGCAAGGCTTGTTTTGTGTCCTACTACGCTTCTTTCCATGGTTGATGCCTCTCTAGGAGGCAAGGCTGCCATAGATTTCATGAATACAAAGAATACTGTGGGGGCTTTTTATCCAGCTGAGGATGTTATTCTTTCTTTTCCTGTTCTTTCCACTCTCTCTGACAAAGAGTTCATGTGTGGTATGGGAGAAGTGGTGAAACATGCATTTTTATCGGAAGATGATGCTTTATATAAGTTCCTCTTCAGTAATAGAGACAAGATTCTTGAAAGAGATGAACACGTTTTAGATAAAATGGTGGAGTTGTCTTTAAGAGTAAAGAAGAGCTACATCGAGCGTGATCCTATGGAGAAGAAGGGCATTAGAAGCGCTCTTAACTTCGGCCATACCTTCGGCCATGCTTTGGAGAGCATTACAGATTACTCAATAAGTCATGGAGAAGCAGTCGTATGGGGGATGAAGAAAGCTCTTACCAGCGGACTTTGGCAGGGTATTACTCCTCCCGAATTTTATCTCTGGTGCATCGACCTTATTTCACAGTTTCCTTTCCTTGACGAGTATACAGTCCAGAAGAAGGACTATGAAAGATTTGTAGAAGCCACAAAGAAAGATAAGAAGAAAAGTGGGGGAGTTACAAAGTTCGTATTCCTCAAAGGCTTGGGAGAGCCTGTGTTGTCACCACTCTCAGACGATCAGGTGGCTGCAATGATAGTATGAAGGTGAGGATTAATCCTCACCCAAATCAACTGCTCTTTCGTAGGCTGAGAGAATACCATTTATTCTTTTTCTCGCCGTCTTCCTGCTTTTTGGGATCATCTCCAATAGGGAAGATAGAGAATATATAGTCTCCCTTACGCCGCTTTCAATGGAAGCTTCAGGAATTAAGGAATACTTACCTTCATTCTCTCTTAAAGAGAGGAATACAAAGTTATTCTTTCCACTTTTATAAGGCTTCAAGAGATAAGTGAGGAATGAGATGATCTCATCGTCGCTGGATTCCGGTGTTATAGCCTTCTTAGGTTTATCTTTGAGAGGATCCTTCTTTATTGGAATGAGGGAGAGTTCTTTGTCTATTTTACTTGTCTTCACGCTTTTTAAGCTGATACAGTTGCCGCACTTAAGCCAAATCTGGACACTTGATCTTGTCTTGATCTGTGGTAAGTCGGTAAGAGGAACGACGAACTTCCCTTTACCTTTATGTGATGAACCGACTCTATAGGGCTCTAGGGATGCTACGCTGGTATTTGGTCCTTTGACCTTAGCTTTGACTTCTTTCTTCTTTTCTCCATTTTTCTTTTCAAGCTCCTTCAATAGGAAAGGATCTATGGCATTAATCCACATAGGTTTTAATGGAGAAACGGATCTGGCATACATTTTTGTAGTTTGTACAATCTCTCCTGCAAGAATGTATTCAGGCTTATTTGAGAACCAGGATGATCCGGGATGAATCAATATCTCATCGGCTTTTACAGAGCGGTATGAGAATTTATCTACACGCTTACAAATGTATTGTCTTAAGCCGGAAGCGAGACAGATTAGGTATTCTCCTATATTTGTCTTTCCTTCCACTACAGGTAAGCCGATCTCTTCCACAATCTCCAATAACTGAGACTTTATATGGCAGATTTCATCCATAGTCTGCTTATCCAGGTATCTGTTGTTGCAGAAAGACTCTCTTGTCTTTTCTCCTCTTATAGATTCATATCGCTTATAGAGATTAAGCCAGGCGGCAAAGTCGCCGTTGGGGTTATCTACAAGAGAGTGGTGAACATCCCTTGCTTCAAGCTCTTCCCCTGGTGGCATTATAAAAGGAGTCTTTGTAGAAAGGAAAGCCACTGCAATAGATACATCAGAAATGGAGGAAGGGTAGTTAAGTATAGCTTCCACCATTACTCTCGATAACCTTGGAATAAGAGGGAAGCGAATCATCAATTCACCGATCTTCGTTAAGTGTAGGTTGTCTTTTACAGCCCCGATATACTTGAGAGTGTCTATGGCTGATTCCAGCGCCTTAGATTGCGGCGGTGTGATGAAAGGGAAGGATGTAAGGTTATATATTCCCAACTCACACATTCTAAGTACTACTTCAGCCAAATCGGAGTGAAGTATTTCTTCCTCACTGTACTCTCTTCGTCTATTGTAGTTCTCTTCGTTATATAATCTCCAACATACCCCGGGAGCTGTTCTTCCAGCCCTTCCTTTTCTTTGGTCTGCAGATGCCTTTGAGATTAGTGATGGGATCAAAGCCGATGTAAAGTTTCTCTGGTTATAATAGTTTATCTTGCACCAGCCTGAGTCGATGACGCATCTGATGCCGTCGATAGTAAGGCTTGTCTCTGCAATGTTTGTGGATACCACCACCTTTGTGTGTCCTGGAGTGGTTGGAGTAAAGACCTTTTCTTGGTCTTCTTTACTTAGTCTTCCATATAAGGGGTAGATATCCAGCTCTCTAGCATCCATCAGCTCCGATCCATATAGAGATTGGATGCAAGTCTTGATCTCCGCTTCTCCTGGTAGGAAAACCAGTACATCTCCGCCGTCTTCCTTTTCATGTACACTTTTTATGATCGCTTGTATCTGTAGGTAGTATTCTTCTTCATGCTCTTTATCTAAAGTCATAGGCTTATAAAATACAGAGACAGGATAAGGACGGGAGTCTATAGAGACGATTGGGGCGGAGTCGAAGAAGGATGAAAAGACCTGGGTGTTTATTGTTGCAGATGAGATTATTATCTTCAGATCTTTTCTTTCTCTTATTATTTCTTTTAATAGTCCAAGGATAAAGTCTATGTTCAGGCTCCGTTCATGGGCCTCGTCCACCATTATGACACTATAACGGGAAAGAATTGGATCATCCTTTACTTCCTGAAGAAGTATCCCGTCTGTCATAATCTTTATTCTTGTGTTTTTATCTGTAGTGTCATGAAAGCGCATTGTATATCCGCAATATGTGCCTTCATCATTAATCTGTTTCTTTATGTACTCCGAGACGCTCATTGCGGCGATGCGCCTTGGCTGTGTTATTCCTATTACCCCCAGCTCTGCATATCCTGCGTCTTTGAGAATAAGAGGAATCTGAGTTGTCTTACCACTACCGGTAGGGCTCTCCACGACAATGACTTGATTGTTGGAGAGAGCCGTTAATATCTCGTTTCTATGTCTGTAAACGGGTAGGTCTTGATATTGTGTCAAATTATAATACCTTCCACTGCTTCAGATACATTAGAATACTCTTTTGTCTCTCTTGTTTTATGACACTTGAGAGCTACTGTATTTTCTTTGAAAGAAAGAGAGTAAGGGATGGAGTTTTTATCCGCATAATCGAAGATTCTCTTGCTCTTATGCTCTGGAGAGAGATAAACGTCTGTCCTTATTCCCTTGTCCCTCAATACTCTTGCAGCTTTCTCTGCCTTCTCGATTTCTTCCGGCCTATAGATGATCATTACGTCTGCACTGGAGTTGTTTGATAGTAATGGACTCTTCAGTTCCTCTAGGCCTGCTAAAAGTCTATCTAGACCTATGGAAGATCCCACTCCCGGTAGGTTTTCTTTTGTATAGAGAGAAGCTAGATTATTGTATCTTCCTCCTGAGCATACTGAGCCAAGTGTCGGGAGATCTGTAAGGAATGTCTCATAGACGATTCCTGTATAGTAGTCGAGACCACGTGTGATGGAAGGGTCCAGAATAAATGCGTCAGATATCTCTGTAGCTTCCAAGAGGTTATAGATTTCTCTTAGTCTTACAGATCCTGGACAACTCCCGCCGCAGAGAGTCTCCAGCTTCTCAAGTCTCTCCAAGAAGCCGGCGTTTTCGTCTGGTGTGATGTAAGTAAGAATATCTTCGGCTTTTCCCTCGTCATGGATAATATCTACAAGAATATTCTTTACTTCGTCTCTTCCGATCTTCATCAGCTTATCTACAGCCCTTAGAATATCTGTAGAATGCTCCATTACTCCCAACTTCTCCAAGAATGTGTTGAACATACCCCTATGTGAGATATGGAAAGAGTATCTTTCAATACCAAGAAGGTGGAAAGAGTGGTGCATCATAGATAGGATTTCATAGTCTGCCTGGGTGTTGTCTACACCTACGATATCGAAGTCACACTGAATAAACTCTCTGTATCTTCCCTTCTGAGGTTTTTCACCTCTCCATACTTTATTTATATGATAACGCTTGAAAGGGAGGGCCAACTCAGACGAATGGGCTGCCATGAAGCGGGCGAATGGCACTGTAAGGTCGAAGCGCATTGCAACTTCTCTTCCGCCGTTGTCTTCAAAACGGAAGACTTGCTTGTCTGTCTCTCCGCCACCTTTTCCCAATAGTACGGAGGAATACTCCAGGACAGGAGTATCGATTGGAACAAAACCATAGGACTGGAAACCTTTTTCCAGTGTCTCTGTTATCTTTCTTTTTGGCATTTCCTCTTTAGGCATACTGTCTCTGAAGCCTTTAAGGATTATTGGATCTATCATAATTTCTCCTGAATATACTCTTATGATAGATTATTTCCCGATTTAAGTGAAAGATAGGGAATAATCAAAAGAAGCCATTTATCCTACTCTTGTTTCACTTTCTCATAATCATTAATATGTTTTAACGTGTTCGTAAGATACAAGACAGACAAAAACGGGAAATCTGTTCCCGTATGCAAAGTATACACAGCTAAAGAGCATCCTGTCAGAAATAGTATGATCGATAAGGATGCGCTTTGGGCTATAAAGAAGATACAGAATGCCGGAGGAGAAGCTTACATAGTGGGTGGAGCCATCCGTGACATTATGCTTGGCAATACTCCAAAAGATTTCGATATCGGCACATCCCTCTCTCCAAGACAGGTACAACGTCTATTTTGGAACAGCAGGATTATTGGTAAGAGATTTAGGATAGTCCACCTTTTCTTTGGTGATAAAATAATTGAAGTCACCACCTTCCGCTCCGACGAAGAGAATTTTGGAGAAGGCAACAATAACGTCTGGGGTACTATAGAGCAGGATGCAAGACGAAGAGACTTCTCGATTAATAGCCTATATTATAATCCTCAAAAGTGTGAGCTCTTGGATTTTGGTACCAGCATGGAGGACTTTGAGAAAAAAATAATCAGGTCTCTTATTCCTCTTAAGTATTCATTTATAGAAGACCCAGTGAGAATGATACGTGCCGTGAAGTATAAGGTCACTACAGGTTTCTCTCTTAAGTGGGATGTAAAGCTTGCTCTCCTTAGAAATGCTTCTAATCTTCAGAACTGCCCTGCATCCAGATTGACTGAAGAAGTTGTGAAGATACTATCTTCAGGTCACTCTGCCGATATTTTCCATACTATGTATCAGTATAGGCTGCTACAATATCTTCTTCCCGCTTATGCTGTACACTCTGAGCTTCCAAGTATGGGAGAGAGCTTGAGAATTCTGGATGACAAAGTAAAGAATGCTATTGAAAATGGCTTGGAGAAACCTGGAAAGGCAGAGATGTTCTACTATATGATTCGCTCTGCAATTATCATCGACCCATCTCTTTCCCTGGGGTGGGACGAATATATGAAGGATGCATTTAGACAGGCGAAAGTAATGCTTAGCCCAATTACTCCAGCCAACTTCGAGCTTGAGAGAGCCGTCACTCTTCTTCTCTCAGAGAAGGGAATAAGATGCAATAAGCCGAAGAAAAAGAAAAAAGCACAGAAGAGTGCTTCCTTGGATGCAGAAAAGGCTGTGAACCCGAAAGTAAAGAGAAGAAAGCGCAAGAAGCAGAGTAATGCCAAGTCAAAAGAAATAATAGAGAAAGTGAATATGGAAGAAAAGGCGGAGTAATCCGCCTTCTCTTATCCCCATTCCTCTATTTCTATAGATACAGACTTCACCATTATGGAGCCGAACTTCTCCAAGCAGTCAGCTATATATTGCTGTAGGTCTGAGATAGTTGTGGAGATATAGTGGCGCATAGGAAGTTGGATTGTTAGAGAGATAGAGTAGGTGCTGTCAGTGTTTTTTACTCCCTTCACCTTCTTTACTTTCATTACGCTGTCATATTCACTGATGGCATGCTTCACCATCTGGGTGAGGGCAACTTCCGATACGGCATCATTAGCAGGTCTGGAGAATTCAGGTCTCACGATGGTCTTCTCACTGACAGCAGCTTTTCTTCCTTTCTTTCTTCCCAGTTTTACTCTGATGGAGTCGAATACAATCTGAGGTGCGGAGCGTGTGATTTCAATGGAAGGGACAGGAATGACGTGCTTACCCTCTGTGAATCTGATGTGCATTGCGGTCTCAATGTCTTCTGGGCTTGCTACGTCTTCTATATGAATGATTTTTGCCGGTGAGGGTAGATCCAGACGGCTGGCTATCTTCACTACCATCTTCTCGCTGGTTCCGATGATAAGGATTCTTTTATATTTCTCTTTTAATAGGGCGGAGACTATTTGGTCTCTATGGTCCTGGTCATCAAATACAGCTGTTTTTACTGCAGCCATAAAGTTGGAATCCTGCTTTGCAGAGTGGCCTGCAAGAATACGGTCCCCCTTTATTAAGAGTCCGTCATCGATGATCAAGCTTATATTATATTTTGCAGCAACCTGTTTCGAGTGATAGCTTTTTCCCGTACCTGAACGACCGACAAGTCCATATACGGTTATTTTTTTTATTCTTGAAAATAGAAACTCGAAAACGCGGTTCATCCCTTAATTCTCTATCGTAATAGTGAAATATGGCAACTACTTTTTGCTTTCTACTGAAAGAATCACACTTAGAAAAAAAGAAAAAAAGAGATTCCTGATTGAACTCAGGAATCTCAATCTCTCAACCTCCGAAGCCCATAAGGCGAATAAGCAGGAGGTAAGCCAAGCCGTAGTATGTTACGACGGCTACAAGGTCGTTTACTGTTGTGATAAGTGGTCCTGATGCAACAGCAGGGTCAACGCCGATCTTCTTGAAGAAAATAGGGATAACCGTGCCCATGGCTGTAGACATAGTCATGGAGACAAGAAGAGCGATGGCTGTGCAGCCTGAGACGCTGAAAGCATACAAAAGGTTACCGTCTTTAAGGAAATAAATATAAAGACCAAGGACCAGGAATGATGTAAGACCAAGAATGGTACCGTTTCCAAAACCTATTCTTGTTTCTTTCCACATTAACTTTAGTTTATCCATCGTGGTCAGGTTTTCATCTGTCAAGACTCTGATGGTGACGGCAAGAGACTGGGTTCCTGAGTTACCTGTCATACCAAGTACAAGGGACTGGAACGCAATAAGAATAGAGAGTTTCTGTGCAACAAAGTCGAAAAGCCCTACAACAGAAGAGACAAGCATACCTAGGAACAACAGGATGGTCAGCCAAGGTAGACGTTTTTTCAAGCTCTGTCCCACAGTTTCATTCAAGTCTTCTACGTCTCCAAGGGAAGCGAACTTAGCGTAATCGTCTTTCATGGAGTCGTCGATGACTTCCACCATATCCTGGCTAGTGATGACACCAAGTAGCTTATTTGATTGATCAAGAACAGGGATGGAATCCTCTGCGTAATCCTTGATCTTATTCATGGTGTCGTCAATGAGTTCGTGGGCATAGACGTAAGGGTAGGAAGTGGAGACGATAGAGTCTATTGTGTTTCCTTCCCTTGCCCTGATAAGGTCTTTTAAGTCTATTGCGCCATAATACAGGCCATTGGAGTCCACTACATAAATGGTCTGGATGTTGTCATTTTCAGCAGCCTGCTCAATGAGTTCCCTCATTGCTTCTTTTATGCTTGTGCCTGTTTTTACTTCGATGAAGTTTGTGGTCATTATTGATCCGATTTCGTCTTCATCGAAGGATGCCAGAAGGGCGATGTCCTTTCTTGCGTCATCATCCATAAACTCAATGAGTGTAGTTCTCTCCCCCTTAGGAAGAGACTTCAAATACTCTGTAGCCTTGTCTGTTTCAAGATCGCTGAGAACGGCAATCTTCTTTTTGACACTGATTTCATTAAGGTAGGTAGATATGTTTTCAGTGTATTCAAAGATATTTGCCAGTGTTTCTGAGTCAAGGATACGATATAGCTTTCCTCTGTCTTCAGGAGAAAGCCTATCCATGGCATCTGCAATATCGTTCTCATGATAACCCATGACCTTCTCTTTCAGGGCCATTGGTGAAATGTTACTTTTGATTATTTCTACTAGCTCGCCTGCATAATCTGGATGCTGGCCGCTCTGAATTTCCGGATCCATTGTCCTTCACCTCCTACTAGATTTTGGAGGCGGATCGTCTTGCTACCTGGGACGTCGAATGCGACGGGTACCCAGAGGAACTTCGCTGTCTGAACCGCCTAAATTGACTATACTTCCAGTACCGTCGTCCATTCTTTTCTCCTTATATTTTTTGGCCTAGGCCAAAGAAATATTAACTCTTAACAACTATGGTTTTCCACACATTTTTCATTTTTTTTAAAAGTGTAGCAGTTTTTTCAACACTAAATAGACGAGAGTGTAGTAGGAGCATGCTCCCACAAGGTCATTTAGCGTGGTGATCAGAGGTCCTGATGCCACGGCGGGGTCTACTCCGATTTTCTCCATTACAATAGGAATAATGGCTCCTATTGTATTTGAAAGCGTCATTGCAACCACTAGAGAAATGGCAATGCATACAGAAAGGGAGATAGAGTACTTTATTCCGTTTCCACTACGTAGAAATATATATGGAAATAAGACCAATATAGCTCCCAAGCCAAGGATAAGACCCGAAATAAGGCCTGTAGATAACTCCTTTTTCAGCATTGTCAGTTTTTCTTTCCCTGTCAATTCTCTTCCAGAAAGTGCTCTGACTGCCACTGCCAAGGTCTGGGTCCCGGAGTTTCCTGTCATATCGAGGATAAGGGACTGGAAGGAGAATACCATAACAAGGCCTAAAGCCAAAGATGAGAGAAAACCTATGGATGAAGATACTATCATTCCTAGACCCAATAGTATAAAGAGCCAAGGGAGCCTTGCCTTCATGGATGATATTACTCCAGCGTTTTTGTCTTCTCCTACAGAAGCAAGCTTTCTGTAGTCTTCAGCCATCTCCCTCTCCACTGTATCCATAAGACTTTGTCTTGTTACAGCACCTATGGTCTTTCCCTCCTCATCAATTACTGGAAATGATGAGAGGTTATAATCTTTGATCCATTCCAATGTCTTAGATAGCTTTGCTGAGGCTGAGACATATGGAAAAGAAGTAGTTGCCACTTCAGAGAGTATTTGGTCCCCAGGAGAGCGGAGAATATCAAGAAGGTCTACTTCTCCATAGAGTCCTTCTCCTTCATCGGTGAGAAAAACAGTCCTAATGTTATCTTTACCTTCAGCTTCTTCCCTTATTTTTTCGAAGGCATCACTGATCGTGGTGGATTTATCTAAGAGAATAAAGTCGTCGGACATGATGGAGCCAACTTCATCTGGAGAGTATCTCAGACGCTTTTGAAAACTCTTTCCAGACATCTCCATCACCATGACTCTTTTTTCAGGCTCCAGTAGAGAGAGAAGCTCCGTGGCTTTTTCTTCATCCATAATTGAGATGACACCGCTCTCTTTCTTTGTGCTCATTTCCAAAAACCATTCTAAGGGCGAACCTGATGTTTCTATTATTTCTGCACACTTATCGTCGCTTAAGAGAGTCCAAGCCTTTTTTCTGTCTTCTTCATCTAAATTTGAGATCTTGATAAATAAATCTTCCCTACTTAGCTTATTTAATTCGTTTTTAAAAGCTAATGGAGAGATAACGACCTTGTTTGCAGGCTTTACCTGCTGTTCTTCTTTTTTCTTTGTCATCTGTTCCTCCTATCCGTCGGAACAGGAACACTATCAGAGTGCCTTCCAGACGGATACTCTACGTTTGTTACTACTTCCGGGGTCTCCGTCCATGACGTTTCTCCTTATTATTTGTGTTGATATTAAGATAACACAGATAAAGAAAGGAAGAAAGATGCATAGTGCTGTCAATTTTTAAAAAAATAAAGATTTAGCGAATGGGATTTTTTTATTAATTCTTTTTAATTAAAATAAATATAAAAGAATGAGTAAACTACTTTCTAGTTTGCGTTGAATTGCATTTTACCATACAATAAGTAATAGTTGACTAAAAAGGAGTCAGTTGTGTTAAATAAAGCCACTTTCAAAAGAGGCGGCGTTCATCCAGATGATATGAAGCGTCTCACAAAAGACAAAGCAGTTGAGAGGCTTCCTATGCCTGGTGAGTTATACGTCTCGATGTCTCAGCATCTAGGAGCCCCTGCCACTCCATTAAAGGCAAAGGGGGACAGAGTAGAAAAGGGAGAAGTAGTCGGAAAAGCTTCATCCTTCATTTCTGCAGACGTTCATTCTCCTGTTTCAGGTAGTGTCGTCGATGTAAGAAAGGTCAGATTGGCAACAGGAGCCAATGCAGACACTCTTGTCATCAAGCCAGATGAGGAACAGCCGGATTCTTTCAAGACAGTCTATGATTGGAAGAGTCAGTCAAAGGAAGAGATTCAAGCTCTTGTCAAGGATATGGGCATCGTAGGTATGGGAGGTGCAACATTCCCTACAAACGTCAAGTTCTCTGTTCCTACAGGTAAAAAGGTGGAGTATCTTGTCATCAATGGTGTAGAGTGCGAACCATACATTACCTGTGACTATCGTTTGATGCTTGAAAATACAGACGATCTCTTGGAAGGTGCCATGATAGCAGCAAAGGCTGTGGATCCAGAAAAAATCGTCATCGGCATTGAGATGAACAAGATGGATGCTGCAGAGAAACTGGATAAGAGGGCGAAAGAGCTTGGATATCCAATCGAGATCCAGCCTTTGAAGATGAAATATCCTCAGGGAGACGAGAAGCAGCTTTTGAAGGCTATTACCGGTAGGGAGATTCCATCAGGAAAGCTTCCTTTGGATATCGGTTGTATCGTCTGTAATACAGCAACAACATACGCTATCTTTGAGGCTGTAAAGTATCATAAACCTCTTTTTGAAAGAAGAATCACTGTCAGCGGCGAGTGCATCAACGAACCAAAGAATATTCTTGCTCCTATCGGAACACCATTCTCTGCTCTCATCGAGTACTGCGGTGGAATGAAAGAGGGTATTTATGAACTTGTCAGCGGCGGACCTATGATGGGGTTCGATGTTCCTGATGAAAGTGTCCCCATGGTAAAGGGTAGCGGTGGTCTCTTGGCTCTGCCAGACAAGAAGAAAGGCCAGACTTTCCCTTGTGTCTCCTGCGGTAAGTGTGTACAGCACTGTCCGATGGGTCTTATGCCAAACAGAATGTTCAGAAATATTAAGAACGGCAACTATGCCGAAGCAATGGCCTTGGGTCTTATGGACTGCAAAGAGTGCGGATGTTGCTCTTTCTCTTGTCCATCCCACATTGACCTTGTCCAGGGCTTTAAACTTGGAAAGAAGATGGGGAGGAAAAAATAATGCTTACTGTAAGAACAAGTCCACACGACCATGACTCTATCTCCACAGATAAGGCGATGCTCTATGTAGTCATGGCGCTTCTTCCATCTGCAATCTGGGGATGCGTAATGTTTGGCTTTAGGGCTGTCTTGGTCCTTTTGGTATCTATTGCTTCATCTCTTTTGACAGAGTGGCTTTTGGGTAAGATAAATAAAGAGAATACTCTTCGCGATTACTCGGCTCTTGTTACAGGGCTTTTGATCGGTATGAATATGCCTCCTGCAATTCCTCTTTTGATTCCTGTCCTGGCATCTGTCTTTGCAATCTTTATTGTAAAGTGGACCTTCGGAGGACTGGGATGCAACTGGGCCAACCCTGCAATCGCAGGAAGAGTCTTCGTATTCTTCTCTTTCTCTTCCTTGATGTCTAAGTTCTCAACACCTTGGGTATTGAAGAGCTCGGCGGAGCTTGTCTCCTCTGCTACTCCTCTCAGCGCTCTAAAGATGGAGATTACATCAGGTTTAAGCTCTGAAGCTATACTCTCATCTTCCGGCGTACCAATTTCTGGCGTAGCTCAATCCCTTTCTTCTTCCCTGGGGATTAATCCATATGTTGTGGATGAGTTTTTAGGCTTTGCCAGTGGATGTATCGGAGAAGTCAGCGCACTATTACTCCTCGTCGGCGGACTCTTTTTGATTTTCAAGAAAGTCATCTCTTGGAGAATACCTGTCTCTTATATTCTTTCTTATGCTCTCTTACAGTGGGTTTTCGGAGGAGTAAGAGGTGGAAACGGACTATGCTGTGGCGAAGTTCTTCTTCCTATTCTCTCTGGCGGTCTTATGCTTGGAGCCTTCTTTATGGCAACAGACTGGGTTACTACGCCGACCACTCCTATGGGAGAGATAATATTTGCCATAGGTTGCGGCCTCTTTACATTTATCATCAGATGCTTCGGCTCCTTGGCTGAAGGTGTCTCTCTTGCGATACTGTTGATGAACATGGTTTCTCCTACCATCGACAGATTCTGCAAGGCAAAGAAATTCGGTTATGTAAAACCGCCAAAGAAGGAAAAGGGGGCTAAGGCATGAAAAATACAATTGTTACAAGTGTTGTTCTTTTCTTGATCTGTGCTGTATGTGCCGTTCTCTGTGCTTCCGTCAACTATGTTACAGCCCCTCGAATTGAAGAAAATATTAGAATAGCCAACGCTGAGGCTTTGAAGAGCGTAGCTGGAGACTTGGAAATCGGTGAGACAGTGGCTGTAACAGGCTTTAGTGGAGTAGAAGAGTCTACAGATCTATTTAGAGATGGAAAGAAAGTGGGTATAGCTCTTCTTCTCTCCGGCTCCGGTTATGGTGGATCTTTCTCCATTATCGCTTCCTATGATACCAACGGCGCTTTGATGGGTGCCAAGATGACTGTAGACAGTGAAACTGCAGGTCTTGGAAAGAAAGCTGAAGAGTCTTGGTACATGGATCTATTTAAAGGGATGGGTGTAGATAAACCATTTCCGTCAGCTCCGAAAGATCTAAGCGCAGACGATACTGCTCTGGTAAGCGGAGCTACAGTTACTTTCAAGGGTGTGAGCAAGGCTCTTAAGAATGGAAGTGACTATATCAAGGAGGGCGCAAAATGAAAAACAGCCACTTGAAAGAACTTACTAAAGGTATCTGGAAAGAGAACCCTATATTTGTAATTATGCTTGGTATGTGTCCGACCCTCGCCGTCTCCACTCAGGTATCTAATGCCCTTGGAATGGGACTTGGAGTCGTGTTTGTATTGACACTTTCCAACATCTTCATCTCTCTTTTGAAGAAAGTTATTCCTGATTCCATCAGAATCCCTTCATATATCGTCATCATCGCTTCTTTTGTAACCATACTTGAAATGTTGATGCACGCTTATATGCCAAGTTTGTATGATGCTCTTGGAATATATCTTTCACTTATCGTCGTCAACTGTGTAATCCTTGGTAGAGCAGAAGCCTTTGCCAACAAAAACAGTGTCTTGGATTCTGCTCTCGATGGTATCGGCATGGGACTTGGTTTCACCTTGGGCCTAACTATCATCGCTCTTATCAGAGAAGTACTTGGAAGCGGAACAATCACACTCTTTGCTATTGGAAGCTGGGATGGAGTAATCAGGATACCAGGACTAGTATCTACTCCAATCAGAGTCGTTGGAATGAGTGCCGGCGCCCTTCTTGTAATGGGCCTTTTGAAGGCTTTCTTTACATGGAAGGAGAGTAAAAAAGGAGAGGAGAAATGAGCTATATCGGAATTCTTGTCACTTATATATTTGTAAACAACTTTATTCTGGTGAAGTTCATGGGTATCTGCCCTTTCATCGGAGTAAGTAAAAACAGCTCCTCTGCCATAGGTATGGGGGTTGCCGTCACATTCGTCACCAGCGTTACAAGCGTAGTGTGTTGGATGGTTTATCATGGACTATTGGCTCCATTTGGCTTGGAATATTTGAGGACGATCTCTTTTATTCTTGTCATCGCAGCTATGGTTCAGCTTGTAGAGATGGTTATAAGAAAGTTCTCTCCATCCCTTTATAAGGCTCTTGGTATTTACCTTCCTCTTATTACAACTAACTGTGCTGTCCTTGGTATTGCCATCATCAATATCGATTCTGGATATAACCTGTTAGAGTCATTTGTTGCAGGAGCTGCAGCAGGACTTGGATTCACAATGGCCATCATCCTGATGTCAAACATCAGAGAGAAGCTGGAATTGACTCCGGTAAGAAAGAGTTTCAAGGGTGTACCTATCACATTTATCAGTGCAGGAATAATGGCTTTGGCATTCATGGCCTTCGATTCCAGCTTACTGACAAATCTAGGTCTTGTTTAAGGAGGAAGAGAATACATGAATATTTTATATGCGTTTTTAGTAGTCTCAGTATTGGGCCTTCTCCTTGGTGCAGGACTAGCTGTAGCAGATAAACTTTTGAAAGTAAAAAAAGATGAAAAGCTGGAGAAGCTTGAAGCCATAATGCCTGGTGCAAACTGTGGTGGCTGTGGCTTTGCAGGATGTTCTGCATATGCCGCTGCTGTTGCAGAAGGAACAGCCAAGCCAGGTCTTTGTTCACCGGGAGGCAAGGATCTTGCTGCAAAGATGGGCGAAATAATGGGCGTCAGCGTTGAAGAAACAGAGAGAAAAGTTGCCTTTGTATTCTGTCAGGGTGGAAAAGACGTCACTCGTGAAGATTATAAATATCAGGGAATCAAGGACTGTAATGCAGCTTCTCTTCTTTTCCAGGGGCCTAACGGTTGCAAGGAAGGGTGTCTCCATATGGGTTCCTGTATGGCTGTTTGCCCTGTAAAGGCTATAGGCTATGACGATAATGGAGACGTTAAAGTCGATAAAGAAAAGTGTGTAGGTTGTGGCGCCTGCACAAAAGTCTGTCCAAACGGAGTCATTAAGCTTGTCCCTTATAGTGCTGAGTACATCGTTGCCTGCAACAACCACGAACCGGGGGGAAAGGCAAAGAAGAATTGCTCAAAGGCATGTATTGGCTGTAAGATGTGTGTGCTGAAAGTTGAGAATTCTCCATTTACAGTAGATAAATTCCTCTCTGTGAATGATTATTCCAAAGATCAGAGCGCATGCCCACTTGCAGCAGAGAAGTGTCCGCAGAAGTCCATTGTCAGGAGATAAGATTTGAAACTAGCCTTGGGTTTATATACTCTATTACAGACACCGCCTGCGTCTTTGTTCGATAAGACGCTGGCTCTTGTTTATGAGCCTGTACTCTCATACATGTACAATAACCCAGGGCACTTTCTTTCCCTCTACCAGTCATCGAATATGATGAAGCATATCCAGAGGGAAAGACCTGAATATAGATCGTTGGTTGCTACCCTTTGTAAACGAGGGGAGATAGATCCTTTGACAGGTTCTTGGTCCCAATCTGTCCTCTCTCTGCTTCCTCCAAAAGACAGAGTGTCCCAGATAGAAAAGCTTACGTCCTTTATCCGCCATGAGTATGGCGTTCTTCCTACTACTGCTTTTTTCTATGGACAGGTTTGGCAGCCTTTATTTATTTCTCTTTTAAAGAATGCTGGAATAGATAATGTTGTGATCTCTACCTATTCCTCTGGAGACGCTCCTCTCTATAGAGACGCCTTCTGGATGAATGAACTAGGTAGAAAAGAGAAGATTTATCCTCTCGATGACTGCGTCGCCCGTTTGGTAGAGGCTTACAGCAAGGGTGAAATAAAGTATCAGGAACTGAAGGAAAGAGTACTAAAGAGCCTCTCAGAGGGTGATCATGATAGGACTGTATTCCTAAATATGGATCAACTAGTTTTGGGAAGAGACAGGGAAGGAGAAGGTGAAAAGCCCGGAAACTTGGTCATAGACATACTCTCTTCTTTTCCTACGACTCTCATTTCCGATATTCCAGTCCATACTCCAGGATATCTTCCTCAAGGATGGTATGGAAGAGATGGCCTCAAGTATTCTTTCTCTACATTTAACGAACTCTTGGTTTATAATGATAGCTATCGCTACTTATACAACAGGTACATTACACTTGCTGAAGGCACCCAGTCCAGAACAAACAGACTATTGAAAAAAGATGTGACTACAGCACTATTCAACGTGGCTACAGGTCCATTGTTTATTCATGATGTCCAGCTCTCTCCTATGCGCTATAGAACGAGACGAACATTCTGGGAAAGCATAATCGGTGCTGAAAGCTTCTTTATCGAGTACACTGAAGCTCCTGCATATAGGGAATTTGATTGGGAGGATATACAACGCCCTGATATTGTAATGGCGAATAATTCATATCTTTCCATTATATCTCCTAAAGGCGCTTCATCTCCTGAATTTGACTTTATTCCTCAGAAAATAAATATCTTCGATTCCCGGCTTCCTTTGGACAGAAATATTCCCGACGGTCCATTAAACAAGTCTTTCTCTGATATCATCAAAATAGGTGACACAGAGTGGAACACTCAAGACGAGATGTTCTCGTATGAACCCTTGGATAAAAAAAGAAGTGAAATAGAATTCTTGATGGAGAATGATTCTCTTCCTTTCTTATTGTCCAAAAGATATAAAATGAGGGCCTCTACATTTATCCTTGATATCCTTTTGACCAATAACTCTACATCAAAAATAGAGGGTAATTACTCTGTGGTCGTTTATCTCTCAATGGATGATGCATCCATTTTCGGTCCGGAGCAAAGAATGGACATGGTAACCAAGGGTGTAGTCAGCGCCAAGACAGTAAAGTATTCATCGAAGATGGAAGATGATCTACAAGTCATATTCTCCAGTACGTCAACCTTTACTCTTACTGAAGAAAACTTAAAGACAAAGGAAGTCACAGCTCTCGGAGAAGAAGAATTTGCTCTTGGAAGAAAGATTGTTTTTACTTTCCCTCTTGAAGCGGAGGTGTATGAATCGGTAACCTATAGATTGGTTATGCGAGTACAAGGACAGAAAAAAGAGTAGTCCTTAATAAGAAATATAGGAGAAATAAATATGTTTATTGAAAACAAAGCTCAGTTTGAAGACATAAAAGAAGAAGCCTACAACGTATGGAGGCGTCTTTGAACAGGCGGGGACTGAAAACGAAATAAAGAAAATCGAAGAAGAGACTGCAGCCCCTGATTTTTGGAATAATCCTGAAAATGCAGAAAAGACATTCCAGAAATTAAACTCTCTTAAAGACAGCTACTATCCATGGAAAGAGATCATCGGCGAGATTAATGATCTGGGAGAGCTGATCGAGTTATATAAGAGCGAAGAAGATGAAGACTTGAGAATGGAGCTACAGAATCAGATTACTGCTCTTGAGGAGAAGTTCAGACCTCTTAAGGTAAAAACTCTCCTTGACGGCAAATTTGATAAAAACAATCTTTACCTATCTATTCATGCTGGAGCCGGTGGCACTGAAGCCAGCGACTGGGCAAGTATGCTTATGAGAATGTACACCAGATGGACTGAACGCCATGGCTTTAAATGCGAAGTCTTGGACCTTGAAGAAAACGAAGGTGGAATCAAGAGCGTCACGATGAAGGTCTCCGGTGACTATGCTTTCGGATATCTTAAGGGAGAAGCCGGTGTCCATAGATTGGTAAGAATAAGCCCATACGATGCAGCAAAGCGAAGACATACATCTTTTGCTTCTGTCTATGCTTCTGCTGAAGTCGATGACGACATCGAGATCGAGATTAAGCCGGAAGACTACAGACTCGATACATACAGAGCCGGTGGTGCAGGTGGACAGCACGTCAACAAGACAGACTCTGCTGTAAGAATCACACACTATGCTACAGGCATCGTAGTACAGTGTCAGAACGAAAGAAGCCAGTATATGAATAAGGATGTAGCTTTCAAGATGTTGAGAGCTAAGCTTTATGAGTATTATCAGAAAGAGAAGGAAAAGGAAAAGGAAGCCAACGCTATAGCTAAGCAGGATATTGCGTGGGGTAGCCAGATCCGATCCTATGTCTTCCAGCCATACACACTGGTAAAAGATAACAGAACAAACTACAGCACAGGAAATATTCAGGCTGTTATGGATGGTGAAATTGACGACTTTATCGAAAGCTATCTCCATTACGCCAAGGAGAATAATCTTTAATCGAAGATTTATAATTTTCTTGGTGTTAATACTGACTCTCTGTCCGTTGGGGGCAGAGAGTTGGCGTTATTCTATATTAGGTGAAAATGATGGTTATGTGGCACTTGTCGATAGTGTCATATCTCTTATGCCTTATGTAGATAACGTTGATATGACTAAAAGCGTCAGAGAACGGGCAGAAAGAAACGAAAGAATAAAAACAGAGAAGAAAAAAGCTGAATACTACGAGAAAGAGAATTATACCTCGCTTTCTTCTCTCTCCCTCTCTCAAGTCACCATCCCTGAAAGACTAGAAATAGAGAAGGTAGATACTTCTTTCTCTGATTACTCTTCTCTCCTGAGAACAGGTGATACAGATACCTATGAATATCTACTCTCTCAGAATAACCTGGATGCTTTGATATATGTTAAGAGCGAAGGCGAGGGGACCATAAGAGAGATAGAAGTCATCTATAACGGCGGGATCATCAGAAAGGCTTTTTATACTACATCTCTCTTTAACTACGAAGAAGAAGCTCTCACTGATTACTTTACCTCTCTTCTTCTTTCTACCGATCACAATTGGCACCGAATAAATGTAGATGTGCCATCTGTATCAATAGTTATTGATGGAAATGTGAAGACAAATTCCTCTGACTTGATAGTCTTGGAGAATGGACCACATACATTCACTCTTTCAGCCTCTGGGTATCTAGACAAGACCGAGACAATAGAAGTCGGAGAAGATAGAGACATAAACCTTACTCTTTCTCCTCTCGATTCCCATAGTTTATATATATCGACACTTCCTTGGAGTGTAGATATGAGAGTAAATGGGGAGGTGTCTGATGGTAAGTTTATCCAGTCCATCCATTCTCCTTACACTATTTCACTCTCATCTCCTAATTTTTCTCATCTCACATTTCAATCAAATAGAATGGATGAAAGTATAGATGTAGAGCTAAATCCATTATGGACAGAGGCCGATGAGATAATAATAGAGAAGAAAAACGACTTTTATCGTTCGATCTTTACTTCTCTTCTATCATTTGGCGGTTATACAGCACTTAGAGCTGTAGAAAATATAAATGGAACGACAGGTCCGAATGCACTTAAGGTTGTTTTCGGAGGTATCTCGATAGTATCATTGATCAATCTAGTCTGCACTGCCATAGATTACTACGAGAGTGCAGGCCAAGGAATATAAGGAATATTGTTTATGGGACTCTTTTCAAAGTTCAGTGCTAAGATAAAGCAGTTGTTTTCATCAAGAAAGATTGATGAAGCTTTCTTTGAAGAATTGGAAGATACACTGATCGAAGGTGATCTGGGAGCAAGACTCACAGATGAAATAATCGAAACATTGCGTAAGGAAGCCAAGGCCAAGAATCTTGTGGAGGCTGCAGATTTACAGGATCTCATGAAAGAGCTTTTGAGCCAATATATCCACGCTTATGACGTGGAATTAAAAGATGGACTCAATGTCTTTATGATTCTCGGTGTCAATGGAGTAGGAAAGACCACAAGTATCGCCAAGATGGCCAAGTGGTATACAAAGAAGGGAGAAAAAGTCCTTCTTGCTGCAGCAGATACTTTCCGTGCAGCAGCTGTAGACCAATTGGATATTCATGCTGAAAGACTTGGAATGAGAATAGTAAAGCAGAAAATGGGCTCAGACCCAGGAGCTGTAGTCTATGATGCCGTCACTTCAGCCATTGCCCAAGGAGATGATTTGGTGCTTGCAGATACGGCAGGTAGAATGCACAACAAAGAGAACCTTATGAGGGAACTCCAGAAGATGGATAAGATCGTCAAGGGTAGAGGTGTCAAGGAAGAGAACTACAAAAAGTTCATCGTCATTGATGCAACTACTGGTCAGAACGGCCTGTCACAGGCAATGCTGTTTAACCAAGCTGTAAAGCTGGATGGTGTTATTCTTACTAAATATGACTCTGCTGCAAAGGGCGGGGCTCTTGTCCAGATAGGAAAGAATCTGGGTATCCCTATTGCCTTTGTGGGTACAGGAGAGGGGTATGATGATATTCATCCTTTCGATAAGGAAGAGTATCTTAATGCCCTTATCGGTTTGGATAAATAAGTATGGGAAAACATCTTCTCTTCCTTCCTTTTTTTCTACTCTTTCCAGCTCTTCTATTTGGAAGCGTATGGAACTCCAATGTACTGGGACAGAAGCTTTCTATTAAGGAAGCACAGGAAGGTATTGGATGGGAAAGAGTAGATAGCGAGGGTGTTTCAACTCTTTACTTTAATGGGAATGTAGAGAAGACAAGAACAGAGTATCCTGATGGGTATGAAGAGAAGAGTGGAGACGAAAGCATCAGATACTTTTTCGGAGAGGAAGGGGAACTCGTAAGAAAGATTATTAAGAGTGAGAGTGGAACAGAAGAATACAACTATTTTTATTCTGGTTCTATGCTCTCCTCCTTCTCCCATTCAGTAGATGGTATTCTCGTTGAAAATACTGAGTATATAAGAACTCCAGATGGAGTAGTATTGGCCCTGATAAAGAACGAGAACCCTATGTATTTCTCTTCCTCCGCCATATATGAAATGGTAGACGGCCAACTCGAAACCTTCACGATGAAAGAGGAAGAAGAGAAGAGCGGGAAACTCTGGAATGATGACGGGGGATACACTGAGGATAAGAAAGAAGACGGAGTTGTGGTTACCTACTCTTATGATGGTAACGGAAGACTAGTTGAAAAAAAGAGTGATATCTTTCGTATTACTTATACCTACAGAGAGGATGGCTCGTTAAAGGAATCATTAGAAGAAAACAGCGAAGGAAAAACAAAGACCGAGTATATTAATGGAAAACTTTCTGCAATCTATTCTTATACTTCTTCTCTTGTCCTAAAGAGTATTAGAAAACCTCTTATAGACGGAACATATGAAGAGACAAGATATATAGATGGAGTTCCTCGTTATATCTTCCATTTCGATAGAGACGGAGAAAGAATATTGGAGGCAAGAGGCTTATGATTCCATATCTCTCCTCCAGGTATTCTTTCTCTACATCCTTCAAACAACGAGACAGGGCTATAAGAGCTGTTGTAGCTATTGCATTATCCCTGGTTGTAGTCAATGTAGTCATCTCTATTATGGATTTTCTGCAGAATGGGAGATTTGAAGATATCAGGGACGTGAGAAGCTTCGATATCGTTGTTGAAGGTAAGCACAAAGAAGAGCTTACGCCTCTTTTCCCAGATGGCACTATCTTTGAGTATGGAGAGGGGGAAGCACTCTCCAGTAACGGTGCATATAATGTAAGATACATCTCCTCAGACTATGAGGGAGGCTTGAACATCATCTTTGGTGACACTTCGTCGCTATTGGTGCCTTACTCTCTATTCCGCGCCTCCAATGGAAAGCTTAGCTTATCGATGCTGAGAAAGGGAAAGGCTGCAACGACGATGAAGAACTTCGAGTTTTCTATCAGCGGCATCTATTGGACCAATGTAGGGACAGAGTTTGATCAATCAACAGTATTTCTTCCTGTAGAACAGGCTGATGAAACAGTGTTCTTTCTTACAGCAATAAAAAACGTAGACATAAAAGAGTGTGAGAAGACATTAAAGAAATTAGGCCTAGTGTATAAGACATGGAAAGACCAGGAATCCAGTCTTTATGCCGCTTTCTTTGTAGAGAAAGCCATGATGTATACAGTTCTTTCCCTCTTGTTTGTAATAATCTTGGTGTCTCTAAGACAATCAGTGAGAATCTTTGTCTCTAGCCACGATAAAGAGTGTGCAGAGCTTGAAATACTGGGAATGGAGAAGAAAAAGATACTCTTTATGATGGAGTTGTCTTTCTTCTTTATGCTGATAATTGGAATAATCATAGGCTTAGTTTTTGGAAGGCTTTCACTTATACTTGTGGAGTATATAAGTAAAAAGTCTCCTTCCATCATGGATATGACTCTCTCCATGAGTTATGGCTCCATGGTATTCTTCTCTCTATTTCTAGTTGTGGTTACAAGCTTATCTATATACTTTGAAAACAAAAAGAGAAATAAGAGACCTCTATGGGAGGTAATCCATGTCAAATGAACTATTAAGAGTCGAGAATCTCTCTAAGTCATATCCTAGTGAAGAGAAAGACGGGAAATTAGTTATTCTTGAAGATATTAATCTATTTTTATCAGAGGGTGAGACGATCGCCATTACAGGTAAAAGTGGATGTGGTAAGTCTACGCTGTTATCTCTCTTGGCTTTACTCTCTCCCAAAGATGGAGGAAAGATATACTACGAAGGCGTAGACACAGATGTGTTAAAAGAAAAGGACCTTCCAAAACTAAGAAATGAGAAGATGGGATTTGTCTTCCAAAACTCTATGCTCCTAGAGGATTTTTCAGCCCTGGAGAATGTAGCCATGCCTCTTATGATCAAAGGCGAAAAGAAAAAGGCGGCCTTTGAGAAAGCGGAAGAGTACTTAAAGATGGTGGGGATTGAGGAAAGAAAGAATCATAGACCCAACAAACTCAGTGGTGGCGAGAGACAACGTACTGCCATTGCAAGAGCTCTAATAACAGAGCCCAGTGTTGTATTTGCAGACGAGCCTACAGGAAGCTTGGATGAAAAGACGAGCAGAGTAATCGAAGAGCTGTTGATAGAAAGTGTAAAGAAGACCAATAGAGGTTTGATCCTTGTTACACATAATCCTCTCTTTGCAGCCAAGGCTGACAAAGTCTATGTCTTGTCTGGCGGAGTATTAAATGAGAAATGACGGAGAAGGACTATATTTAAAGAGAAAAGAGGGAAGAGGCATGGGTGTGAAGTGGACACTCCATAGCTTGGTTCCTGCTCTTTTGATAGTCCTTATTACAGCCTTACTTGTTTTTGCTTTTGTTTTCATCTCATCTATGACTACAGCCATAGATAGGATGATAGTTATGCTTGGCTCCGGTAATATTGTTTTATATGACGATTATGATATATCAGAGTGGGAAAAAGCAGAGAAGTATCATGTAACCACATCCAGCGGAGTAGTTTTTTCTGATAACGGTAAGAGCCTTGTAAACATAAAGGGCATTGAGGAAGGATACTTTAATGGAGAGAGAGGTGAGACACTTAAACTCAGAAAGATAGAGTCTGCAGCCAGAAACCCTATAATAGTATCAAAAACACTTTCGGATAGGATGAAGCTGGACTTTGGGGACACTATGACTCTAATGGTCTATGAAGAAGAGAAGAATAGAGCTAGACCGGTGCTGGTGACTGTAACAGGTATCTTTGACTCCGGTTATGCCCAGCTTGATAGATACCTTTGTTATGTAGATTACTCTCTCCTGGGAGGAGAAGGTGAGTGGGAAGTTGTTCTCCGTGACAACAATGAAACAGATAAAAGAGCCCAAGAACTATGGGAGAAAGGAATATGGTCTGAAACTTACAGAGATAAGTATTCCTCTCTATATTTAAATGTTCAGCAGAGTGTCACTATCCTATATGTAATACTTGCATCCGTTGCTCTCCTTGCCGCCTTCTTTTCTACAGATATTGTTCATGTATATCTTTCCAGGGATTATAGGGACATTGCGGCTCTTTCTATTCTTGGAATGGACAAAAAGAGAATAAGAAGAATTTACTTAATACTATCCCTGAGAGCTGTTATGGTGGCGTCTCTCTTGGGAACTCTTATAGGTCTTATACTTGGTTCTCTTTCTCCACTCCTGATCAAAGCGGTGGCGATATCGAACCCAGGGCTTGTGGAGTATTATATCTCATCATTCTCTGTAAAAGTTCCATGGTCTGCCATTATCCTTATGATCTTGGCTATGGCGCTACTTTCCCTTATCACTCTTTATGTATCTATCAGAAAAGAAAAAGAGCTCTTTAAAGTATCATATGAGGCATAATTCTCTTTCCCTCTCGAAAAAAAATCTATTGCGTGGTACCCTTTTTCAGTATGAGTTTAGAAGTCTTTTCTTTGGGCACCAGTGGAATGATGCCCCTTCCAGGTAGATTCCTCACCTCTGTTCTCCTTCGTAGAAAGGGAGAGTTGTTTTTGTTTGATTGTGGTGAAGGAACACAAGTATCCTTAAAGATGCTCAATCTTAGCTGGAAGAAAATATCTGCAATATTCATCAGCCACATGCATGCTGATCATGTTACCGGGCTCCCTGGTCTATTGATGCTTTCCAGCCAGGTAGATAGAGAAGATCCTTTATATATCTATGGCCCTCAGAGACTGGGGGAGTATATCGAGGCCTCAAGAAGAATTCTTGATATGTACATAAACTATGAGATCAAGTTTATTCCTGTGGAGCCAGGAGAGATATATAGAGGGGAAGATTTCTCTATTAATTGTTTCCCTTTGGATCATACAAAGCCTTGCGTAGGCTACTCTCTTGTAGAGGACTATAGAAAGGGCGAGTTCTATCCAGATAAGGCAATGGCTCTGGGGGTACCCAAAGGACCAATGTTCGGAAGACTCCAAAGGGGTGAGAGTATAGTTTTGGATAATGGAAATGTAATCACTCCCGATATGGTAATGGGGGAAAAGAGAAGTGGAAGAAAGTTCAGTTATGTCACCGATACTCTATACTTTCCTGAGATTGCAGATTACGTCCACGACTCTGATATTCTCTTTTGTGAAGGAATGTTTGAAGATGAGCTGAGAGAAAGCGCTTGGGAAAAGAAGCACATGACTGCTTTGGAGGCAGCAATGGTAGCTAGAGACAGCAGGTCTGAGATGCTCTGTCTCCAGCACTATTCTCCTAGATATTCTGATAGAGAGTTGAAAATACTATTGAATGAAGCTAAGAGTATTTTCCCTAATACAATCCTAACTAAAGACCGTATGACTTTTGAAATACCATTAAAAGACTAAAAGAAGTGGCCTCAGATTTCTCCGAGGCCATTATTAAAAGAATATATTTTACTTTGAGAGCTCTTTGATTACTGAGTCTGCATTATGGCGGGCTGTAACGACAACAGACTTTCCTTCAAGCT
Source organism: uncultured Spirochaetales bacterium (assembly GCA_945932505.1). Taxonomy (GTDB): domain Bacteria; phylum Spirochaetota; class Spirochaetia; order Sphaerochaetales; family Sphaerochaetaceae; genus Ornithospirochaeta. The sequence goes on from CAMEQB010000001.1 coordinate 52,317, forward strand.
CTTTGACTTTAGCCTGAACATCCTTTGCTCTAGCATATGGAAGGATAGCATAGACTTTGCCATCCATTGAAAGAGCAGGAACATCAAAGGCCTCAGAGACTTTCTCTTCGCTTCCGGAATTGAATGCTGCAACAATAAGAGGATAATTACCGCTTCTTGATGCTGCGATTTCTTCTTCAATAGCTTCCTTGACGCTGAGTTCCGGCTCTTCTTCAACTGCTGAAGATACCTCTACTATTCTCTCGACAGGAACTTCGACTTCCTTCTCAACGATTTTCTCGACCGGTACTTCCACAATCTTTTCAACTATTCTCTCGACAGGAACTTCCACTTCCTTCTCAACGATCTTTTCTACCGGTACTTCAACGATCTTCTCGACAATCTTCTCAACAGGTACCTCGACGATCTTTTCGACTGGGACTTCCTTGACTAAGCTTCCTTCTGTTCCTTTTTCGATGACTGTCTCTTTGATTACGTCAACAGGGACTTCCTTCTCCACGATTCTGTCAACAGGAACCTTGATTTCAACTGGCCTATAGTCGTGCTTAATGATGATGTCTGCTTCAGCAGGAACTTCCTTTTCTGTCTCCACTGGAACTTCAACGATCTTCTCGACTGGAATTTCCTTGATGACTTCAACTGGTTTCTCAACGATTTTCTCTACAGGAATTTCCTTGATTACTGGAACCTGGACTTCCTTGACGACTTCAACTGGAACTTCCTTCAAGACTTCCTTAACGACTTCGACAGGTTTCTCCACAATCTTCTCTACTGGAACAGGAACTTCCCTTATGATCTCTCTTGGAACTTCCTTTACCACTTCCTTGACAACCTCAACAGGTACTTCTTTAATAATCTCTTTTACCTGAGTGTACTGTCCACGTCTGTCAAACTCTGCAGCGTTGACGCCGGAAGGGGAGTTTGGATCATCCACGGGAGCTGAGTAGAGAGGAGAATCATAGGAATTAGGAGCAAGCTTATCGATGTTGTCGCGATAATCATCATCTCCTCTTCGAGATGAAATAAGTGCAATTTCCAAAAATACAAGGCCTATGAGAATAGGCAGCGCCTTTGTCAGCACATTGTATATTTGTTCCCTTGTGATGTCATACGAAGGAACAATAAGAGTGATGAAGACTGCAGTAAAGGCAGCAAGGATGATTATGGATAGAATTATGCTTGTGAGCACAAGTTTCCATGTCTTTCTGGCTTTTGCCATTTTTGCCCTCCAAAGACGTGTTGTTTCACGCCGAGTTGTTATATATTATTATATGCTCGGGGTGATATGTTTACAAGATTCAAATTATTAACTATGGTTTTCTTTTTTCTCCTTTCTTTCATGTTGGTGACGTTTTTTTGGGGTGAAAACGGTTATTTTGAAAGAAAAGCCATGCAAAGCAATCTTGTTGCGCTCGATAGTAAAGCGAAAGAGAGAGAAATGGAACTTTCTCTTTTGAGGGAAAGAAATGAATACAAGAACGAAAGAGACCGGGGAGACTTGGAGTTAATCTACTCTTTTGACGATGATGGAACTGTCAACGGAAGTGTCTCCGATAGCCTCTTGGAAGAATATAAGGGGTTAAAACTTTGGGAGTGTGCTCTCTGGGCTCTCGTTCCTACTATCATTTGTTTTGTGGTGATATCAATAGTTCCTCTTGTTGTAAAAAAGAAGAACAAAAAGAATAGGGAGAATAAAATCTATGGCAGCGATAGTTGAAGTCGAGAATATAGAAGAGACAGTAAAGAGACTGAAGAACGGGGAAGTGGGAATTATTCCCTCCGATACAATCTATGGAATAAGCTCCATGGTTAATGAAGAAGCCATGGAAAGAATCTATGAAATAAAGGAGAGGCCTCAGTCAAAGAAGTTGATTGTTCTCTCTGATAAAGCCTCTCTGGAGAGTTTGGGCCTTATTGTGCCTGACTCCATCATGGCTCTTTGGCCATCTCCTCTTACTGTCATTCTTCCTACAAAGGATGGAGAAACTCTTGCTGTAAGAGTTCCTGACGACAAGTATCTTTCGTCTCTTTTGTCACATACGGGTCCACTGTTCTCTACAAGCGTCAATATATCAGGTAAGCCATCTTTGGAGACTTTTGAAGATATTTATCCTATATTTTCAGATAGGGTTGATTTCATAGTAAGAAAGGAAAACATAGTCAAGGGTGAGAGCAGTACTCTTCTTGATGCCACTAAAAAACCCTGCCGTGTCATCAGGCAGGGCGCATATAGGGTGCCGGAAAGCTTACTTATTTAATCCTTCTAGCTTCCATGTAGTATCTCTTCTCGTTTGCGTGGCCGATGGAGAATGTCTTTCTTGGATATGCTCCATCTTTCAGCATGTCTGAGAAGAAGTTGTCTTTTGATACATCTGGAAGAATGATACCCAAGTTTCCTTCTCTCTTTCCGATTTCTATTGTTACATCCACGCCATGAATGTAGTCGACTTCGCCTTTCTTTTCTTCAAGCATTTTGTCGATTACAAGCTGAATCGTTCCAGCTGCAATGGCTTTTTCACCCTTTTCTACAGTGTAGACAATGAACTTATCGCCTTTAATTAGTCCAAAGTGCTGGCCAGGTGCGTTGATCTTCTTTTCCATCTCTTCCTTTGTTGCAACTTCTTCTTTGGTAAATGTTGCATACAGAGAGAGGAGAGAATCGAAGGAGGAGTCGTCTATATTGAAGAATACTCTGTGTATTGGCTCGAACTGGAGGCCGCTGTCAAAGATGTTCTCAAGTTCAACAAGTGCAAATCTAGCAGGATGATTCTTTCTATCTTCTTCTGAGAGGTCCTTTTTTACGTCTTCCCAACAAGACTTTGCTGTTGCAAGAGAGTGGTTTCCATCACCCATGGCAAATAAGAGAGGATTCTTTGGGTCCAGGGCGTCATATAGAGCCTTGAATGCAGTAGCGATTGCCTCTTTGTCTTCCTTGCTGTCTACTAGGTATCCAGTAATATGGCCGCCGTCTTTATTTAGGTCTGTGTCATAGACGACAGTGAGGGATTCTCTCTTATCTCTCAAAGGCTCGATAATAGATCGGTCTTTGTCAGAGATGAGGACCATGATATGAGGTAGCTCAATAGGTGCATCCTTTCTTATCTCTTTTCTTGGTGGAATACGGGAGAGGATTGTACCTTCTGTCGCCCTTATAAGTGTTCTTGAGTCTTTTGCATAGGAGTATGCTTCAAGATCCAAAGCAACCATCAAGCCATATCTTGTTCCACTTTCAGTGTCTCTTTTTACCAGTATGAAAGAGTCTTTGTACTCAGTAAAGACACCTTCTTTTAGGTATTTATTCATGTTCTCGTTAATAGAGGAGATGATGGCCTCTTTGTCACCAGTCTCAAGATATACTTCAGGATAAATGAGTCTAAGAGTACTCGGGCTATCTCCAACATACTCAGATAGACTTTCCCAATATTCAGGCTGGGATGTATATTGGTCACAGGCTACTACAGCCCATTTTTCACAGTCTATTCCCTTTTTGGGTAGGAGTATATCCGCAGCTTTAAAACCAAGAGTGGAAAAAATGTCATTCATATATCAGTCTCCAAATAAAAGATTAGGTATAAATGAGTCTATCACTGTTTTTGTTGTGTAAGCATCAATTATTTTTAAAAATTCTCAATTTTCCGAAAAACTAACTATTTAGATGTTTAATTTACGTTAATGTAATGGACCACCACTCTTTGCCTTGTTGTTTCTCCTTCCTTCTCGTGGTAAAATCGAAGCATGTTGGAATTACGGAGAATAATTGAGTTTTCATCAAGGGTGCACACCTATCTAATGACTCTTTATATGTTCCTTGCCCTTTTGTTTGTTCTGTTCCTCTACTTTCCTGTCCAGGAGAGGCTGGTATCTGTAATCACGGTATTGCAGATGGTTATGGGATGGACAATATTTTTGGAGGGGCTTTGGGTAATATCAGGGTCTATTCTTTGTTCCTGCTATTCGAAAGTCTTAGTTATTAGTCCAATAGTAAAGACAATTATCAGGCTTGTAGTATACTTCTTGATTTCAATTTTGCTTGATGCTGTAAACACTCTGATCACAGGAGGTTTTTCCTATGGAAGCTGAAGAAAGAAAGGTATGGGCCATTCGTGGTGCAGTCACTGCAGACAGTAATAGCCCTGATGATGTAGACAGCGCTGTCAAAGAGATGCTTGACGCTATATACAAAGAAAACGATATCACTGAAGACGATGTAGTCTTTACTCTGTTTTCTCAGACACAGGATATAACAAAGAGAAATGCCGCTGCCGCTGCAAGAAAGAGCGGGTACTCTACCCATACTCCTCTTTTTTGTGTTCAAGAGGCTTATGTAGAGAATATGCTTCCTCTCACAATAAGAGTATTAGTCGAAGTAGAGAAAAAGATGGATAAGAAGCCAGTGATGGTTTATCTCAAAGGTGCAATGGCTCTTCGTCCGGATTTAAGGAGAAAATAATGAAAGTAGCTATAGTAAATGCAAGTGCAAGGGAAAATGGGAATTCGTCTCATGCTGCAAACTTTATTTATAAGGAGATCCTTTCCCGCTGGCCAGATGCGGTTGTGGCCAGAGTAAACCTCTCTGAGATGAACATCCATCCATGTATGGGAGACGCTTGGTGCAGAAGAAATGACGAGTGTATGCAGGATGATGATATGAGATGGATCATTAAGCTCTTGGACGATTGTGATTTTGTCGTATTTCTCTCCCCAGTGTTCTTCAAAGACATGAGTTCCTTGATGAAGATCTTTACTGATAGATGCTACCCGATGATCAAAGGTAACCCAGGAGAGCAGAAGGCAAAGAAGAGTGGAAAGAAAGCCATCCTTATTATGTTCCAGTATGTTAAGGGAAAGGGATATGATGATGCCTTAAAACATACAGAGTGGGTTCTTGAGAATCTTGGCTTTGATGTGGAGGATTCTTTCTTATTCCGCGATGCAGATGACTTTGGTTCTGCAGGAGACGACGAGAAGAATCAACAGAAGATAGCAAAAGCAATCGCGGCAATGGGAGCAAGAAAATGAATAGGGAAGAGGTAGAAGCTCTAAAGGAAAGGGCACCTTGGAGAGATCGCAAGACAGTAGTATTTCTCTCTGATTTCGGATATTCCGATGGCGCTGTAAGTGCTATGCACGGAGTTGCAGACCAAGTGGATAGGACTCTGAAACTGGAGGACCTTACTCATGAAATCCCTCAGTTTAATATCTGGGAAGCCAGCTATAGACTTATTCAGACTGTTGAGTATTGGGCTCCTGGCACAGTATTTGTCTGTGTTGTAGACCCAGGGGTAGGAAGTGAAAGAGAGAGCGTGGCTGTACTGCTTTCCTCCGGTCATATTATCGTCACTCCAGATAACGGAACACTCTCCCATGTATCAAAGGGAATAGGCATTGTAGAGAGAAGAAGAATAAGCGAAACTACAAACCGTCTTAAAGACAGCCAGAAGTCATATACTTTTTATGGCCGTGACGTATATGCTTATACAGGAGCTAGACTGGCTTCAGGCATAATCTCCTTTGATGAAGTAGGGCCGCTATTAGATAACGACGTCGTCATGTTGGAGATGAATGATCCTACAGTTGAAGAAGGAAAGATTACAGGCTCCATCGATATCCTCGATACCCGCTACGGCTCTATTTGGACAAATATCTCAGATACTCTTTTCTCCGATGCAGGATTTAAGTATGGAGACAGGATAAGAGTGGACATCGAGTATAGAGACCGCACCGTCTATGGTGCCGTCCTTCCTTTCTGTAAGAACTTTACTCAAGTAGAGAAGGGTGAAAGCTTGATATACGTCAATAGCTTACTTGACGTATCTATTGCTGTAAACCAAGGCTCTTTCACAGATCTTTATGGCGTAAAGACAGGAGAAGGATGGAGAATCTCCTTTAAGAGATGCTGATTCTAGATAAAAGGATTATAGTATCTGCCACCATTAACAATATTTAAGACCATTGATATAACCATTATGGCTACTGAAGCTATAATGGCTATATAATCTCCCTTTCTAAATGGGCGGGAAGAGTACCAGGTACGTTTCTTATTCTTACCGAATCCTCTCAATTCCATAGCATTTGCAATGACTTCGATTCTCTCCATTGATGATACGATGAGCGGGAATAGGAGGGTTGCAGCGCATTTAAGACGCTTAAATAGGCCTTCTTTTTCCTTATTCAGCTCCAAACCTCTTGCCTGTTGGGCAACAGATATTTCGTGGTACTCCCTCTGGATATCTGGAATATATCTGAGGGCGAGAGATACTGAGTATGCAATCTTGTAACTGACTCCTACTCTGTTCAGGGAGGAGGCGAACTCACTTGGATCTGTTGTTGAGACAAATAGTATTACGATAGGGATGGTGGCAATATACTTCAGAATTACGTTAAGTTGATAAAAGAGCTGCTCTTTTGTCACAACCCATCTTCCGATTCCGTTCCAAATAACATGTCTCGTTCCATATATTGATACACCATGCTCGGGAGAGAAAAGGAATATCAGTACATTGTTAAGAACCATAAATACCAAAGTAAAGTTTATGACAAAGGATACGTCTTTATACTTTATCCCGGATATTTTGAAGAGAATCAAAGAAAAGATGGGTAGAACAATAAGCAGTCTTGTGTCGAAGGTGGTCATTGCAGCCAAAGACCAAAGGATCAGAACGATTAACTTAGAGGCTCCTGTGAGAGCGTGGATAGGTGACTTTTTATTGATGTAGTTAAAGACTCCGCTCATTTTCTCACCTCCCTGTCGTACTTTATAAACTTCCTGATAAACATGGTTTCATCCACGCCTACAAGCTTCGCCAGGTCCGATAGACTGGTGCGCTTTAAGCTGGCTTTCTCAAGAAGAATATCGTCTGTAAGGATCATCTCGCTCTTGCCGTCTGCAATCATCTCGCCTTCAGTAAAGACTACAGCCCTATCTGAGTACTCGATCATAAGATGCATATCATGCGTAATGAGGATGATTGTATATCCCATTTCATTGAGGCTCTTCAAAAACTCCATTATGGCTGTGTAATGTCTGAAATCTTGACCTGCAGTAGGCTCGTCCAGAATTATTACAGGAGGCCTCATAACAAGTATACTTGCTATTGTGACCCTCTTTTTCTGTCCGAAGGATAGGGCGCTTATAGGCCAGGACCTGAAGGGGTAGAGACCGCAGACCTTTAATGCCTCGTCGACTCTCTCGTTTATCTCATCCTGGCTAAACCTTCCATCCAAAATAAGCCCTAAAGCCACTTCATCCCTTATCATGGGCTTGGTGATCATTTGGTTAGGGTTCTGCATTACGTAGGCTATCTTTTCAGCCCTTTCTTTAATAGAGAGATTTGATATATCTTTTTCATCAAGATATATGTTTCCCTTGCTCTCTTTCTCGAAACCGCATATTACTTTGCAGAAAGTACTCTTTCCAGCTCCGTTACGGCCCACTATACTCATCATCTCTCCCTTCTTGATAGAGAAGTTGATGTCTTTAAGGGCTTCTTTTCCGTTTGGGTAACTGAAAGAAAGATTCTTTGTCTCCAGAAGTATGGGCCTGTTGTCCATTTGGGGCTTATCAGGGACACTCTCAATCCAATCTATGACTTTTTTCTTGTCGCCATCGCTTAGGATGAGAGTGTCGATCATACCTGGCTTCATCTCTTCTTTTATCTCGACCCCTGCATATTTGAGGGCAGTGACATATAGTGGCTCTCTTATGCCGTTCTTAATAAGGGAATCAGAAGAGAGAAGCTTATCTGGAGTAGTGTCCAAAATAATGGAACCTTCTCCCATTAATACGACTCTGTCTACACTACGGTGAAGAACATCTTCGATTCTATGTTCTACGATGATGATGGTGGCTCCAGTATCTTTATAAATCTGGTCGATCAGTTCTATTGTCTTCTTGCCGGAGGCTGGGTCTAAGTTTGCAAGAGGCTCATCAAAGAGGAATATCTCTACGTTGTCTACCATGACACCTGCTAGGGATACTCTCTGTTTCTGGCCGCCGCTGAGTTCATGAGGAGCGTGGTTTAAGAATGAATCTATACCGACTTTCTTTGCAGCTTCAATGACTCTTTCTCTCATCTCATTCAATTGGACATTGTCATTTTCCATTGCAAAGGCAATATCTTCGCCGACAGTGAGGCCAATAAATTGTCCGTCAGAGTCCTGTAGCACAGTTCCAGTTATCTTTGATAAGGAGAAGATATCTAAATCTTTAAAACTCTTACCTTTGATTATCAACTCGCCTGTAGCATCTCCAGAGTAAGAAGCTGGAATAAGACCATTAAGACAATTGAAGAGAGTAGACTTACCACATCCTGATGGACCGCAGATGAGGACTTTCTCTCCCTTGTGGATATCTAAATTGATTCCTTTCAGAGTCGGTTCAGCCTGAGCTGTATACTTGAAACCAAAGTTTTTGAAGCTAATGATACTTTCTTCCACAACAACCTCGACGAGAGAAGGATAACAAAAAAAGGGGAATGAAAAAATCCATTCCCCGTCATTAAGAAGAAAAACTTAGTTTTCTTTCTTCAAGCTACCAGCCTTTGGTTTTGCAGCTGCAAAAGCGACAGCCAGAAGTGTTCCTACAATAGCTGTAGTGACAATGTTTGCGATTCCTCCAACCAAGCCCTGCAAGAATACTTTGTTTGCTGGCTCTGAGTAGATGAGGATATCAAGTACTGGTGCAACTACGCCCCAAGCGATAAGGTGTGCAACAACCTGAGTGATATTGAATGTGATGATGTCTTTCGTTCCAAATCCATTCTTCTCGATATCAACTTTCTTTGTACCAAGACCCATTACGAGACCAGCGACGCCACTTGCGATGACCCAGCTCCACCAAATTCCCCAACCATAGGAGAAGTCGATGAGTGCGTGGCCGATGAAAGCGATCAAAAGACCAGCGATTGGTCCAAAAAGAGTAGCCATGAAAGCCAAAAGACCATACTGAATAGAAATGTTTGTGTTTGGAACTGGGCTTGGGATAGCAACGAATCTACCTAGCACGAAAAAGAGTGCTGCTCCGATTCCAATAGCGACAATTGTAACGACAGGAGATTTTTTATTCATACTTTTCCTTCCTTTACATAGAGCTACTGGCTCAATGTTATGTTTATTATCAACAATTATCTTAAATGATTCAACACTGAGCCGAAATGTCTATATTTTATTTTAAGTGTTTATCCATCCAGAGTGTGATTTCTTTCAGTCTCTTGATTCTATTGAGAGGTTTCCCGCTTCTTGAAAGTTCGTGTGTCTCGTCATGGAAGAGCATAAGCTTTGATTCCACGCCCTTTTCCACAAGGGCTGAATACAGTTGATATCCTTCACTTACCGGGCATCTGTAATCTTTATCTGAGTGGATGATAAGAGTTGGAGTCTTTGCATTCTTCAATATCTCTTCCATTGGGGAACGGTGGAAGAGCCCCTCAAGATTGTCGATGGACGCAGCACACTGGTCTGCTGCAAAATATGGGCCGATGTCACTTGTTCCCCAGAAAGAAACCCAGTTATAGATTGAGCGCTGAGTTGCAATGGCCTTAAATCTATCTGTGTGGCCAAGAATCCAGTTGGACATGAAGCCTCCGTAGCTTCCTCCTGTCTCTCCAAGTCTTTCTTTGTCAATATCAGGATATTTCTCCAGAACTACATCTGTGAACTTCATCAGGTCGCTGTAGTCGATGGTGCCGTATTTTCCCCTGATATCTGCAAATTCGTCGCCTCTTCCGTCAGCTCCTCTAGGGTTTGTCCAATAGACAAAGTAGCCTTCATTTGCCCAGTACTGCATCTCATGCATGAATACTGTGCCATATACCGTCTTCGGGCCTCCGTGGATATCGAAGATGGCTGGATACTTTGTTCCTTCTTTATATCCATATGGCTTGATGACCCAACCTGTAAGCTGGACTCCGTCGTTTTCAAACTCTATTTCTTCAGGTACAGCTACATACTTATTTTCCAATATTTTGTCGTTGAAAGATGTTAGGCACTTTTCCTCTTCATCGTATACTTCCTGAAGCTTCTGGTCTCTCATGCCGATAAACATTAGTTTTCCTTCTTTGACAGAGAAACAATCGACGCTTCCTTCGTCTCCTATGACACTCTCGATGTTACCTTCATTATCTATTCTATATATATAAGAGGAGTGGTCGAGGGTAGTGGAGAAGTAAAGATACTCCCCATCTCTTACAACAGGCTGTCCTCCGCCAAGTCTTACATCAGTTCCTACTGTACTTCCAACAGCTTCTCCCCATTTCTTCAATAGATGAATCTTTTCGTTTTCCACAGTGAAGAAGTCAGGATTCTGATTGATGCCATATTTATCCATGGTTGTTCCGATGGCAACGATCTTTTCTCCAAGATGGAAAGCACAATACACAGATAATTGGCCTAGAGGAAGAACCGTCTTCCAACTCCAGTCAGAAGTGTTTACTTCTCTTATTTCTGAATAGAACTGCTGTTTGGGACTCTTTCTCGTTTCGCCAACAGCAAGAATCTTGGATTTGTCAGAGCTGAGAGTGAATGTGTCTACGGAAAAGTCATCGTCAAAGACTCTTTCACACTTTCCGTTTTTGATGTAAACGAGTCTATTTCTTCTACCGTTAGTATATCCTTCACCGTTAAGATAGAAGCCGCACTCTTCAATATCTTCGTAACCCTCGAGTTCCTTCTCTATCTTCTTTTTCTCTTCATCTGTGAGATTCTCTGTTCTTTTATCAACACCCTTAGTAGCAATAATGGTGTCGTCAGAAATAAAATCAAAGGTAGAGATAGGAGAATCTACTTTAAAAGCAGGATGTGCTTCACCTCCATCAAGAGGTAAGGCATAGATGATGCTTGATCCTTCGTCCTTCTTTTCTTCTTCGCTTCTTTTTGCAAGGAAGTAGATGCTGTTGTCTTTTACTGTGAAAAAGCCTGCTTTTCCATCAAAAGTCAACTGCTTTGCCTTCTCTCCATCTTTGATAATCCAGTAGTTTCTGTCGTACCCCGTCTTATCTTTCTTGACATTTGCCTTGATAAAGATGGTGCCATACTCAGTCACCTTGATTCCCGATAAATAACTATATTCCAAAAAATCTTCAAGTTTAATTTTGTCCATGACCGAATGATAGCATATAGAGGAGAATCGGTAAAAGAAATAATAAGGGATAAAAAAATCCCATCTTGCGATGGGATAAGCCGCCTGTCGGATTCGAACCAACGACCCCGAGATTACAAATCACGTGCTCTGGCCAGCTGAGCTAAGGCGGCATGTTGAAACTATCATCTAGCTCCGACAGATGAGACTATAACGGAAATCACACTCTTTTGACAAGTAGTTAAGAAAAAAAAGTTAAAAATATCATCTATAACCATCTTTGGCAGAGAAAAAGGGTTAACAGAGACCCCCTCTTATGATAAAGTTTCAAGGACTGAGGTATGTTTGACAAATTGATGCAATGTCGGTAATATGACTCGGTAAGTCGAAATTCATGTCGGAGGAATATAGATATGGCAGGTAATGTATCAAAGAACGCTCATCGTGAAGGTTCTAAGGTTCTTCTC
>CAMEQB010000002.1 GCA_945932505.1 uncultured Spirochaetales bacterium
TAGAAAGGCGGTGGAACCCCATGATTCCACTGCCTTTTCTGATTATTCTTGTATCATCTGGTCCTCTACTGATCGTCTTAGAGAAAGCATCTTCAAATAATCTTTCAGAAATACCTGAACCGGTATCAACCATAATAGAACACATTTAATCACCTCACACTAAACAATAGGTCACCATATACTGGTACCGGCCAATAGGAAGAAGAACAAATTGTCTCCGCCTCGTCTACACTAGCTCTAAGTCTCTGCATCAAAGGAATGACACAGTCTCTTACTGAGTAGCTCTTCTCTTCTTCAGAAGCGATACCCTTTGTCTTTACGATTGCGTAAGAGAGTTCCTCTGAAGCTGATGCAATGGCATCGGAAAGAGCACTGAGCTTACTGATAGTAGACTTCTCATATCCAGACTGAGCGAATGCCTGATACTTCTCTTTCTTCATGAGAGTATCAAGGAGCTCTGAAGTGTAACCTTCGATAGCTGGAAGATAGTCTCTCTGAGCCATATCAACCATTGTGTTGGCTTCAATAAGCACAGTCTTGGAGTAGTTTTCAAGAGTTGTCTCCACTCTACTCTTGATTTCCTTCTCGCTAAATATTCCTTCTCTTGTCAAAAGATCAACATTCTTCTGATCAAGCATGTGAGGGATACAATCAGGAGTTGTCCTATAGTTGGAAAGACCTCTTGCCTCTGCTTCCTTTACCCATGCCTCGTCATATCCGTTTCCATTGAAGATAATTCTCTTATGAGCGATAAGCGTATCACGAGTAAGAGTATGGACATCGGTTTCGAAGTCTGTGCTCTTCTCGAGAATATCTGCAAACTCACCAAGAACTGATGCAACAGCAGAGTTGATGTAGATATTTGCATCGCTGATGGATGCGGAAGATCCAAGCATTCTGAACTCGAACTTGTTGCCTGTAAATGCAAACGGACTTGTTCTGTTTCTATCTGTTGTGTCTCTGAGGAATCTTGGGAGAACCTTTGCACCAAGCTTCATTGTCTTTTTCTTTGTTCCTTCATAGCTGTTGTCACTCTCGATGGACTCGATGATTCCTTCAAGTTCGTCACCGACAAAGATAGAGACTATTGCAGGAGGTGCTTCGTTGGCTCCAAGTCTATGGTCGTTACCTGCAGATGCTACAGATATTCTCAATAGGTCCTGATATTCATCCACTGCCTTGATTACAGCAGAAAGGAAAAGCAGGAACTGTGCATTTTCATATGGAGTTTCACCAGGGGACAGGAGGTTGATGCCGGTGTCGGTAGCCATAGACCAGTTGTTATGCTTTCCACTGCCGTTGACACCAGCGAATGGCTTCTCGTGAAGAAGGCAGACAAGGCTGTGTCTATCTGCTACTTTCTGCATCAATTCCATAGTAAGCTGGTTGTGGTCTGCTGCAATGTTGGTAGTGGAGAATATAGGTGCCATTTCATGCTGAGCAGGAGCGACTTCATTGTGTTCAGTCTTGGCAAGGATTCCATGCTTCCACAGTTCTTCGTTGAGATCCTGCATAAATGCAGCGACTCTTGGTTTGATTGAACCGAAGTAGTGGTCCTCCATTTCCTGTCCTTTGGGTGCTGATGCACCGAAGAGTGTGCGTCCTGTAAAGACAAGGTCTTTTCTCTTGAGGTACATTTCTTTATCAACAAGGAAATATTCCTGCTCTGGACCTACGCTTGTCTTTACGCTCTTTACATCTTCGTTGCCAAAGAGGCGAAGAATGCGAAGTGCAGATCTGTTGATAGCTTCCATACTTCTCAAGAGAGGAGTCTTCTTGTCCAAGGCTTCACCTGTATAGGAACAGAAAGCTGTAGGAATACATAGTGTGTTGTCTTTGATGAATGCATAACTTGTAGGATCCCAAGCTGTGTATCCACGTGCTTCAAAGGTTGCCCTGAGACCTCCTGAAGGGAAGGAAGATGCATCTGGCTCACCCTTGATAAGCTCTTTTCCACTGAATTCCATCATTACTCTTCCATCTGGGGAAGGTGTGATAAATGAATCATGCTTTTCTGCTGTAATTCCTGTTAAAGGCTGGAACCAATGTGTGAAATGTGTAGCTCCATTTTCAACGGCCCAATTCTTCATAGCTTCAGCAACTGCGTTTGCACAGTTGACATCAAGGGCAGCACCCTCATCGATTGTCTTTCTCAGGGAATTGTACACACTCTGGGAAAGGCAGGCTTTCATCATTCTGTCGTCGAAAACCAATGATCCGAAAATGTCAGTTACGTCTTTCATTTCTTTGCCTCCAATAAAAAAAAGGCAATGACACCTCTGGGTTTTATTCCAAAGACGTCATTGCCTTTCTAACTGCACAATAGAACTTTTTCTTCTCTCGCGTCAACTCCCTTTTTTACTTTTTTGAAAATTATTTTTAGAGCCCGATACCTAATTTGTTTCAATAATAACAATTGAGTATACATAAAAATAAGATATTGTTTTTGAGGATTGACTAAAAATACCTATATGTGCTACCTACACATCAACTTTTTTAATAGGGGCAAAATATGAAGTTGGAAGGGGAGGTCAGAATTCCGTCAGGGTGTGCCATCAGCGCAGCCATCAGCAGAAAAGGTAATCTCTTTACAGGAGAAGGCATGATAAAGGCCATGGAGGTAATGCATGAAAGATCTAATGGACTGGGTGGAGGTTTTGCTGCATATGGCATATATCCAGAGTACAAAGACTACTATGCTTTCCATATTTTCTACAGCGACAGAAACGCAAGGATTGAGACTGAGTCATTCTTGAAGGAAAGATTTGAGATTGTTCAGGCGGAAGTTATTCCCACCCACCAGATCCCTGAGATTACAGACGTTCCTCTTATTTGGCGTTATTTCCTTTCACCACTTAGAAGTATCGTTGATAGAGAGATGCTGGATGAGGATGAATATACAGTTAGAGCCGTTACTAAAGTCAACTCCACTATAGATGGTGCTTATGTCTTCTCTTCCGGCAAGAATATGGGTACTTTTAAGGCTGTAGGTTATCCTGAAGATGTAGGTGTCTTCTATAAAATCGACGAGATCGAAGGATATAGCTGGACAGCCCATGGCCGTTATCCTACCAACACCCCTGGATGGTGGGGAGGCGCTCATCCATTCTCTCTTCTGGATTTCTCTGTTGTACATAACGGCGAAATCTCAAGCTACGACGCCAATAGACGATTTGTCGAGATGTTCGGCTATCGCTGTTCGTTGCAGACTGATACTGAAGTAATCACATACATACTTGATTATCTCGTTAGACGACAGGGACTTACACCGGAAGAAGCCGCCAATGTAATCGCTGCTCCATTCTGGTCTACAATCGAAAGTAAAGACGAAAAAGAGAGAAAGAGACTTACGTATTTGAGAACTATGTTCTCTTCTCTTCTTGTCACTGGACCATTCTCAATTGTCTTTGGCTTTACTGGTGGTCTCATGGCCCTCAATGATAGACTTAAGCTAAGAAGTATGGTTGTGGGTGAGAATAAGGATATGGTTTATGTAGCCAGTGAAGAGGCTGCAATTCTCTCTGCCGATAGAAATGCCGGTGGTTTCAGATTCCCAATGGGAGGAGAGGCTGTTGTCATCAGGGTTGAAGGAGAGGTATAAAATGGCTATCAAAAGTGTAATATATCCAGAGTTCGAGGTTGTTAGATACGATAGATGTACACGCTGTGGCAGATGTATCAAAGAGTGTGCAAACGGAGTACATTTTTTCTCTCAAGATAAGAAGATGGTGCTCAGCGACGACACCAAGTGCGTCGACTGTCTCAGGTGTATAGCATTCTGTCCTGAGCATGCAATAAAGATCGTCAAGAGTGGTTGTACTTTCCGTGACAACGCAAACTGGAGACCAGGCATAGTAAGCGGAATCATCAAGGAGGCCAATACAGGTGGAGTTCTTCTATCCAGTATGGGTAACCCTGAACCTTACCCTGTTTATTGGGATAAAATCCTTATAAATGCAAGTCAGGTTACAAACCCATCCATAGATCCACTCCGTGAGCCTATGGAGACAAGAGTATTTTTGGGTAAGAAGCCTGATAAAATCGAGAGGGATGAAGACGGGAACCTTGTAGATAACCTTCCTCCTCAGATGGAATTATCTCTTCCAGTCATGTTCTCAGCTATGAGCTATGGCTCCATCAGCTACAATGCCCACTCGGCACTGGCCCAGGCAGCAGAGGAACTTGGTATTTTCTACAACACAGGGGAGGGTGGTCTTCACGAAGATTTCTATAAGTATGGAAAGAACACCATTGTACAGGTTGCCAGCGGTAGATTCGGAGTCTGGAGAGGATACTTGGAGGGAGGCGCCGCCATTGAGATCAAGATGGGGCAGGGGGCAAAGCCAGGTATCGGAGGACACTTGCCTGGAGCGAAGATTGTAGGCGATGTCTCAAGAACAAGAATGATTCCAGAGGGGACAGACGCCGTTTCTCCTGCTCCTCACCATGATATTTATTCAATCGAGGATTTGAGACAGCTTGTAATATCTCTCAAAGAAGCCACAGGATATAAAAAGCCAGTAATTGTAAAGGTTGCATCTGTCCATAACATCTCCGCCATTGCCAGCGGTATTGCACGTAGCGGAGCAGACATCATCGCAATCGATGGTTTCAGAGGTGGTACAGGAGCAGCTCCTACAGCCATCAGAGACAATGTAGGTATTCCTGTGGAACTTGCTCTTGCCTCCGTTGATCAGAGATTGAGAGACGAAGGAATAAGAAATAATGTTTCTCTCGTTGTAGGTGGATCTATAAGAAACGCCTCCGATGTAGTCAAGGCTATAGCGTTGGGAGCTGATGCCGTTTATATTGCTACAGCTGCTCTTATTGCCCTTGGCTGTCACTTGTGTAGAAACTGCCAGAGCGGCAAGTGCTGCTGGGGAATCGCAACTCAGCGCCCTGACCTTGTTGAAAGACTTAACCCTGAAGAGGGAAAGGAGAGGCTTGTCAATCTTCTTTCAGCCTGGAAGGGGGAGATCAAAGAGATGATGGGTGGAATGGGTATCAACAGCATAGAAGCGTTGAGAGGAAACAGATTGATGCTTAGAGGTATTGGATTGACACAGAAAGAGCTTGATATTCTAGGCATAACTCATGCAGGAGAGTAAAGAATGATTGTTGATGCACAGGGAAAAGATTACAAAGAAGTAGACAGAATAATTAGAGAAAGTAAAGAAAATATTGAAGTCATCAATCCTTCTGGCCAGAGATTCATTGGAGCCGCTCTCCAGAAAAGAAGAGTCAATGTCTATGGAATAGCAGGAAATGCTCTTGGCTGTTACATGGACGGTGGCTTGATCGAAGTATTCGGAGACGCCCAGGATGCAGTGGGGGATACAATGAACGATGGAAGAATCATTGTCCATGGCTCTGTAGGGGATGCTCTGGGATATGCTATGAGAGGCGGCGCCCTCTTTGTTGAAAGAAACGCTGGATACAGAGCTGGAATACATATGAAGGCTTATGGAGAAAAGTCTCCTGTTGTAGTAATAGGTGGCCGTACTGGTTCTTTCTTGGGTGAGTATCAGGCGGGAGGTACTATTATAGTTCTAGGCCTTGAGAGAGGCGATATGCCTATCAGCGGATATTTCACAGGTGCCGGTATGTACGGAGGAAAAATAATACTACGTAACCCAGGAGAGGTGTTACTTCGCCCTGAGTGCGAGATGCACAAGGCTGAAAAAGAAGAGATAGAGAGTGTAAAAGAATCCATTGGAGAATGGTGTTCCATTTTTAATCGTGACGAAAATATGGTTTTTGATGCAGAATTCTATGTAGTTGAACCCAGAAAAGGGGCTGCTCCAAGACAGAGTTACGTCCCTAACTAGGAGGTATGAATGAAATACACCAAAAATGACATTATAGCGCTTCTGGAAGAAGAGAATGTGGAGTTCGTCAGACTGGAGTTTACAGATATATTTGGTCGCCCCAGAAGTATGACTGTAATGCCTGAAGAGTTTGAAAAGGCTGTAGAACATGGAATTTCCATTGATGGATCCGCAATCCCGGGCCTTGGTGGTGACAATATTCACTCGGATCTTTTTTTAAGCCCTGATTTGGATTCTATTTCTTATCTTCCCTGGCGCCCGGACCAAGGAAAAGCTGTCAGATTTTTCTGTAACGTAAAAAACCCCGATGGAACTTTTCATAACTGCGACTCCAGGTGGATACTAACAAAAGCCGTAGAGGAAGCGGAAAAAGAAGGGTACACCTTCTTTTTCGGCACTGAGTTCGAGTTCTATTTGTTTAAGACCGATGCCAAAGGCGAGAGTACTAGAATGCCTATCGACAACGCTGGTTATATGGATTCAACTCCCGATGACAAGGGCGACAGCATCAGACGAGAAATATGTCTGCAGCTAAAAGACCTTGGAATGAAGCCTGAAGGCGCCCATCATGAAGAGGGGCCGGGGCAGAACGAGATCGACTTCGCTTACGCTTCTCCGCTTACTGCCGCAGACAATGCCGTAACATTTTGTCAGATTGTAAAGAGAGTATCCGCCCTTAACGGCCTCTCTGTAGATTTCTCTCCTAAGCCTCTCTCCGACAAGGCAGGAAACGGGCTTCATATAAATCTCTCCGTAAAGGGTGAAGGAGACGAGATATTGGAGCATATGATCGCCGGTATATTGGAGCATATTAAGGCTATGACTTTGTTCTTTAACCCTACAGAGTCTTCTTATCGCCGTCTCGGCTCCTTTAAGGCTCCTAGGTATATTTCTGCATCCCGTGGTAACAGATCTCAGCTAATACGTATTCCTGAAGCTAAGGACCCATATGTAAGGGCAGAGGTGAGAAGCCCGGACTCCGGGGCCAACCCTTATATAGCTTTTGCTCTTCTCATCTATGCAGGACTAGATGGCATCAAGAGAAAACTGCCACTTAAAGGTGGCTTGGATCAAAACCTTTATCTTTTGACTCCAGAAGAACTTAGAGGCTGGGATACTATTCCAAAGAGCTTGTTGGAGGCTAAGAACGAAGCTATGAAGAGTCAATTCTTGAAAACAGTATTACCTCAATCTGTCATTAAATATTATCTGAGGTGATGGATGGAATTGAGGGAACTGGTATATTCCACGCTTATTGTCAGTACAACTCCTTCTTTTGCCTCCTTTGCCTCAGAGCTGTTGAGTCAGAACTCTTTTTATCCAGTGAAGAAAGTAAGCTCTGTAACTGAGGCAAGGCATGCCCTTTCTATAAGGAGTTACGATGTACTTATCGTAAACTATCCCCTTCTCGATGAGACAGGGTTGGAACTTTCTATGGAAATGAGCAGGGATTGTTCATCTGTAGTATTGATGATGGTTCCTGCCACAATGTATGGAGACGTGGAGGCAAAGACAAGGGGGAGTGGCGTATTTCTTTTAAAGAAACCAGTCTCTCTCATCACCCTATCTCAATCACTATCTTGGCTCCGTTCCGCCTCCGACAGAGTGAGAAGCGTTCAGAGCGGTAGAGTAAAGCTGGAAGAAAAGATAGATGAAATACGACTTGTAACAAGAGCCAAATTAATACTTATGGAGAACTTGAAGATGACTGAAGACGAGGCTCATAAGTATATAACCCACGAAGCAATGGATAGATGTATGTCAAAAAGAGAAGTTGCAAACACTATTCTCAATACATGGTCCAGATGATTTGTGTTTTATTCGTTTCTTTTCTTTATAATCCGTTGACCAAAGCTTTAAATATTTACTAACATAATCTTACCTCTTTATCCGACGTGTTCGGATCAAATTTATTATGTCCACAAGGAGGAATTCATGATTTCAAATTATGAGTTCACAGTCATCTTCGACGCTAACGAAGATAAGACTAAAGCAGGACTTGAACTTGTCGAGTCCACCTTCTCAAAGTATGGTGTTGAAGTCACCAAGAAGGAAGACATGGGTGTCAGAACACTGGCATATCTCATCAACAAGCAGGAAAAGGGCCACTACGTCTATTTCGAAATCAAGGCTGATGGTTTGACAATTAAGAATATGTCAAGAGCCTTCGAACTTTCTTCAGACGTCCTCAAGTACCTGTTCATCAATCCGGAAAAGAACTGAGGGTAGATATTCATGTCAGACATCAACTGCGTAACACTCACAGGTAGATTGACTAGAGACGCTGAGCTCAAATATACACAAAACGGTGGAGCTATAGTAAGGTTCTCCATGGCTGTCAACAGATCAAAGAGGAATGCTGACGGTAGCTGGGCTGAAGAAGCTTCATATTTTGATTGTGTCTATTTCGGCAAGGGCGCTGAAAGTGTCAACTCCTATCTATCCCGTGGTCGTCAGGTTGCCGTAAGCGGAGAGCTTAGACAATCCCGATGGGAACAGGATGGACAGACGAGAAGTAGGGTTGAGGTCTTTGTGAACAATCTTTCCCTACTGTCACAGGGTGGTTCAAAACCTCAAGATGGAGATGGTGGTTCTACTTATCAGAAGCCTGCAACTCCATATAGAGAGAACCAGAACAGTTATTCAAAGCCTCAGAACCAGTATCGCCAGCAGCCTCAGTATCAACAGGCTCCTGTACAGCAGAATGGTCCAGAGGAATTTCAGGACGACGATATTCCGTTCTAATTAAGGAGTAAAAAATGAAAGACGATAGAGATTTTAACGAAATGGATAAAGGTGCACTCAAAGACAGAAAGATGGGTGTCAGAAAGGCTGGCTACAAGAAAAAGGTTTGTAAGTTCTGCCAGGGTGCTGCTCCAGCTGATTACAAGAACAGTGAAATGCTTAAGAGATACATCACAGAGAGAGGCAAGATTCTCCCTGCTCGCATAACTGGAACTTGTGCTAAGCACCAGAGAGCTCTCAACAGAGAAATCAAGAGAGCAAGAACACTTGCTTATCTCCCATTCGAGAAGAAGTGAGGAAATGGACGAAGGCTTAACTAAAAAGACATCTAAGGATGTTTTTATAAAGGCATTTATTTCTATAGCGTTTTCTGTAGTTCTCCTATGCTTGGAGTTTACTTCGCTTATATTTACTTTGCCTTTATTGGCCTTTGTCGCTACTTCCCGGAGAGAGGACGGAGTGAAGGTTTTTCTTCCTACCGCCCTTATCCTTATTATTCGTTCCTTGTACTACAGTTGGGGTTTGGATAATATGGGACTCTGGGTATGTATAGATCTATATGTCCCTTTGTCACTGTTAGTGGCAGGTTATGTATGGACTATATCAAAAGGAAGGTTGGAGAAGAGACTGTTTTTGTCACTTCTTCCTGCTTTACTTGCCACAATCCTTTTTGGATTAGTGTTTTTTATGGATAGGGCGCTCTTTGATGCTTTCTACTCTAGCATGAAGGATGCGTTTGCCACAGTAATGGAAAGTGCTCTTGCTACACTGGGAATCGAAGCCGATATAGACTTCTTATTTCTTATGGTAAGCACGACGGTTGGAGTTTTCGCCTTTCCTACCATTACTGCAGCGGCTTGTGTCTCTTTCTTCTTTTATGAAGGTAAAAGACATTCAAGAGAAACTGCTCTTGACGATGTGGTTGCTTCCATTGAATTGAATACTAACCTAGTATGGGTTTTGATTCTTTCTTTGGCACTGTTGATGTCAAGTCGGTTTATATCCATGCCTCTGGTCTTTTCTATGGCTTTCTTAAGCCTAGTCTTGACCATGCTCCTAGTTTATTCGATACAAGGATTTTCTGTATTGATGGCTTGGATAAAAAATGGTGGTGTTAATATGAAGAGTACCACACTCTTTATAGTTCTTTTGATGCTTAGTTTATTTATGCCGGGACTAAATATAGTAGTTCTCTTTGGACTACCTGTTTTAGGACTCATTGAGAACTTTTTCAACATTAAGACAAGGAGAAAGAAATGAAAATCATTCTCAACAACGATGTAGTACATCTCGGTGAAGAAGGCGACGTCGTAACAGTAAAAGACGGTTATGCTAGAAACTACCTCCTCCCTACAGGAGCTGCAGTAATCTACAACAAGGCAAATGCTGCTATGTTCCAGCAGAAGGCTGAGCAGATTGCAAAGAGAAAGGCTGAAAAGAGAGCAGCTTCCGCTTCTCTTAAGGAAAGACTGGACAATGTTACAATTTCTCTTGTTGTTACAGCTGGTGAGTCAGGAAAGCTCTTTGGTTCTGTTACATCTCAGATGGTTCAGGAAGCTCTTCTCAAGGAAGGATTCGAGATCGAGAAGAAGAAGCTTGATGTTCCTACACATGCTATCAAGATGACAGGTACATATCACATTGTCGCTCACCTCTATGAGAACGACAAGGCTACTATCACTCTCAACGTTCTTTCAGAAGCTGAAGTAAAGGCTGCTGCAAAGAAGGCTGCTGAAGAAGCTAAAGCAAAGGCAGAAGCTGAAGCTAAGGCTAAGGCAGAGGAAGAGGCAAAGGCAGCTGCTGCTGAAGCTGAAAACGCAGAGACAACAGAAGCACCTGTAGAGGGCTAATATCTATGGCAGAGTCACAAGAAAACACATCCAAAATCAGGATGCTTCCTCATGATGATGAAGCGGAACGAGGTGTTCTTGGGGCTCTGTTACTGAATTCAGAGGTCTGGGACACAGTTTCATCGAGTCTCGAGGCCTCTGATTTTTATTCACCTTTCAATGGTAATATCTTTCAAGCTATCTCCGATATTATGGAGAGAGAAGGCTTGAAGAGTTTTGACGGTCTTATTCTCGTAGACTATCTGAAAAGAAAGAACCTCCTTGATAAGTGTGGCGGAGTAGGGTATATAGCTCAGCTTACAAATACACAGGTGGTTACATCCAATGTCTCTAGATATGTGGAGATAGTTCAGGATGCATCTAAGAGAAGAAGACTGTTTAGCGTTGCTACATCTCTAGAGAAGGATGTATTTGATCCATCTGTGAATATCGATGATTCTTTGGATGGTAGCTCTAAAGTTCTTACCGATGCACTGTTAAAGGGAATGAAAGAGAAATCTTCAGAGTATTCTCTGGGACGCATTTCTCAGTTTACTTTTGAAGAGATAACAAAGAAGATGGAAGGCACAGCCGAAATCGATAGAATCGAAACAGGCTTTGATGTCCTAGACAAGTACACTAACGGTGGTTTTGCAAACGAAGAGTATGTAATAATTGGTGCTCGTCCATCTATCGGTAAAACAGCTTTTGCCCTCAGCATGATGTACAACATGATGAGAAATAATAAAAAGATTGCTTTCTTCTCTCTTGAAATGCCTGCCAAGTCAATAGCAATGAGACTCTTCGCCATCGACAGTAAGGTTGAACTTGCCAAGATAATCAAGGCTCAATTTATTGGAGATGAATTTGAGCGTATTATGGATAGCTGTGGCCGACTATATGACTATAGCGATAATATGTACATCGTCGATGTCCCTAATATTTCTCTGACAGAATTGAGAGCTAAGGCTAGAATTCTTAAAAAAGAGAAAAACATCGATTGTATTGTCATCGACTATATTGGTCTTATTTCCGTCCCTTCTACTTATGCCAGCCAGAAGAAGTTCGAGCAGGTTTCAATGATATCTCTAGCTTTAAAACAGCTTGCAAGAGAGTTGAAGGTTCCTGTAATAGTTCTTTGTCAGGTAGGGCGTGAAAGTGAAGAGCAGGCTCCTATTCTTTCTAATTTGAGAGATTCAGGTTCTATTGAACAGGACGCAGACGTAGTATGCTTCTTGCATAGAAAAAAGAACCTTACTGAAGAAGAAAAACAGAGAAACCTTAAGGACTCTCAGGGTAGGGCAAATATTCAGGTAACTCAGTTTATTGTGGCTAAGAACCGTAACGGTGAAACAGGTACCTTTAAGATCGGTTATAATGGTCCTCTAACATATTATAATGATGTCGATCAGAGTTCTGAGTTTATTGATTACGAGCAGAAAGTTCCGACAAAAAAATAAGCTATAAGAATAGTGTTTCTACAATACCCCAAGCATTCATTGCAATAATCAAAGTCCAAGCTATTACCATTCCTGAAATATGAAGAAATAGGTATGTGTTTGGCTTAAGTGGTCTATTTACTATCATTTCAGCAACTGTGATGATCATCTGCCCTCCGTCGAAGGTAGGTACTGGAATCAAGTTCCCGATAGATATGGATATGCTGATAATAGATAAAAGATATAGAAATGTCCTTATTCCGCTTCTACTGCTTTCTGAGAAGGCAAGAGTAGATATTCTTCCAATATTCTTGGCGCTTGTAAATGGACCGCTTATTACTTCCAAGGCTTCTTTAAAATTAAAGCTCAGTAATTTTATTATGGCTGCAGCTGTTCGCTTGGAGAGGTCAATTGTCTTATTAAATGCTGTAGTAAATGGTGTTGGAGAATCTGGAGAGACTCTATAGTCAGTCTTCCAGGCAAAAGGAAAGCTGGTGCCATCTATCTTTACTTCCTTTCTTCCATTCTCTCCTTCAAATACCAAGTTGTAAGAATCAGAGTCGAGTAAATATAAGTCATAAGTCCACTCTATTTTGTGTCCATTGGCCTCAATAAGAGTGTCTCCTACTTCTATTCTCTCATCTTCGCTTCTACCTATTACTGGCTCTTCTAAGTTTGCTATTCCATAACTATAGCCAGTGTCTAAGAGAGTAGGGGAGACAGTCACGGTCATTTCTTTATTGTCCCTGATGATATTTAACTCTATATCTTCTCCTTTATGGCTAGAGAGCCAAGAAGAGAAGTCTTCCCAGTCAACAAAGTTTCTATTTCCTGATGATAGGATGATGTCACCTTTATTTATGGCTTCCTGCTTGATGTCTATGTCATATAGGGATTTGTAGTCAGAGATGGGAGCTACAATGAGACTATGGCTTATTCTTTTGACAGGAATAGCAGATACCAAAGTGAGTAGAAAAAAAGCTAACAAGAAGTTAGTTAAGGGGCCTGATAGAAAAATGAGAAACTTTCTCCATGGACTGATGGCGAAGAATGAACCCTTTTCTGCAGTATTTATCTTCTTGCTCTTATTGGATAGAGCGACTGTAAGATCTTCAGAACCTCCAAGTCTACAGTAGCCGCCAAAGGGAATCAAAGATAGGCGGAACTCTGTTTTTTTACCCCAATGGCGCCAAATAACAGGACCGATTCCAATACCGAATACTTCGACTTCAGCCCCAAGAATCTTGGCTGCAATATAATGCCCTAGCTCATGAATCAATAAAACAACTCCTGTAGCTAGGAGTCCGATTATTAAATAAAGAACATAGAGAAGTAGGTCTATCATAGTGCATTTCTTGCAATTATTCTTGCTATTCTATCTTTTTCCATAGTCTCTTCATAAGTAGAGACTTTTTCTTTAAATATAGGATCCTCTATGGTTTTCTTTACTATTTCACTGATCTTTGAGTATGGTATGATACCTTCCATAAATGCATTTACAGCAACTTCATCTGCTGCGTTATATGCAATAGTAGCGCTTCCATCCACCATAAGCGCTTTATATGCAAGATCCAGTAGCGGGAAACGAAGAGTATCAGGCTTCTCGAAAGTAAGCTTTAAGTTTGTAAAGGAGAGAGGAGATACTACATCCTCCAACTCTATCTTTCCATCTGACAGAGCAGAAATAATAGGAAGTGTCATATCTGGAGGAGACATCTGGGCATAAACTGCTCCTTCTTTTGTTCTGACCATAGAGTGGACTACAGACTGACGATGGACAGTGACTTCTATATCTTCAGGCTTGAAACCAAAAAGAAATGAAGCTTCTATTACTTCCAGTCCTTTATTAGCAAGAGTAGAGGAGTCTATAGTTATCTTCTTGCCCATTTTCCATGTAGGATGATTTAAAGCTTCTTCTACAGTAACATTATCCAAGTCCATTCTATCTACAAAAGGACCACCGGAAGCAGTAATGACAAGCGATGAAGCTTTATGTCCCTTCAATAGGTTATAGATAGCTGAGTGTTCGCTATCTACAGGTATTATTCTGACGTTTCTTTTCTCTGCTTCCTTGAAGATCCAAGTACCACCCATAACTACAGACTCTTTGTTTGATAGTGCGATATCGATACCAGAGTTGATAGCTGTAACGGTTGCAAAAAGTCCGTCTGCACCTGCAATGGCGTTGAGTACAATATCTGGGTGTGTGGCCTCAAAAAACTCTTCAAGTCCAGAATCCTCAATTGGATCAGTAATAAGAGTAGGACAATTAAACTCCTTACCAAGGAGAGTAAGTTTTTCTACGTTTTTATGGGCCGTCAGACCGACAACAATAAAACCTGGATTATTCTTTCTCAAGTAATTAAGGCATGTAGTACCTATACTGCCTGTAGAACCTAGAATAACTACTCTTCTCATAATCATACCATTATCTCAATAAGCATCGTAAAAATAGGAAGAGCGATTGAAATAGAGTCTATACAATCCAACATGCCGCCTCTTCCTGGAACTGTAACTCCTGCGTCCTTTACTCCTGCACTTCTTTTGAGCATAGACTCGAAAAGATCACCACATGTGCCAAATATAGCTGTAGGAAGAGCAATGAGGAACATATTAATTGGAGCAATATTTAGCATATTGGGGAAGAAAACCAAGAGAATTGTCATAACCAAAGAGATTCCAAGTGTTCCGCCAATAAAGCCTGCAATAGACTTATTAGGTGAGCATTTGACAAGACCTTTGTTGTTCTTACCAAAAAGCATTCCGCTAAAATATGCCATTGAATCTGAACCAAAGACGATACCAAGGAAAATAAGGATGGCGTTTGGTCCTGGGTGCAAGAAGCAAAGCCTGATTCCATATACCATAAAGAGGCTAGGGTAGCAGAGTGTAAGACAGGTTGCGGATATTCTCTCAATAGATCCGTTAAAGTTATCTTTTGCACCATGGATTACTTCAACAAGGAAGGCAAAGCCTAATAAAGCTGCCAAAGTAAAGGCAATAAGACCATCAATGTGTATAAAATGATTATTTATAAGTTCAATTACTGGAAGCAACATGCCTAGGTATCCAGTAAAAGGAACATCAATTTTCTTCTTTAATATATTATTATGGAGTTCCCAAGTACCAATAGCATTCACTGCGATAATGATGATGGCAAAAGCTAGATGATCCAAATAGGGAAGAAATACTGTAGAACAAATAAGAATCGGCAGTGCAACGGCTGCAGTGATTATTCTTGTTTTGAGAGAACTACTCATTTTGTTAATCCTCCATATTTTCGTGTCCTTGACTGGAAGTCAGATAAAATAGTGTCTACCATTTCTTCATCCCAATCTGGCCATAGTTTATCATAAAAACCAAACTCTGAATAATTTGATTGCAATAATAAGAAACCACTGAGTCTCTCTTCACCGGCACTGCGTACAATCATATCTGGGAGAGGAACGGAAGGGTTATCTACAAAAGAGAGTAGTGTTTCGGGAGTAAAAGAAGTAATACCTGCATTGATCGCTTTGTTTGCAGCTCTCGCTATTTCATCCCAGCCGCCATAGTTTATAGCAAGCTGAACTGTAAGAGTGGAATTATTCTTTGTTGCTTCTACAGCCTTCATCAGTCCGTTATAAGCTGAGGTAGGTATTCCTTCTTTATTTCCTAAAAACAGAATTTTTATATCGAGTTTATTAAACTTAGGAATATTTGCCTGTACTTGCATAGATAAAAGACCCATAAGATAGTTCACCTCATCTTTGGGTCTTTTCCAGTTTTCAGTAGAGAAGCAATAGAGGGTGAGGAATCGAATTCCATTTTTGATGCATCCTTTAGCGACTCTTTCGGCGGCATAAGCCCCTTCTTTATGTCCATCAGTCCTTTTTAGGCCCCTTTGTTCAGCCCAACGACCGTTACCATCCATTATGCACGCAAGATGATTAAGATTCCCCACAATTACCTCGTTAGATCTCCATGATTTCTTTTTCTTTTGTCTCTGCAACTTTGTTGATGTCTGCAATAGCAGAATCTGTCAACTTCTGGATCTTTGTTTCGCCATCCTTCTGCTGATCTTCTGAGATATCACCAGCCTTCTGCATTTTCTTCAGCTCTTCCATGGCATCGCGGCGAATATTTCTGACTGCGACTCTGGACTGTTCTGCTGTAGCTTTTGCCTGCTTGGCAAGTTCTTTTCTTCTTTCAGCTGTTAGGGCAGGGAAGTTGACTCTGATAAGCTTTCCGTCGTTGTTTGGGTTGAGACCAAGCTCAGACTTCTGGATAGCTTTCTCAATTGCAGGAAGAACTGTCTTATCCCATGGCTGGATGACAACCATTCTTGCTTCTGGAACAGAAATGGAAGCGACCTGGGAAAGTGGAGTTTCTGCACCATAGTATTCGACTTTGATTTTATCGAAGAGAGCTGCAGAAGCTCTTCCTGTTCTTAACTGAGCATAGTCAGCCTGAAGGCTGGCTACGCTTTTCTTCATCTTTTCACTGCAGTTGTTGATTACGTTCTGCATGACTTCTCCTTATTTGAGACCTGCCATAAAGACACTGTAGGAAACAAGTTCAATCTTTGCTCCAGCTGCCTTTCCGCAATCAGCAAGTGCCTGAGAAACGCTCTTGGAATCGTCCTTGACGAATGCCTGATCGAGGAAACAAACATCCTTGTAGAGCTTAGAGAGCTTTCCTCTTACGATGCCTTCCTTAACCTTGTCTGGCTTGGAAGCGAGCTTCTCGTCCTGAGCAACCTGTGCTCTGAAGATGCTGAGCTGCTCTTCTTCATATTCTTTTGGAACAACAGAGTCACAGAGGTACTGTGGCTTATATGCTGCTGCATGGAGAGCCAAGTCATGTGCAAGTTCCTTGACACTATCATTTTCAAATACTGCTGCATTGTCAGCCTTGAGAATGATAGAAACAGCAACTGCACCTTCGCCGTGTACATATGTTGCACAATATCCATTCTCAGGAATATCTGTAACTGTGAATGTAACAAGGTTCATGTTCTCTTTAATGATAGCGATAAGGCCATCTACCATACCCTTGAGTTCTTCGTTTGGTTCTGTGTAACCCTTCTCGAGGATAACAGAGCAGAGGTCTTCACCGAGCTTCTTGAAGTCATCGTTCTTAGCAACGAAGTCTGTTTCACAAGAAAGTGAAAGCATAACAACCTTCTTTCCGTTGCTCTTAACAAAGACTCTACCATTCTCAGTTGCTCTGTCCTGTCTCTTTGCAACTGCTGCAAGTCCCATTTCCTTGAGGATCTTTTCAGCGCCGGCGAAATCTCCGTCAGCCTGAGTGAGAGCCTTCTTGCAGTCCATCATACCTGCTCCAGTGATATCTCTGAGCTTCTTTACATCTGCTGCTGAAATAGCTGCCATAGTTTTGTTCTCCTTATACTGCGGATAAATTACTTGTTGAAGTATTCCTCTTCTTCGGAATCTTCCTCTTCCTCTTCCTTCTCTTCACTTGGTGTGTAGTTGGAATAGTCTTCGATGATTTCATCCTTCTCTTCTGGAGTTGGATTAGCTTCAGCCATCTCTTCTTCATCTTCGAGAGATTCGATGATCTGGATACCAGCTTCACTGTCTGCGTCGATTACAGCGTTAGCGATAATCTCGACAAAGAGAGAAATTGCTCTGATAGCATCGTCGTTACCAGGAATTGGGTATGTGATGTCTGTTGGGTCACAGTTTGTATCGACGACTGCGATGACTGGGATTCCAAGTCTCTTAGCTTCTGCAACTGCAAGAGCTTCCTTCTTTGTGTCGATGACAAAGAGTGCACCAGGAAGATCCTTCATATCCTTGATACCGCCGAGGTCTCTTTCGAGCTTAGCCATTTCTTTTGTGCGGAGAGCGACTTCCTTCTTTGTGAGGGAATCGAATGTTCCGTCAGCCTGCTCTCTCTCAAGCTTCTTAAGCTTAGCAACAGACTTCTTGATTGTTGTGAAGTTTGTAAGCATACCGCCGAGCCATCTGTTGGAGACATAAGGCATACCACATCTCTTTGCTTCTGTCTCGATAGCCTGCTGTGCCTGCTTCTTTGTACCTACGAAAAGAATCTGCTTGTCGTTCTTTACCTGTGCTCTTACTGCTTCGTAAGCTTCAACGATACAAGCACTTGTCTTCTGAAGGTCGATGATATGGATTCCGTTTCTTTCTGTGAAAATGAAACGAGCCATCTTTGGATTCCATCTTTTTGTCTGATGGCCGAAATGTACGCCTGACTCAAGCAGGCTCTTCATTGTTACTACTGCCATAGTAGTCACTCCTTTCGCAAACCCTTTTTACTTGGAATAATCCAAGTTTCGGTTCCCTTGCACTAGATCTCTTCCATACGGAAGGAAATTCGGCTGCTACGCAACCTGTAGTATGCTACAACATAATAAAACAATACTTCAAGTGCATATTATTGATGTTAAGTGAATAATTGTTGTCAATTTTTTGATTCTAAGTGTAACATATAGCTAAATATGTTGTTAAATAAATGGAATATAACCTTTTAGGTTTTATTATATTATCCGTAATACGGAGGGACGTTTATGAAGAAGATGATTGTTGCCATATTGGCAGTGACCCTCGTTTTTTCATTAATTGGCTGTGATGCGATGCTGAATGTAATGGATAAAATGAGTAATAACGTGGCAGGAACAGAGAAGAAAGTTGTTAATGACTCTCTCAATGCTGCAAAGCCTGTTCCTGGTAAAGTAAATAAATCAGAAACTATTGTGATTGATGGAAAATCGCAAACTACAACAAATTTCGGTGTAAAAGATGGTGAAGACTCAAAACCTCTTTTCTCAATAGTAGAGACAGTTGATGCTGGTACATCAAAATCAGAAACAAAGCTTACTCTTGGAGAAGGTGACAATAAGGTTGAGATTCCTTTGAATAATGAAACTGCTAAAAAGCTTTCTGAAGTAGAAGCTGTACTTACACCTACAGATCTTTCAGACGTAATCAATGGACTCAAGTCAGGCAGCAAGAGTGAAATTGAATCCGAACTCAAAAAGCCAGCAGATGAAGATTCCAAAAAAGCTGCAGAAGGAACCCAGAAAGTTCTAAATGTTCTTATTGAATCCATGGACGTAGATCTTACTCCAAAAACACCTGAAGAAATTGAAGCAATCGAGGATCCAGAAGAAAAGAAAGCAGCTGAAGCTAAGAATAAGGCTTTGGAGACAGTAAACATGATTCTTGGAAATTCTGGCTCTGGCGAAGATCAGAAAGAGATGACTCAGGCAGACGTCGTCGTTCTTACTGCATTAAACAACGTTTTGTTCAATAACGTAGAAGGCGTTGTTGGATCAATGGCTACTATTCAGGATAAAGATGCTTCAGAAGAGAAAAAGAATGAAGCTTCAGATAAGCTTATGGAAACTGTTTTGAATGAAGCAACAACACTTGCCGATATCGTATCTGTTGTTCCTTCCGACATGGCAAGCGGTATTCTAGGTATGATGGATATACTCATGTCAACTTCTGGTAATTAAGGAAGGGGGAAAAGAAATGAAAAAGATTATTACTATAGCACTAGTTCTTGTTGTTTCTATATCAATGGTATTTGCTGCTGATGCATTTGATGATTTTAAAGCTGATCTTAAAGCAAATGAAACCAAAGGTTTTTCAGAATCCTTAGAAGGATATAAGCCATCAAATCCACAGAGCATGGGTATGGGTGGTGCAGGCTTGGCAATCAATGACAGTTTGGATTCTCTTTTCTCTAACCCATCTATTCTTGGACAGGGGAAGGTAAGATTCTCTATTCCTTCTGTAACTGTAACAGTAAACCACGTCTATGATTTACTTAAGAAGGGTGAAGATGGAAAGAGTTCTCTTGATAAAGTTCAGACTGCTACAAAGGAAGGAATAACAGAAAATATTTCTGAATTGGTTCCTGTAATATCTAGTCTTATCGGAACAGGTAAGAGTAAGATAGCTAGTGCTGAAGCTTCTGTTGGTATGATCGCAAATGTCTTTGGCCTGGCAATGAACGTCAATGATACAGTACGCTCCTTTGATGGTACAGTTTTCGACGACTTGAAGATTTCTGCTGTCATGGGTCTTGGATTCGGTTTTGGAAGCGAAGACGTTAGATTTAATATTGGTTTCTCAGGAAAGCTAAATGTCAACGCATTCTCAAAGAGAATCTCAGTATCTGATGCAATAAGTTTCAATGAAGATACTATTAATCAGCTTCCATTTGCCATTGGTTATGGCTTCCCATTCGATGCAGGCCTAACATTTAAGTACCATTCATTGAAAGCCACAGCAACACTTACAGATATCGATCTCTTCGGTCTTGGCGAATATAAGTATGATATGATTCTTGTTGAGGATGTTACAAAGAAGCTGAATACTATCGATGCTATCTCTGGAGAAGCAACAAAGATCAGAGAAAACTCTGTATATCAGTTTACTCCTAAGATGAAGCTTAATGCTGGTATCGCTTTCGATACAGAGTCTTCAACTGGTATCAAGCTTGCTCTCGATGTTGTTGATATTCTCTCTATCCCAGATGCTTTGGATGCTGGATATAGCACAAAGGGTGTTATCCTTGGCCATACAAAGATCGGTGCTGAGTTCTCTCTCTTTAACTTCCTTAAGGTTAGAGGTGGTCTCAACAGTGGTTACTTCACACTTGGTGGAACTGTTAACCTCGGCTTTATCACAATCGATGCCGCTTACTTCTGGGAAGAGCTTGGTGTCGTTGCAGGCGAGAAGGGGCTTGATGGTCTTTCAATCAGATTTAATATTGGTTGGGATAACTAATAAGTCTTTATATAAGGATTACTGCCGGGAAACCGGCAGTTTTTATGGATGAAAAGAGTAGCAAATATTATTTTCATTATTCTTTCTATAGCATTGGCTATAACTATTTTTATTTTTTCCAGCGATACAGGAGAAGAGTCAGGTTCCAAAAGCTCCAGCATTACTGAAATAATTCTCTCTATTTTTATCAGGGACTTTCACTCTATGAGTCAAGAAGAGAGGTTAGGGCTCATTAATAAGTATTCTTTCTTAATCAGAAAGCTTGCACACTTTACTGAGTATGCTGCCCTTGGTTTCTTGTTGTATGGAGACTTTTATACATCTAACTCATCCTTTGCAAATAAGAAAAAAGTTGTAGTATGTGCTTCATGGCTTCTTGCAACTATTTACGCAGCAACAGATGAACTGCATCAGAAGTTTGTTGCTGGAAGAGGTCCTAGCATTAGAGATGTGATGATAGATAGCATGGGTGCTTTGTTTGGAATAATGGTTTTCATGCTTATCATTTTGATGATCGAAAAAATAAAGAATAAAACGAAATAAAATACCCCGACGAGTTTTCTCTATCGGGGTTACTTGTTAAACGCGCATACAGGACATCTCCTGTACGTCTGGGACAGTCCCTTCTGTGGCAACCTGGCAAAACCATTTAAGTCCGTAGCTTTAATCTAACATTGATTTCAATGATTGTAAATATGAAAGTTATATAATTTTGTCGTTATTTTACTTAATTTTTTGAACAATCTATATAAGTTTGTTGTAGAAGATGACTACGACAAATGCTCAATGCTTAACATTATTTTATTATTTGTAACGAAATATCTTAGTGTCGTAAGGATTAATGTCTCCTTGTATATTGATATTTTTTTATAAATATCTAATGGGGATTGTCAACATTGTTTTAATAAATAAGGTGATAAATAATTTATCCAGTTGGTTTATCCTGAGTTTTATTGTTTATCATTTAAGTTTCTAATACATTTATAAAGGCTTGGTTGTATGTGAATTTGATGTATTATGAAACTCTAAGTTGTCACTTGTATTAGTTTTGGTTATTCTTTTCTTATGTTTGGTTTCTACATCAAAAAAGCTTTCTTTGACGGATGGGACAATTTTATTCAGTTGGTCCTTCAGAATATCATTTATATTGTGTTCTTCCTTCTTATTGTAGGATCGGTAGTTGTCTTTGGTGACAATATGGCACTCTTTTTGCCTGCAGCCATTGCAATTATCTTTTTATTTTGCCTATCAATGGGTGGAACATCTTCTGTAGTATATAACTGGTCTGAATATAAGAGTGAGACATGGCGACCATTTATGAAGGGAGTAGGAAGAAATATCAGGCACTCAATGGTTTTCTTTCTATGCTTAATGGTTCTCTTCCTTTTGTTTTTTCTCGTCATTCCATTCTATCTGTCATTTAATAATATTGTAGGAACAATCTTCGGTGTAATGATGGTATGGCTTTCTGTCTTCCTTTTGCTTGTTTTGCCATACTATTTCCCTTTAATGAATCTTCTTCCTGGAGATGGACCTTTTAAGACGCTGAAGAAGTGTTTCATTGTTGCCGGAGATAACATCGGATACACAATTTTGTTATTGCTTCATAATCTTGTTGATATCATCCTTACGGTTGTGACTATGGGACTTCTTCCTGGTTGGTGTGGCCTTATGTTGGGTGGCCAAGATATGATGAAGCTTTTGATGAAGAAGTATGATTGGATAGAAGAGAATCCAGACAAAAATAGAAAAGAGATGGATTGGTCTGAAATATTATATGATGAAAAGGAGACCTTGGGGCCAAGATCATTTAAGAATATGATTTTCCCTTGGAAGTAAAATGAGAGAAGTTGAACTTAAAGCTCATGTAGATGATTGGGCTATTGTAAAAGAAAAAATCGAATCGATCTGTGGATCAGGAAATATTGTTTCAAAACGTGACCAATACTTCCATAAGCCAGGAGAGAAGCATCAGGCATTCCGTATCAGGGATAATAACGGAAGCATGGAGCTTACAAGTAAGCAGACTGGGCAGAATGAAAATGGTGAGAATAACCTTGAGTATGAATTCTCTGCTCCTATAGGTGAGTATGATAAAGCAATAGGATTCTTTAAGAATCTTGGTTATGAACCATACTTTAGAAAGTATAAAAATGGTTGGGAGTGGACAATGGACGATGTCCACATCGAACTACTTGAAGTCAATGATTTGGGTTTCTTCCTTGAAATGGAGATTCTTATTCCTTTTAATTCTTCGGAAGAGGATGTAAAGGACTCTCAGTTCCATTTGCAGAAACTCCTTGCCAAGTTTGGTATCTCAAAAGATCAAGTATGCTCTAAGAGTTATAGATCCATGATTCTTAAGGAGGATGATTAATGGAGTTTAGAGCTAGTCATATCCTTGTTAAGGATCAAGGTAAAGCTGAAGAGATTTATAATAGAGTAAAGAATGGAGAGAGCTTTGCATCTCTTGCCCATCAATACTCAACTTGCCCAAGTAAAGAAAAGGGTGGCGATTTAGGCTGGTTTAAAGAAGGGCAGATGGTTCCTCCCTTTGAGAATGCTGTAAGGAAGATGAGTACTGGTAGTATATCAAAACCTGTAAGAACACAGTTTGGTTGGCACGTAATAAAGAAAACAGGAGTCAGAGGATGATTGTTATATATACAGATGGAGGCTGCTCAGGTAATCCAGGTCCTGGCGGATGGGCTTTTGTCGTCAGCGAGATGGGTGAGATAAAAGAATATCGAAGCGGTGGAGATAAAGCAACGACGAATAACAAGATGGAGCTTACAGCTGTGATCAATGCCCTCAAATATGCAAAAAGCATTGGCGAGTGTGATATTACGATCCTCACTGATAGCCAGTACGTGAAGAATGGTATTACTCAGTGGATATTCTCTTGGAAAAGAAATGGCTGGCGTACCAGCGGCAAGGCTCCTGTAAAAAATATGGAATATTGGGTGGAGCTTGATGCTCTTAACCAAGAGTTGAATGTAGATTGGCAGTGGGTCAAAGGTCATGCTGGAATTCTTGGTAATGAAGAGTGTGACAGACTTGTAAGAATGGAGACTGCAAAGTATTTGTAGTTTTTCTTGAATTAAAGACCGAGTGGTTGTTTCTTTTGAAGCAGCCATTTTTTTTCAAGGTTCAAACAAAGACTTTAATTTTATGAGCAATGTTTATATCAATTCCAAGAATTGGGTTATTCTTAGATATAAAGGAGTTGTTCTCTGGAATATGGTAGAAACATTGTGGTTAAAGGTGTTGGAAAAGCTAGTAAAAGACCCGATTTGATAGTAATAAACTTAGACTTAGATTCTTTTAGTAAATCCTACGAAAAAGCTATGTCTATTGCTTCCGAAAAACTGGAAGAGCTATATACATCTCTAGGAGGCATAGGTTTTGAAAGAAAGGATATAAAGACTGTCGGTTTCAATGTCAGAACAAAGAATGAGTATGTCAAAGACAAAAATGGTGATAGCGTATTGATGTTTCTTGGTTACGTTGTAGAACACTCTTTGAAGATCTCGTTTGACTTGGACATGAAGAAGCTTCCTGAGACATTGAGTGTTATATCAACATCTAAAGCAAAGCCTAGAGTAGATATTGCTTTTACATTGAAGGATGATAGCGAGATAAAAGAAGAAGCACTACGAAACGCTTCAATCAATGCTCGAAAGAAAGCAGAAATACTAGCCATTACATCTGGCGTGAAACTGGGTAAGCTCATTAGTATCGACTATAGCTGGAAAGATATTGAGCTTTATTCAGATACCAAGTGCTACGACTCCATGCCTTCCATTAGCAAGATGGCAAGTATAGATATTGAGCCTGATGATATAAAGGCGGAAGATAGTGTTACTTTTACTTGGGAAATAGAAGTTGATGACTTATCCTACGATTTATAATGTATCAGTGTTATTAGATTCTTCTTCCTCTGTTTCAGGGGAGGAAGGTTCTTCCTCTTTAGGCTTAAGAGAAGAATAGAGAAGGGCATAGAACTCGCTCTCTCTCGATAGATACTCGATGGCACTTAGGTTTTTGCCGTCGTAAAGAAGTATTGCTTTTGCTTCGTCTCTAGCTTCTTCTTTGTGTCCTAAAGAGTCATATAGAGATATTAGCCTTGTTCTTACATCAAGGTTTCCAGGGTTTAATTCTCTTACACTTTCCAGTACTTCTTTCTCTTTTTCTTCCTCTTGAGTGCTTTTGTATATAAGAGATTTTAAATATAGAAAACGAATATTATGGGGATATAATGATATGCCTTTCTCTACTTCTGTGAGAGCTTTATCATACTCATTCGCTTCAAAAAGAGAATAAACATAATTCCACCTTACTCTCTCGTCTTCACTTTGAGAGAGAAAAGCGGAATATACTTCTGCCGCCTCCATTCCCTTTAATCCTTCAGTATTGGACAGAGAAGAATAATCCTTCTCTGTCTGACAGGAAGAAAGAATAATAGAGACTAGAATAATGACGATACTAATTGAGTACGGTCTTTTCAATTTCTATTACCTGATCTCTATAAAGGTTGACGATGTTTGAACCGTAGTCTGCAATTAGCTGAATCATATTTCTTGGCTCCGGCCCCTTGTCGACACCGTTGAGTCTGTCACCAGCGTCACCAAGTCCTGGAAGAATATAAGCCTGTTCATTAAGAATAGGATCCATCCAGAGAGTATAGACTTCAGCTTCAGGGATAGCTCTTGTAATTCTGAGAGCACCCTTGAGAGCAGAAATGACGTTGATGAACTTTATAGATCTTGGCTTTACACCATTTTCCTTTAGATACTTTACGATAGTAACAAGAGAACCGCCTGTGGCGTTCATTGGGTCGGCGAAGATCAAATCTTTTCCATCGAGAGATTCTAGATTGAAGAAAGATCTATCCAAATCCAAGACATAGTCCATGTTATATTCTTTCTTGCTTTCATCTCTCTTGATCTTAAATAGTGCAAAAGGTGTGATGGTGTCATCAGAAGAGTAGTCCTGGAACTCCTTACTGATGATCATTGAAGGAAGAAGGGCGCCACGAAGCATGACGCACATTACACTTGAATGAGCCAGTTCGTCTACATCTGGAATCTTATGGACAGCATAGTTTCTCACAGGATTTGTAACAGGTGTCATCTGAATCATAGCTCTCTTGTTATTCAGATTCTTATCTGCAAAAGAGTGTGCGAACATCAATTCATAAGCTCTCTGAATATAATACAGGAACTCTTCGTGTCCAGTTTCAGGGTTTCTCAGTTTTGCAATGATTCTACTTGCTTCCCCGTGCTGTTCCCTTGGTGTCTCGAAAGAGTAGACATGAATTCTATCGTTTACTGAGCAGATTTCTTTAAGCTTTGCGCCGATTTCAGCGGCAGAGTCACTTAGATCATCTTTTGCTTTTTTATCTGATGAATCATTGTCTATTCTTGAGCAGGCATCGAGGCTCTTATCATAGAGAGCGTGTACAGCTTGGATGTTACTCTTGTCTTCTTCTGTAAGAAAGCCGTCTAAATCTTCGGCATGAAGGATGATTTTATTCATACTTGTCTCCTTACATTATACTATAGTGCCAAGTGCCCTTACTCCTCAATTGGTAATAATGATAAAGAGATGCAAAAAGTTAAAAGAGATGAAGATAAAAAAAGTCAGCCATTACTTTTTATTATAATTGGACCCATTTTCATTATGAATGGACTTTAACGAAAAAAATGATTTTGTTAGAATAATGAAAAGAGGTATAGCATGAATCTAGTATTTCTTGGCCCTCCGGGAGCAGGTAAGGGCACAATAGCAGCTGTTGCGAAGAACGCATTGGGTGTTCCTCACATCTCTACTGGAGATTTATTCAGAGAGAATATAAAGAACGAAACTGAACTTGGAAAAGAAGTAAAGGCTATTCTTGCTTCTGGTGGTCTTGTTCCAGATTCCGTCACTATCAAAATGGTCGAAGAGAGGCTAAAGAGAAGTGACTGTGATAATGGATATATCCTTGACGGTTTCCCTCGCACTATTCCTCAGGCTGAAGCTCTTTCAAAGATGAGCAAGATCGACGGCGTCATCAACTTCGTATTGAGCGAAGAAGAGATCATCAAGCGTCTCAGCGGCAGAAGAATGTGTAAGAGCACAGGACGTACATACCATATCCTTTTCAACCCTCCTAAGGTTGAAGGCATAGATGATGAGACAGGTGAAGAGCTTATCCAGAGAGATGACGACAAGCCTGAAGCAATCAAGCATCGCTTGGAGGTCTATAACGAATCTACAGCACCTCTTATCGACTACTATAAGAAGGAAGGTGTCGTTCTGGATCTTATCTGCACAAACGATCCTAAAGAGACTGAAGAGAACTTCTTTAAGCTTATAAAAAAGTAAGGTTATGCGATTAACCTATGACAAAAATCACCCTGGGCTGTAATATAGTTCGGGGTGATTGTTATGAATGACATTAAAGCATTTTCTATAGTTAGTTCTGAATTCGTTTCTCCTCTTTTCCCATCCAAGGGTGAGGATGTAAAACTCTCCGTCGCTTTTTCCAGCGCTCCTGATGCTGTGTTTATTAAATACGATACAGATATGGGCCTTGTTTTCATGAAAGAGATGGAGAAAGACGGAGAAGTTAATGGGGCCGTAAAATACTCTCAAACTGTTCCTGTCACTACAGATGGAGAGAAGTTTAGATGGTTCTTTGTATTCTTTGAAGACAACAAAAGCTACTATGTTGGAAAGAAGGGTATAACACGATATACACCTAGCCAGAGCGATCGTTTCTCCATTATTCCTTCTCTTGAAGCTCCAGAATGGGTAGCTTCCTCAACCTGCTACCAGATATTCCCTGACAGGTTTTGTAACGGGGATCCGAGGGTTGGCGCAAAAGAGGGGGAGTATGAGTTTGATGGAGGCTCAGTCACTACTCCAGAGTGGACAGATGAGCCCAAAGACTGGAATGAAAGTAGATGTTGTGACTTCTACAACGGGGATTTAAAAGGCATCGAGGAAAAAGCCGATTACTTATCTTCTCTTGGTATTACAGCTGTTTATCTTAACCCGATATTTTCATCAAAAAGCGTACATAGATATGACACTGTAGATTTCGCCCATATCGATGAAAAGCTTGGTGGTGACAAAGCTCTGTCGGAAATGGTGGAGACTCTCCATAAAAAGGGAATCAAGGTGATTCTTGATATATCCATCAACCATACAGGTCTCGATGCCATCTGGCTAAAAAAGGCAAGAGAAGATGAGAACAGTGATGAACACGATTTCTATTACTTCAACGAGGATGGATCGGTGGCCTGCTGGCAGGATGTAAAGACTCTTCCTCAGCTTAGGTATTCTTCCTCTCTATTACGTGACTATATGTATAGAAATGAGAATTCTATCATGAAAAAGTTCCTTCTCCCTCCTTTCAATATCGACGCATGGAGACTAGATGTAGCTCCAGAAGTTGGGAGAAGAGGCGAAGACCAGCTTTGTAAAGACGTATGGAGAGAAGTAAGAAAGGAGATGCACAAAGTAAAGAAGGATGTGTACCTCGTTGGAGAAGACTGGGACGATACTGCTCCATATATGGATGGTGATATCTGGGACGGAACTATGAACTACTATGGTTCTGGACGTCCTCTTAGAAGTTGGATGGGGCAGAGAGATAGGTTCTTATCTGAAGGAACAGGTCACAGTGCTGGGGAAGAGGAGCCATGGAACGGAGAAGAAGAAAGTGAAGGACTGATGGAAGCTATGTACTCTGTCTCCGATCAGAACGTATTTTTCCAGATGAACCTCTTCGATTCTCACGATACTCCGAGACTTCATAATGACAAAGCTGTTTTTGATAGAGATATATATAAGGGCGTTGTGATGGCTTTATATATGCTTCCAGGTATGCCTAACCTCTACTATGGAGACGAAGTCCTGCTAAATGGAAAACTTGGAAGCAATGAAGGCGCAAGATATCCAATGGAATGGAGAGATGAATATCAAGATAAAGATATGCTCTCCTTCTATAGCAAAATGGGAGAGGCAAGAAAAGAAGAGTGGCTTGGTTTCTCTTCTTATTCCGTCATCCCTCTGGATGAGAAAGCATTCGCCATCCTTAGGTTTATTGAAGGAAAAGCTTTGGTAAGTGTCATCAATAGAGGCGAAAGTAGAGAAGTGTCTCTTCCCTTGTTCCTTCTTCCTTCCAAGAATATTAGTGTGGTTGTGGGAGATGGAAAAGTATCAAGAGAGAGTGATTCACTTAGAATTTTACTTAAAGATAAAGAAAGCCTGTTGATAAGACTTGAAAACTAAATTGTTTACTTCGATTCTCTATGCAATAATTGAAGTGGAGGAATTTATG
Organism: uncultured Spirochaetales bacterium; assembly: GCA_945932505.1. Taxonomy (GTDB): domain Bacteria; phylum Spirochaetota; class Spirochaetia; order Sphaerochaetales; family Sphaerochaetaceae; genus Ornithospirochaeta. Next base: position 28,939 of record CAMEQB010000002.1, read on the forward strand.
AAAAGAATAGTCCTTTTGTTGGTATGTTTATTATCTCTATCAATGGTTTTCGCTGCATTCGACAAGAATGAAAGTGACAGACTCTTTTATGTAGAGAATGATTATGAAGCGGATTTTGCATATTTGTCAGAGGCGTTGAAGAGTGCCAAGAATAATGAAGAGAAGGCTGAAATACTTTGGAGAATGAGCCGCACAAGACTCACTCTTACTGATGAAAACAAAGAGAGTATGACAGAAGCAGAGAGATTTGCAGGGTATGGAGACTACGGCGCAGACGATAAGCCAAAGAGCAGCGATACTTCATCTGCTTTCTACTATGCCTATGAATCTCTTAAATGTGCCGAGACTCCTAATGGATATCACTGGAAGGCAAGTGCCGTAGGTAGGGCCGGTCAGGAGCATGGAGCATTAAACAGCCTTGGAAAAGCAGATCCTATGAGAAAGCTTGAGACAAAGGCTCTTGAAGGTTTCTCTTCTTTCCCTCTGGAGACAGACAGCTGGTATGTACTTGCAATCCTATATCGTTCTCTTCCTGGTAAGCCGATCAGCTTTGGTAATGACAACTTTGCCATCTCTTACATGAGAAAGTGTCTTATGACTCAGGATATGGAGAGGACTAACGGCACAAACTACCTGGAACTTGCAGAAGAGTTATATAAGAGAGATTGGGATGCAAAGAAAAGAGCCAAAGAGTTCCAGTCTATGTTGAAGAACTGGGATAAGAACCAGAGTAAGGGATGTACAGAGTATAACAAATACTATGAAGGATACCTTTCTCAGCAGGGTTCTCCTTTCTGGGTTGCTGCAGATCTATCAAGTATTTCTGATAGACAGGAAGCAATCGCACTTCTGCAGTATGGAATATCAATAATCGATTGGAAATATCCTCAAGTTAAGGGAGAGTTAAGAAAAGCGAAGCTTGAGAAAGAGAGAGAAAAGCTTGAAGCTAAGCTGAAAGAATGGACTTGATCCAAAGTAGAGCGTGGCCACCTGGGAGACTGGGTGGTCTCTTTTTTTTGCTCCAATTTAGTATTTATAGGACAAAAAGTGTGGAACGATATAGGTTTTTGGAGGAAATTAATTAAAAATTGTTGAAAAGTGGGATAAAGTGGGATAAAGTGTCATGTAAGAATGGGGAATAACCCAATCTCGAGGTGGAAGATGCATCTTTTGACAGGAATGTACACAGCAAGGGTTGATGAAAAGGGTCGCCTTTCTTTGCCTTCACGTCTAAGAGCTGCTCTATCATCTGAGGAAGTTGTTGTTCTTCCGGGGCTTGATGGAAACCATCTGATGCTGATGACTCCCGACTACTTTGAAAATCAGTTTTGTGTCCAAATAATTTCTACTCCTTTGGCACTTATGGACAAAGAAAAAAGGCAGTTGATGAGAAAAATAATATCCCCCGCACAGTATCTAGATGTCGACAGCGCCGGAAGAATCAACATCCCCCAGTCTCAAAGAGAGAGTGTAGGGATAAGCAATAAAAGCGAATGCCTTTTGATGGGGACTGGATATGCAGTTGAAATCTGGAACCCTGAGGTTTTTGCAAAAGAAGATGAAGACTGCACCGAGTCAGTTTCAGACTTGGCTCAGAAAATATATGAAGAGGAGAAGAACTGATGGAGTTCCTTCATTATCCTGTAATGCATCAAGAAGTTTTAGATAATCTCACCATTCCTAAAGAAAGGGATGCGGTGATGATTGACTGCACCACAGGAGAAGGTGGACACACAAAGCTCTTCTTGGATACATATCCAAACCTCAAAGTAATTGGAATCGATAGAGACAAAGAGATTCAGAAGAAAGCCATTGAAAGATTCAAGGATTACGGAGACAGATTCACTCCTGTCAATTCTTGGTTTAACGATTATCTCTCCGAAAGGGAAAGCGAGAGCGCAGATGCAATTCTCTTTGATCTTGGAATTTCAATTTTCCACTATGAAGAGTCTATGAGAGGCTTCTCTTTCAGAAAAGAAGAAAAGCTTGATATGAGATTGGACGAGAGTCAGAGACTAAGTGCAGAGACTATTGTAAATGAGTATCCGGAAGAAGCTCTGAGCGATGTCATCTACAAGTATGGCGAAGAAAGATACTCGCGAAGGATAGCTAGGACAATAGTCGAGAAGAGAAGAGAGAAGAGAATCGAGACTTCTAAAGAGCTGGCGGATATTATTTATGGCTGTGTCCCTCGTGAATATAGATATGGACGCATTCATCCTGCAACAAGGACATTCCAGGCTTTGAGAATCGAAGTGAATAAGGAACTGGATAGAATAAGTCCTGCTCTTGAGAATGCTTTGAGAGTTCTTAACAAGGGTGGAAGAGTCGCTGTAATAACTTTCCATTCTTTGGAAGATAGAATCGTAAAGTGGTATTTCAAAGATCGATATGAAAAATATGGAGACATATCAATTCTGACGAAGAAGCCGATAGTGCCTACAGACAAAGAGTGTGATGAGAATCCACCTTCAAGATCTGCAAAACTTCGTGTAGTGGAGAAAAAATAATATGAAGTACAGGGAAAATGTAAGACATGAACTAGATCGTAGAGCCAAGGTCATCATAATCCTTGGAATAGTATTGAGCTTTCTTGTGATAATGGTACCCCTATGGCAGAAAGGTTCTGCAGCCACTATCTCAATGAAGACGATGAAGGCGGAAGAGAGACTTGATGGCTTAGAGAAGGAAGAAAGAGTTCTTCTATCATCGCTAAGTACAGTTGAAGACAACACCATAAGGGAAGAAGTTGCCCTTGCAATGGCAGACTTTTAATTCTAAATGGGAGACAAAGACTCCCGCTTAATCTAAACTTAAGACATGAAAGAGCAGAGCATCAGTTATTATGACGACTATGTAGACGACAATTATGTAGTGAAAGAAGGGGAGGGCTTCTTCTCTCCTTTCACTTTTTTATGCTCTGTTTTGGTTTTATCACTATTTGGCTTTATTGCGCTTTTATCCAGCACCATGGACAAAGCTATCGCTGAGGGTGTTCCGTTCTATAGTTATTTGGGAAAAGAGTTGTTAGGTGCAGTGTTGGGGCTGGTATTGGGTATTCTTACATATCTTGTTCCAGATAATATCCTCAATAAGATACACTTTGTTACATGCCCGATTTCAATTGTTTTATTGACTCTATCTAAGTTTGTTTCGCACTTGAGTTTTCTTTCTTTCTCAGGTGGAGTCTTCTCATTATTTACACTTGTATATTTTATTGCTTGGAGCGTTCCTGTTGTTATGGAAAAGGAAAGAAAGGGCTTTCCTCTCCTAGCCATCATCCCGTTCTCTATTATATATCTTGCATTCATCGGTTATACTGCAGGTCTGGGTTGGTATGTTGTGGGCTTAGTAATAATTATTGCCACTGCTTCCCAGTTTGAAGCAGGAAAGGGATATCTCTTTTTCTTTGTCCTTACAGGGCTTGTGATACTTTTTCTACTCTCCATGATTCCTAGTGTGTTCAATAGCGTCTCTTCATCAGTTCTTCCTGTAAATGACACCTCTCTTTATAACAAGGATCTACTTGTTTCAAGAATGGCTATAAAAGACGGAGGCATGTCAGGCTCTGGACTTGGACAAGGCCTATATAAGTTGGGAGCTTTGGAGACACCTCATAAAGAGTTTATCTTCGCAACAATCTTTGAGGAGACCGGTCTTATTGGCCTCAGTCTTATTCTTTTTCCTTCAATTATCATATTGATTGTGGGTATAAGGACAGCAAACAGAGCTAGAAGCAAGAAAGAGTTTTCTGTATCTGCCATAGTTATAGGTGGTGTATCGTTAATAGTATTTGCCGTTCTATTAAATATTCTCCGTGTCATGGGCTTCAATCCATTTGGAGGCTTGTATCTACCATTCTTCTCATATGATCCCCTCAGCGAAGCTTTATTTGTATTTTTAAGTGTAATTCTATATAGACTTATATATAGAGAGGGAAGGGAGAAAGATGACAAGGAGTAGAAAAATCTTTTTTATGTCTTTTTCTCTTTTAACTATCATATTCCTTATTCTCTCAGCGTCCATTGTAGGACGTTTTACTATTAAGAGCGTCGAAGTGAAAGAAATACCTGAGACATGGAATGTAATGTCACTATTACTAAGAGAAAAGGGACGAAATGTATTGTCTCTTAATAAGAGGGGAATAAAGAAAGAAATAGAGAAGCTTATATACATAGAAAGGGCTGATGTTGGAGTTCACGACAATGTTCTTACTGTCACTGGCATTCTACCTCAATGTGGCGTGCTTCTTTATGATGGGAGAAGAACAGCATTTGTAGGAGAGTGTGAAAAGGGAGAAATCGACAGTAAGGATTATATTGCCTTACAGGGTGGATTTCTCACTCTGGAAGTTACTCCTGTATTGTTTGATATAATATTGGGTTCAAATGATGAAAAATATACATCTTTAATGATGACACTGTCACACGCTTTTGAATCTTCTGGCTTGATAACAAATGCCGAATATGACAATAATAAACCTAGTATATTCTCAGGCTCGTTGACTCTTTACTTAGATAGTGTAGAAGCAGTTCTTATCATTAAGGATCTAAGGAAAGTCGATAGACTTGAAGAGTGTCTTGAAATAATCAAAGAGGATTATATTTCCTCTAATGATAGAATGTTAGAGAGAGCTAAGGAATATGTCCTTGACGACTCTCTCATGGTAGTAAAGAGGTAAGGCTGTGGCTGCAGACAAAACGATAGTAGGATTGGATATAGGTACAAGTTCCACAAGAGTCGCCGTCGGTTCTGTCTCCAGAGATGGACAGCTGGTGATAGAGAGTGTTGTCGAACGCCCAAGCGAAGGTGTAAAGAACGGCTCTATTGTCAACATTGAACAGACAATGAAGACAATAGGAAGTGTAATTGGTGAAGCTGAAGTACAGGCCGGTACAGAGATTTCATCTGTCATCATCGGTATCGGAGGGGACCAGATCAAAGGCATAAAGAGTAATGGTGTCGTAGGTATCAACTCCAAAGACCAGGAGATAACCAAAGACGATATCAGACGCTCCATCGATGTTGCCAGAAATATCCAGCTTCCTCAGAATACAGAGATCCTTCATTCTCTTGTCCAGGATTTCTATGTGGATTCACGCTCTGGCATCAAGGACCCTGTAGATATGCTGGGACATAGGTTAGATACTAAGATTCTCCTTGTCTTGGGTTCTTCTCCAATAATCCAGAATCAGAAGAAGTGTGTACATAAAACTGGTCTTCAGGTTCAGAAAGTTGTGTTCCAGACTCTTGCAGATGCAGAAGTGGTTCTATCCCCTGAAGAGAAAGATATGGGAGCCATCGTCATTAATATCGGATCTGGGTCTACAAACTATATAGCATACGCCGGTGGTGCACCTGTACATGTAGGTGGCATAAATCGTGGAAGTGACCTTGTTACTTCCGATATCGCATACCTATTCCAGCTTCCAAAGGCTGCAGCTGAGTCACTAAAGCTTACTGACGGTTCCTGCTATAGCCCTGGAATAGACGAAAACGACATGATGGTCACACCTGCTCTTGGGGGTAAGCCGGCTATCAGAATGCCTAGGAAAGAGTTTGCAAAAGTAATAGAAGCAAGAATGGCAGAGATACTGTTGATGATTCAGCAGGATTTACAAGATAACCAGATTCAAGGACCTTTCGGTGCAGGAATAGTTCTTGTAGGTGGTGGAGCATTAATGGGAGGAGTGACAGAGTTGGCTGCAGAGATATTCCGTCTTCCTTCCCGTATCGGATTCCCTGAGGCTATAAGCGGATTGGACAGGACATATATCGATCCAAAATATTCAACAGTCTTGGGTCTATTTAAGAGTGAGGCCAAAAGATTTCGTGACAACAACGATATTTCTGGCGTCAAAGAGAAGAAAGGCTTCGGATCAAAAGTCAAGAGCCTCTTTGGTAAGTTATTTTAAGGAGCTGAGATGAGCTTTAATTTATTTGATATTGAAGACACTACTACAGGAGAACAGGCTACACCTACAATAATCAAAGTCGTTGGAGTAGGTGGAGGCGGTGGCAACGCTGTAAACAGAATGATTGCCAATGGTCTGAAGAAAGTATCCTTTGTTGCATTGAATACTGATGTTCAGGCTCTACAGCGCTCTAATGCCCAGACAAGAATCGCCATAGGTAAGGAGCTTACAGGAGGACTTGGTGCCGGTGGTCAGCCAGAAATCGGAGAGAAGGCTGCACAGGAAAGCAAGGAAGAGATCAAGAAAGAGCTTGAAAATGCAGATATGGTCTTTATTACAGCAGGTATGGGCGGTGGAACTGGAACAGGTGCCGCTGCTGTAGTTGCTGAAATAGCAAAGAGCTGCAACGCTTTGACAGTTGCAGTTGTAACTACTCCATTTACATTCGAAGGAAAGAAGAAGTTAAGTCTTGCTGAGCAGGGTATCGAGAAACTACGTAAGAGTGTAGATACTCTCATCATCATTCCTAACCAGCACTTATTGAATGTTGTAGAGCAGAACACTCCTATCAAGAAAGCATTCCTTCTTGCAGACTCCGCCCTATTGCAGGCTGTACAGGGCATCTCGGACCTTATTACTGAGCCAGGTGAAATCAACATCGACTTTGCAGACGTAAAGACAGTAATGAAGGGTAAGGGTGACGCTCTTATCGGACTTGGATTTGGAGAAGGAACAAATAGAGCTGTTGAAGCAGCAAAGCAGTCTATCAACAACCCGCTATTGGAGAATGCATCTATAGAAGGTGCAAAGGCAGTACTGGTCAACATTGCTGGTGGTGATAACCTTACACTCCAGGAGTATCAGGATGTAGTTGAGCTCATTACTGCAAACGTTGACGAAGAAGCTCTTATTACTGCAGGTCAGTCCTATAACCCTGCACTTGGAGAGAGAATCAGAGTCACTGTGGTCGCTACAGGCTTCGAGCATCGCTCTGTTAGCACTGGTGCCAATGCTGCAGAGATCTTCGGAACAAAGAATGGAAAACCGGAAGAAGAAAACAATGAAGTTCCTCAGTTCAATAGGCGTCACGAAGAGGCTCCTCAGAAGAAAGAGAACAGCTATGAAAGAGAAAAAGAGAGCAATAAGGACTCCGGCGTAATCAACATTAATCGTTGGACAGACCTTAAGAACCAGCTTAATCTCAGAAGCAGTAATTCTACTGATTATACAACACCTTCTATTTTGAGAATGAAGAACGATGATGACCAATGAGTATGACCTAAGTAGTGTAGACAGGGAACTAGTCAGATCTTTTGGAGACACTATCAGTTATTCTTTTCGCCTCTCGGAGAAAACCCGGGAGGTTTATTGTAGGGAAGCATCCCTCTTTCTTACTTTTCTCAATAAGAACAATTTAAAGCTGGAGGAAGTGACTCCAACACTCATTGAGAAGTACGTAATAGAACGAGAAGATGAAAATGGAATACAGACTAGGACTGCCGGAAAGGTCTTGTCTTCTCTCCGTACTTTTTTTAAATTCCTCAAGAATGAGAAAATAGTGGAATCGAATCCTGCAAAGCTGGTGGAGAAGCCAAAAGACCCGGTAGTACTTCCAAAAACTATAAGCGAAGATGAGATTGAGGAGCTGTTGAACCAATTTGACGATGATTTACTTGGGCGTCGTGATTATGCTCTATTTGAGCTCATATACTCTTCTGGCATGCGTATCAGCGAAGCAGTATCTTTAGATGTAAGTTCATGGAGACGGGAAGAGAAAGCTATAAACGTAATAGGAAAGAGAAATAAAGAGAGAATAGTCTTTGTTGGTGATATTGCCTTTGATGCAGTGGAGGAGTATTTATGGAATGTAAGGCCGAAGCTCCTTTCAAAGAAGAATCAGAAAGAACAGGCCTTATTTCTTAATAGAAGGGGAGGTAGGCTTACCCGCCAGGCAGCACACTTACGCTTTCAGGAGTGTACAAAGACCTTGGGCTTGGACGCCACTATCCACACTCTGCGTCACTCTTTTGCTTCCCATATGATAAAAAACGGTGCTGACATAAGAAGCGTGCAGGAGATGCTGGGGCATAGTGACATCAAGACTACCCAAATCTACACCCAACTTGATACTTCTACGCTTCTTGAAGCCTATGACAAGTTCTCTCCCTTTGATGATGAAGAGTAATTTTTGTTCAAAATAAGGGAAAACTGCGTTTTATTAGTATGAAGCGGAAAAAACTGAATATAGAATCCTTCTCATACTATGGAGCGGAAATAAGATATATCGGAGCCCTTCCTGATGAAAATACTGTCTTTCTTTCAGGAGGAAAGAGTATGGGGAGAGAAGGGATAGTTGCAATGTATCGCTCAAGCTTGGAGGCTGCGGCAAATGAATGGAGCGTCTCTTATATTCCAGGACTCCAATACTCAGAAGCTGTAGAGAGAGGATTATATGAGAGAGATAAGGGCGCTCTCTTTGCCTTTGTACCTATGGGAATAAAGTGCGCGTCCCTTTCTCTTATCTCTAGGTGTCTTGTAACTGGAGGCGGTGTCATATCCACAGTCAATGACGATTCTGTCTTCTCTTTAGAAGCTTTATCATCTTGTCGTAGCTTGGCTCACTCTCTTTCAAGAGCTACAATAATAGGTAATGAGAACCTCTCATCTATACCTTATTCTATAATGAGTGCGTTGGATGAAGGTAGGGACGTGGGAGTGTTGGAAAGTGCACTGAATGGTAAAGGAGTCAGAAACCTGGTACGGGAGGGAGCTCCCATAGTAAGGAGTTTTTCTGATTTTCTATCTACTCCACGTTATATATCTTTTCCATATTCAAAAGGAAAGTATGGCATAATGGGAGAGCGTTTCGGGCTATTGGATATAGAAAGACATGAAAAATAACGAGTACATAGAAGAATTCTTAATCTATGAAAAAAAGATAAAGGCACTCAGTGACAATACTGTCAAAGCCTATAACTTTGATTTGGATATTCTTTCATCCTTTTCTGGAGAAAGGGAATTGGATTTTCCTTCCTTTTCCAATGAAGACGCCAGGGAATTTATGCGTAAACTGGAGAAAGATGGTAGAGCTGAGAAAACTAGGCTCAGAATCCTTACTTGCTGCCATACTTTCTTTACATACCTTGAAAAATCAGGAGAAGTGGATTTTAATCCCTTCGATTCCATCTCTCTTCGCTCTGGTGGTAGAAGGCTTCCATCTGTCTTGACAGTAGATGAAGTTAAAGAGCTTTTATCCCTTCCTGTGAACAACTTCAAGGACGAGAGGGACCATATACTCTTTCTCTTTCTATACAACACCGGCTGTAGAATAAGCGAAGCTTTGAGTGTAGACGTAGATGATATAGAGTGGGGTGAGAGAAGAATAAAGATAATGGGAAAGGGAAGCAAGGAAAGATTTGTTTTTCTTTCAAAGAAAGCCCTTACTGAGATCAAAGACCAGTACTTACCCCAAAGAGAAGCTTACTTAGTGGAAAAAGGGAAAGGCGGAGAAAAAGCATTGTTTATTGGAGAAAGGGGAGGAAGGTTGCCGTTTTCCTCTTCTCATATTATCTTCGATGAATATAGGGAAAAACTTGGATGGCAGAAAGATTTCACTCCTCATACTTTGAGGCACTCTTTCGCCACTCATCTTATGGATAAGGGTGCTGACATAAGACTTGTCCAAGAGTTACTCGGACATGAAAGTATTTCTACTACACAGATCTATACGCACGTCTCCAGAGCCAAATTGAAGAAAGTGTATATGGATACGCATCCACATGGTAAAGGAAATAAAAAGAATGACAGGAACGACAATTGTAGCAGTTCGTAAAGGTGGAAAAGTTGCTATCGCAGGTGATGGCCAAGTTACTCAGGGAGATACTGTAGTAAAGGGGAATGCTCACAAAGTAAGAAGACTCTATGATGACAAGGTCATCATTGGATTTGCAGGCAGCACTGCAGATGCCTTCACTCTATTTGAACTATTTGAGGGTAAACTCAAGCAGTTTAACGGAGACCTCACAAGAGCTGCAGTAGAACTGGCAAAGCAGTGGAGAATGGACAAGCAGCTTAGAAACCTTGAAGCAATGATGCTTGCTTCTGATGGAAATAAGATGTTTATGATCAGCGGTGTAGGTGATGTCCTTGAACCGGAAGGGGATGTACTTGCAATTGGAAGCGGAGGAAACTTTGCCCGTGCTGCAGCTACAGCTTACTTGGATGCAAATGTAGACTGGGATGCAGAGACAATCGCAAAGAAGAGTATCAGCATCGCAGCTGATATCTGTATATACACAAATCACTCTATAATTACTGAAGTCAAGGAAGGAAAGTAATGGAGCTTTTAAACGAAAGAACACTAGATAATATGACTCCAAAAGAGATTGTGGAGTCATTGGATAAATATGTAATCGGGCAGAATGATGCAAAAAGAACAATTGCAGTAGCGCTACGTAACAGAGTAAGAAGAAAGAAACTTCCTAAAGAGATCAGAGATGAAGTCTCTCCAAAGAATATTCTTATGATCGGAAGCACCGGTGTGGGTAAGACTGAGATTGCCAGAAGAATCGCAAAACTTGCCGATGCACCATTTATTAAAGTCGAGGCTACAAAATACACAGAAGTGGGATATGTAGGAAGAGACGTCGAGTCAATGGTCAAAGACCTTATGGCTGCCGCTGTTTCTATGGTCAAGGAAGAAATGGCAAAGGCTAGGGAAGGTGAAGTTGATGAGAATGTAGAGTCAAGGCTTCTTGATCTCTTACTTCCTTCTCTTAACGTGAAGGACGACGAGAACGCTCGAGAGACTAGAGAGAAGTTCAGAAAGATGCTTCGTGACGGTGTCTTCGATAACAAGGAAGTGGAGATGAACGTAAGCTCTCCGCGTCCTAACATCAACATCGTGGGCGGTGGAAATATGGAGGATCTGCAGAATGCCATGAACTCTCTTGGTTCCATATTTTCCGGTCAGAGTGGTCAGCATAAGAGAAAGATAACTATTAAGAGAGCCAGAGAAATTATCAAAGAAGAAGAGATGGACAGAGTCGTTGACATCGACAAGGCTGTGGATGAAGCCAAGGAGAGAACTGAGCAGATGGGTATCATCTTCATCGATGAAATCGACAAGGTTGCATCCAGAGGCAATACAAGTGGTGCAGATGTTTCCCGTGAAGGTGTCCAACGTGATATTCTCCCTATTGTCGAAGGAACAAAGGTCAGTACACGCTGGGGTGTAATCGACACGACAAACATCCTCTTTATTGCAGCAGGAGCCTTCTCACTCTCAAAGCCTAGCGACCTTATTCCTGAACTTCAGGGTAGATTCCCACTCCATGTAGAACTTCATGACCTGACTGAAAATGATTTCTACAAAATCCTTACAGAGCCTCAGAATGCCATTACAAAGCAGTATAAGGCCCTTCTCTCCACAGAGAATGTGAACATCGAATATGAAGATGAAGCACTGAAGGAGATTGCCAGAATCGCAGCAGAAGTCAACCAGTCAAACGACAACATCGGAGCAAGAAGACTTCATACAGTTATGGAGAAACTGCTAGAAGAGTTAAGCTTCTCTGCCAATGAACTCTCCGGTCAGACAATCACGATCACTAAGGGATACGTGGATGAAAGACTGAAGAACATTGTAGAGAATCAGGATCTTTCAAGATATATTCTCTAATTTATGTTATCATTGGTTTATGCAGTATATAACCATTGTTGCAGATAGCTATGAAGAAGCGGCGGAAAAAGCGAGAAAAGAGTATGGCGATGCCATACGTATTCATTCCCGCCGCGATTTTACAACTCCAGGTGGTCTCTTTACACGAAAGATGAAAAAGTGTGAGATCACTTGTTATATCTCAACCTCTCCACTGGAAGAAAAGACAGTGGGACAGAGAGATATGAATGAATTTGAGAAAGAAGCAAAGACTCCAGACCCACATAAGCTTACAACGCAAGAACGTCTTAATACAGAGATACATCGAGGCACGGAGGAAGGATATAAGAAAGCTGAAAGGCTTTTGGAGGAAAACTATATTTCAGGCCCATTGAGGGAAAAGCTTTTGGAAGGACTTTCTTGTACAAGTGACGAGTGCTCCAGAATACTAAGTGAAAGAATACTTGAAAATACAAAGATGGATTATGAAGCACAGATTCATCCTTCCCGTGTGGTAGTTTTCTTGGGTCCTACAGGTGCAGGAAAGACTACAACCCTGGCAAAGGTTGCTTGGCTATACAAATCCAGTGGCAAGAAAGTTGGAATCATAACTCTGGATGCATATAGAGTAGGCGCCTATGAGCAGATAGCCGCCTTTGGTGAAGGGTTGGGTATTCCAGTAGAGAAAGTCGTTAGAGAAGACCAATTGATGGTAGCTATGGAGAAGTTTTCATACTTCGATCTTGTTCTTGTAGATACTATGGGGTTAAGTAGTAAAGACTTGGAGCTTAATCTTAGACTAAAGGGGCTGGGCTTACAGCTTTCAAGACTCAACACTACTTTTACACTGATAGTCTCTGCAAGCATGAAAGAAGAAGATATGATGAGACACTACGAACGATATAAAGATGACTTCTCCATCACTTCAATAATCGTAACAAAACTTGATGAGTCTATAACAATCGGAAACGCCCTCTCTTTTGCATACTCAATTAATAAGCCTATTCTCTTCTTCACTGACGGGCAGAAAGTCCCTGAAGACTTGGAGAAGGCATCTACAGAGGTGATACTTGGTAACTTAAGAGGTTTCGGCCTTGATATGAGGGCATATAGGGGACAGCTTTGATTATATTTTTCCGCTGTTTTTCATAACTTTTTCGATTTTTTCCACCAGAACTGGTATCTGGGAGGTGTCACTCCAAAGATAGTAAGAGCCCACTGATATTCCATCCAACATACGGGATGGAAGAGTAAGGGCTCTTTCTGTTGTTACAGAAGAGGGTGGCGTAATAAACCTTACAAGGTTATTTAATACTTCTTCGTCCACTTTTCCGTCGTACGCCACGATAAAGCCCTTATTTGAGATAATGGCTGCATCCTCATCTATCTCCATCTCTTTTTTTACTTCTTCAAGAATGGCTTGAATTTCAGAATCCAAGGTAAGAGTTATTGATGAACCATGGACTGTTGTTTTGCCTATCTCACCCATGGCTTTCAATGTATCATTGAAGAGCTCTTCTATTCCTCCATTTCCTTTTGTAGGCGTAGGAGCGTAGCCAAGAATAGATGAGGCGATATTATATGGGTAGTGCCTAGTCTCTTTTTCAGAGAACTCGATATAACTAGAAAGAGATTCCTCTTTTATTCTTACGTTGATCATATCTATTTGAGGATTTGTTATTGATGAAGTGAGAGGAATGAAGGTTTCTCCTTTTTCTAATAGTGACGCTATCTCGACGGCATCGTAATCTGAGTAATCTGAAAGGAAGGATGATATCTGCTGGATCTTATCTTTTTCTGTTCTTACAGTAAAACCATAGTCTGGAGCTTGGATTGCTAGAATTCTACCGTTTCTATCATAGATAGTCCCTCTTATATTGGTTGTAGATACAATAGGATCTTTGTATCCCCAAGAAACAAGTTCTTCGCTTAAGCATAAAGATATGGCTCCATAGATGATAAGAGCTACTAAAGCTAAGGCTAATAGAATAAGAATGACCCCTCTGGGCTTGTTGCCATTGTCTTCCATATTAAACATAATAGTTTTGAGAGTGGAGTTTTGTCGATAGTGAGTAGAAGCGATTATGATGATATGCCCTCAAATGGGGGAGGAAGAAGAGGAAAAGGCAACAAAAGTCTTACTTTAGGTGTCTTGATCTGTATTCTTGTTATTTTGATCATTATTGTGGTCAGACTAATATTTAAACCAGAAGAGAAATTGGAGGTTTTACCTCCAAATGCTGTAGTGAAAGAAAACTCAGTTACAAACGAAGTATCGGAAGAATCAGCGACTCCGACTCTTGATGATAATGCTATTGATCTGACTGTGGAGAGTGTTGACGTCGTAGTGGAAGATCCTCTTTCTTCTGAAATAGACGAAACATCAAGTCTGGAAACAGATAGTGAAGAAGAAATAATCCATGATGAAGAGTCTCAAACCATAGAGGGACAAGACGGTTTTCTTGAGGATACCATTGAAATCGAGGGCGTTGTAGAAGAATCTAGCGTAGAAACACTGGATGAGACTAATGCAGAAGAGAATGCTGAAGTCCATACACCTCTAGTCGACGAAGAACCTATGGTAGATGGAAGCGAAGAGGGTAGTCTTGAAAGGGAGATAGTAGAAGATTTCAGTGAAATAGATACTCAAAGCGAAGAAATAGAGACAGAAAACGAGGACGTTATTCCTGAAACTTCAGAGATAGTAACAGAAGACTATGGTAGTGGAGAAATAAATGATGAAGAGTCTTTTATTGTTCTCGATACACCAAGCGAAGAAAAAGTGGAGGATGTCACCGAGGAACCAATAATTGTTCCTGTTGTTGAAGATACTATTGATGAACCAATAGAAGAAGTTGAGGAAGAAAGCTTACCTTATGACCCATTTATGGAGGAAGATGTAGAGACTTTAAGAAAGGGTCTTGGAGACTTGTTATCAAGAATAGACTTTAGCCTTATTCTCGCTGAAGACGAGCAGACAGTTGAAGAAGAACTTCCCATAGAAGAATCTATTAATGAAGAAGAGATAGAAAATGGCGACGTTGATATTCCTGTATTCTCTAATGAAAGCGAGAATTTGGTTATTAAGGAAGCCCAGACAGAGATTGATGACGAAAAACCTCAAATTAACGATAATGATGGGGAATCAATAATCGAGAAAGAGACTCAAAACGATAGTAGCGAAGAATTGATCCAAGAAGTATTACTTGATGAAGTAGAATTAGAAGAGAGTTTGAAAGTATCAAAGACCCTTGCTATTGAAGAAAAGAGCGCTTCTATTATTCAGGGTTCCATTGTAATAGTGGACGGAGAGAGTGTCACTCTACTTTCTACTCCTGGAAAAGCTGTAAAGAGTCCTATTGATGGAGTTGTAAAAGAGGCAAAGAGAGTAGAAGGGAAGAAGACTATCTCTATTGAGACGGAGGAGGGAGATGTATGGAGATTCTCCGGCTTTGAGAGAGTGAATGTAAAACTCAATCAAAGTGTAAGAGAGGGGGAAGTTCTTGGAAGCGTCGGAACATCTTCTGGCTCTTCTATCGATATTTCAATCTTATAATTATCGAAGATATAAAGAATAATTGTACAAAAGATGAGCTCCCCGAAGGGAGCTTATCTTAGAAGTTTCTACCACAGCAGTTCTTATACTTTTTACCGCTTCCACATGGACAAGGATCGTTTCTTCCTACCTTTGGAGTGGCTCGACGTACTGTAGTGTTACTTGCCTGGGCCTCTGACGCAACTGCGGTTCCCTTTCTTTCCATCTGGGATAGTGATGCTGAGTCGACATGGTTTTCTTTCAGCTTCTGCTGTTGTCCTCTATCCATAGGTCTAGGTCCTTGAATCTGGAATCTAACGAGAATAGCAGCCTTACATACAGCTTCTGTTATTGCTTCAAGCATTGAGTCAAATGCATCGGAGGCTGTGTTTTTATACTCTACAAGAGGATTCTTCTGAGCGTAGCTCATAAGAGAAGCTGCATCTCTCAGTTCGTCAAGCTGATCCAAGTGGTCAATCCATCTCTTATCGATATTCTTCAGGTACATATACCTAAGATAATCGTTGAAGAATTTTTCTCCTGCAAAGTCACGTTTTTTATCTAGGAGCTCAGATAGCTTTGTTTTAAGAACTTCTTTGTCCTTCGTATCTTCCGGTGGAAATTGTACAGAGTAAACTCTCTGGAGTCCTTCTCTGAACTTATCTTCATTGCCTTCAGCCTCATCAAAGATATCGTCGATAAGATCATTGTTTTTTTCTTTGACTCTATCTGTAAGATGCTCTTCTGTAAGAATTTCATCTCTCTGCTGGTATATGAAGTTTCTCTGTTCGTTTAGTACGTCATCGTACTCCAATAGTCTCTTTCTAATGGCGAAGTTTCTCTCTTCAACCTTCTTCTGTGCGTTCTCTATAGCTGAATCAAGCATCTTGTGGTGTATTGGTTCACCTGTATTCATACCAAGCTTACCAAGCATCTCTTTCATGCCTTCTTTAGCAAATAGACGCATAAGTGAGTCGTCAAGGGAAACATAGAACTGGCTGACACCTGGATCTCCCTGTCTTCCGGCTCTTCCTCTCAGCTGGTTGTCGATACGTCTTGACTCGTGTCTCTCACTTCCTATGATATATAAACCGCCAAGAGCCTTGACTTCATCTGAAGCCTTCTTCCAAAGAGGCATTATCTCTTCCTTTGCTTTCTTCAGCTCTTCTGGAGTAGCTTCAGTTCCCACCTTCTTCATTGCAAGATGGTCAGGAGAACCACCAAGCTTAATATCTGTTCCTCGTCCAGCCATGTTGGTTGCGATGGTTACAGCGCCTTTTCTTCCAGCTTCGCCGATGATATAAGCTTCTCGCTCATGGTTCTTTGCGTTCAATACTTCATGTGGAATGCCTGCTCTCAACAGGAGCTTAGAAAGAGCTTCAGATTTTTCAATGCTGGCTGTACCGATCAAAATCGGCTGTCCCTTTGCATGCACCTCTTTTGTCTTCTCTACAATGGCTTTAAACTTAAACTCTTCATTGTAGAAGGTAAGATCCTCCAGGTCCTTTCTCTGTAGAGGTAGGTGAGTAGGGAGAACAACTACATCAAGGTTATAAATCTGCTTGAACTCCAAGGCCTCTGTATCTGCAGTACCTGTCATACCAGATATCTTGTCATACATTCTGAAGAAGTTCTGGAATGTAATTGTTGCGAAAGTCTTACTGTCTCCCTTTACTCTTACATTTTCTTTTGCTTCTATTGCCTGATGTAAGCCTTCACTATATCTTCTTCCTGGTAGGACTCTTCCTGTAAACTCATCAACTATCTGGATTTCTCCGTCTTTGATAATATAGTCTACATCAGCCTTATATAGGTATTCCGCCCTAACAGCCTGAGTTACATAGTGTACCATCTCGAAGTTGGCGTCGTCATAGAGTGAGACCACTGTATTTCCATTCTCATCCTTACCTGGAACAAGAATGCCAGTCTTCTTCAGTAGCTCCTCCATCTTTGTCATACCTTGTTTTGTAAAGGTTATGTTCTTATTCTTTTCATCGATTTTGAAGTCACCTCTTTCATCGAAGGAGCTATATAACTCTCTGTCCATCTTATCTATTTGTGACAGTTCATAGTATTTACCAGTCTCTGGGTCTTTTTCACACTCTTTGAAGAATGGGACAATAGACTTTGCAGCTCTGGCCTTTGGCGTGTCGTCTTCAGCTTGACCGCTGATGATGAGAGGCGTTCTGGCTTCATCGATCAAAATAGAGTCGATTTCGTCGATGATGCAGAAGTGATGGCGAGGCTGAACCTTTCTATCCATGGTCTGCTTCATATTGTCTCTCAGGTAATCGAAGCCGAACTCATTGTTTGTTCCGTATGTGATGTCTGCCGAATATGCTATTCTCTTAGTCTCATCATCTTGGCCAGGAACTATTACTCCTACAGTCAAACCCAAGAATTTATAGATCTGGCCCATCCATTCAGCGTCTCTCTTAGCCAGGTAATCGTTGACAGTGACCACATGGACACCCTTACCCTCAAGAGCGACTAGATATGCTGCAGGTACACTGGTAAGTGTCTTTCCTTCACCTGTCTTCATTTCAAGAATAGAACCTTGATATAGGATGGTGGCACCCATAATCTGTTCGTCATAGTGTTTCTCTCCGATACATCGTCCTGCAGCCTCCCTAGCGAGTGCGAAGGCTTTTGGAAGGATTTCATCGAGACTTTTTCCATTCTTTACTTCTTCTTTCCATTTATTTGTGAACAATGGGAAGTCTTCATCTTTTAGACTTTCAGCCCAACTATATTCTTTCTTTACTGACTCCAAAATAGGTGTCAATCTCTTGATGTCTTTCTGCTGCTTGGTTCCTCCAAACAGCTTTGTTAAAAAATTAGCCATAGAATAAGAATAACTAATTTTTTTATCAAAGGGTAGAAGTAACCACAAATAGGTTATATTGGTTTTAATAAGTAGGTAGATTCACACTCCCAATCGGGTTAAAATGACACAAGGAGGCATAAATGGATTGGACTCTGGCTGTAGGCAGCCTTAATTTTGGTATATTTGATCTTGTTACAGTTGCTATTGTGCTTATTTCAGGCATTGCAGGAATCGCATTGGGCTTTTCCCGTTCTGCTTTGAAAATGCTTTCATATGTTCTTTCTTTTCCTTTGGCTCTTTTATTTGTAGAGCCTTTGTCAGCGTTTATAAGACAGTACATTGAAATGAAGCAAATCTGGGCTAGTCTATTATCCTACGTCATACTCTGTCTCTTTATTTTCCTCTTGATAAAGGGACTAGGAAACTTATTGGGCATGGCCTTCGATACTCTCTCTCTTGGCTGGCTTGACTCTACACTAGGTTTCTTCTTCTGTGGATTTATTGCCTTTATGCTTGTCTTTATATTATTGGAGTTGGCTTCACTTCAGCATTTTGTTGATCTAATGCCTTTAAAAGAAAACAGCATCATCTACACAAAGTTCTTCTGTAGAGTATTCCCAACAATAGACAGAGCACTCAAAGGAGCAATAGTTGCCATTAGATAATCTTTTTCATATTCAGAATAAGACTGCTCAAGATATTCTGAATAGTTATTCCTCAGGTCTTCTTCCACAATCATTATTATTCTATGGCCCTAAAAACTCAGGGCGTCTTACTGGAGCCATGGATCTCTCTTTCTTTCTTACAGGAGATGAAGATAAGAGAGATATTCTTCGTTCCAATTCCATCATCTATCTTCCATCTAGGGAGATGAGTGGTAGAATAAGGACTGCTTTGGAGCTGTTTAAGACGCAGAGGACAAGAAGTGCCAGATTGTTTCTGATAGAGAGTATCAGACTGGCATTAATGCAGTATCATCCTGCGCTCTCCGCTTCTGCAACCAGCACCTCCAGTTCATATTTCTCACTATCTGGAGAGATAGACGAAGTGCTATTGAATCTCGAAGACGATAGAGATTACTCCGATAAAGAGATAAACGAAATAGTAAAAAGCCTAGATAGATGTCTCGATCCTCGCTTCCTATACTGTGGTAAAAAGAGCCCCAGTACAGTGACCATAGACCAGATCAGGGCGGTACAAGAGTATTTTTCGCAGCTAGGAGAGGAGAAAGTCGTAGTATTTGAAAATGTAGAGGATGCAACAGACGGAGCAAAGAACAGCCTCTTGAAGATGCTGGAGGAGCCGGAGGAGAAGAGTCATATGATTCTTCTTTCATCGAATCCTCAGAAATTGTTGGAGACTATTCTCTCCAGAGTTAGGAAATTCCAGTTTCCACCTCTAGGAGAGAAGAAGACTGCAAGTCTTATTAAAGAGAAGTTTGGAGTCTGGGAAGAATATCCATCCTTTGATTCTTTTTTCTTTGAGAAGGGAAGCGGAGAAGAAGCCAGGAAAGAGTTCGATAGAGACTTGAATGCGGTATCGGAGGCGTTGATATCATCGAAGCCTTTAGTCGGAGAAAATGAAGAAGAAATACTTTCTTCATTGGAAAAACTCTCTGCTTGGAGCCACTTTGTTGAAAGTTTGTTATATTTATTAGAAAAGGCTTGGAAAGAGGGCAGGATAAACAGCATCAACGCCAAGAGAAAGGCAGAGATCCTCAATTCTTATACTATCTCCACCGATGTTTATAACATGGGACCAAGAATGGCCTTTGATTTACTTTTAAGGGAGGCAATCAGTGTCAAATAGATTACTTAGGAGGGTGTCTGAAGATCTTTCTTCATGCCCTGAAAAGGAGTTGAAAAATCTAATCTTGCAGGCCCTGGAAGAGAGCGATATATATTCGGCTCTCTTTAATAGCCTTGATGAGGGACATGTAATAATCGATGAGAAGGGTGTTGTAATAATGGCCAATCAACGTGTTTTCTCTCTTGTCCCATATCAGAGAAAATATAGAAACCGTCCTCTGGAAGGAATGACGCTGAGAGAGTGTATCTCAGACGAAGACTTATGTAGTTATGTTGAGAATGTAATAAAAGGTAAAGACAAGGGAGAGGACAGAGACTTTACTATTCAAGTCGGGGCTGAGCTAAGGACACTTAGAGTTTCATTTAGACGCCTCTATTCTACATCTAATCAGTACATGGATATCATCATATCCGATATCTCGGAAGATATAAGAAAAGAAACAAGACTGAGACGAAGTGAAAGCCTGGCTAGTATGACTACTATGGCGGCAGGGGTAGCACATGAAATAAAGAACCCGCTTGCAGCCATGCAGATACATACTCAGCTAATGAGAAAAGCATTCCAGCGCTATGGATCCTTGGACGAAGAAAAGGCTGACAAATACTTATCTGTCATAGAAGAAGAGACGGAGCACTTAAATAAAATAGCCGTGGACTTCTTATATGCAGTAAAACCACTGGATGTTGAATTGAGACTTGGGTCTCTTAATGAAGAGATAGATGAAGTTGTATCTTTCCTTCTTCCTGAAGCGGAAGAAAAGAATATAAATGTAGAGACGAAGCTGGATCCATTTATTCCACGAATCGAGTTTGACGCTAGGCTTATTAAGCAGGCTCTCCTTAATCTTGTTCAGAACGCTTTTGCTGCCATGGATAATGGTGGAAAACTCTATATCTACAGCAAGAATGAAGGAGACTTCATTTCACTAAGAATAAAAGATACAGGTTGTGGAATACCGGAGGAGAAGCTCTCGAAGATATTCGAGCCTTATTTCACTACAAAGGCCAGTGGAACTGGGCTTGGTCTGACTCTGGTTTATAAGATAATGAAGGAACATAATGGAGATATCCACGTAAAGAGTGAAGAGGGAAAGGGAACCGAGTTTATTCTGGAGTTCCCTGTTCCTGTAAGTGAACGAAGAGCATTGGAGGGAGGAAAAGAGTGAAGACAATACTAATAGTAGATGATGAAAAAAACATTGTCAGCGGTCTAGAAGAAGCTTTCACTTTAGAGTCCTATAATGTCTTGACGGCTTATGACGGTAAGGAAGCTTGGGATAAAGTCAACACTAATAACGTTGACCTTGTGATCACAGACCTGAGAATGCCCATGATGAATGGAAACGAGCTTGTGGAGAAAATCAGCTCTTCTTATCCTACACTTCCTGTTATAGTACTTACAGGCCACGGAACAATAGAGACTGCTGTAGAATCTATGCGTCGCGGTGCAGTAGATTTCTTCACGAAACCAGTAGACTTGGATAAGCTCTTTCTTGTTGTAAAGAAGTGCCTTGCAAACAGCGAACTTCAGGAACAGAACAAAAAACTTACTGAAGAAATAGAGAAACTAAAGAACCAGCAGAAATACTCCAAGATAATCGGAAAGAGCGGCAAAGTCGCAACATTGATGGAGACGATAAACCAAGTTGCTCCCAGTAAAGCCACTGTTCTTATTACCGGTGAAAGCGGAACAGGAAAGGAGCTGGTTGCTGATGCCATAGAGTCTCTCTCTACTCGTCATGGTAAGCCATTTATCAAAGTGCACTGCGCTTCTCTCTCTTCAACTCTCCTTGAATCTGAGCTTTTCGGCCATGAGAAAGGAGCCTTTACTGGTGCTACCAGTCAGAAAAAAGGAAGATTTGAGCTTGCTGACGGAGGAACTCTCTTCCTGGACGAAATCGGGGAAATCGATGCAGCTACTCAAGTCAAGCTGTTGAGAGTCCTACAGGAGAGGGAGTTTGAGAGAGTAGGTGGCGAGAAAACAATAAGTGTTGATGTAAGAGTCATTGCAGCTACCAACAGAGATCTGAAAGAAGAAGTAAGAAAGGGTAACTTCAGAGAAGACTTATACTTCAGACTCGCTGTAGTTGAGATCAGCGTGCCTCCTCTCAGGGAACGAAAAGAGGATATAGACCTTCTCTCTCTTTCTTTTGTAAAGGAAGTTGCAAAGGAAAATGGCAGGGAAATAGACGGCATTTCACCTCATGCCAGAAAGGCTCTCTTCAGCTACTCATGGCCTGGCAATATCAGAGAGCTTAAGAACTGTATGGAAAGCGCTGTTGTCATGGCCAAGGGAAAGACCATCGAATATGATGACCTTCCTTCCCATATCAGAGGTGAAAGCGATAAAGAGAAGTCTATATCTCTCGATCTCCCGATTTCTATGGAGGATGCAGAGAAGGCTATCATTATGGAGACCATCTCTTTTGCTGGCGGCAATAAGACTAAGGCTGCAGAGATATTGGGAATAGGAAGAAAGACTCTACATAGAAAGCTCTCTGAATGGAAGGTCTCCGATGACGATTGAGGATGTTTTCTCACCCTTCGGCATTCTGAAGAAAAAGCTAGGCCTTTATACTTATAGAGAAGACCAGGAAAAGATGGCGACCTTGGTCGAGACTGCCTTTGAAAATGGAGTCCCTGCCGTTGTTGAGGCTGGAACCGGTATCGGTAAGTCTTTTGCCTATCTTGTTCCTGCCTTTCTTCTCTTGGAGCGTAATCCAGAATCGAGAGTAATTGTGGCCACCAGTACAATTCCTTTACAGAAGCAGCTCTACGACAAGGATGTGCCTTTTTTGATGGATGCCCTCTCTATGCATCCGAAAGTTGCAATTCTCTACGGTAGGGCAAATTATCTATGCCTCCGTAAATATAGAGCCCAAGAAGCAGAGACATCTCTTCTCACAGAAGACAAAAAATCAGGAGAAGGAAAACTAAGAGACTGGGTTGAAACAACATTTACTGGAAGTAGGTCTGACATTACAGACAGCAGAGTGGCATACTTGATGAGAGAGCTTATGAGCGACGAAGATGACTGCTTAGGCCGTACTTGTCCTTTCTATGATGAATGCTTTTTTTATAGAGCAAGGAAAATCGCTCAAAATGCCAGACTTATCATCACAAACCACCATATAGTTTTGTCTGATGCCGAGATTAGGTGGGAGAATGGAGAAGACTTCTCTGAGCCTACTATACTTCCTGGTTACACGCACTTGGTCATAGACGAAGCCCACCACATTGAAAGTGAAGCTACAGATTCATTCAGCAATAAATACTCATTGGCTCAGGTAAGGTTTAACTGCGATAGTCTCAAGAGAAAAATGGGGAGATATGGAAATATAAGCTTAATAGAGTTTTTGTCTCCCTATGAAAGAGAAGATGCCAGAGGCGAGGGTAGGATACTGTTGAAGGCCCTTGAATCCTTAGTGGCTGAAGCCGAAGAGTATGACGGAGTATTGAAAAGAGTCCTTACTTGTTTTCCAGATAGAAGAGCCATGCTTTTTAGAGAAGAGTTCTTCGCCCGTTTTAGAAACACTATTAGTGTGGGTGAAGAAGTTGCATTGATGATGAGAAATTTGGGCGAGAGAATCATGAGCATCTGGGAAAGCGACGCGGAGGAAGTGAAGCAATATATCGACAGAGCAAATAGATATGGCAATGCTCTATGCTATTTGTCTGATGTGCTTCGTTCTTGGATTCGTTTTAACGATTATGATAACTATATTCCTTATGCCACTGACGGCCCGGACGGCTCTCCTATAATCTCTATTGCCCCAATGGAAGTGGGGCCAAAACTAAAAGAGAGACTTGTGGACCAGCTGGATAGCCTTATTTATTGCTCTGCAACTTTAAGTGTGGGCAAGAATTTCGACTACTTTTCAAAGAGATCCGGACTAGCGGGTAATAACCTTGTTCTTAAAGGGCTATATCCTTCTCCCTTCGATTTCCAGCACCAACTTATGTATCTAATACCTCAAGACGGAAGAGAATGGAAGAAAAATGACGACAGTTATGTGGAGTATGCTTCATCTATCATCAAAGACTCTATCCTCTCCAGTGGTGGAGGAGCATTGGTCCTCTTTACTTCTTTTTCTATGATGAATGAGGTTTATGATAGAGTTTCCAAAGAGATAGGAGACGACATGGAGCTGTTGCTGCAGAATCCTAATACAAGTAGGCATGTACTGCTTAATAGGTTCAAAAACAGCGAGGATGCTTCTCTCTTCGCCACATCTTCCTTCTGGGAAGGAATAGATGCCCCGGGAAACACGCTGAGACTTGTAATAATAGTGAAGCTCCCATTTGAAGTGCCTTCAGATCCTATAAATATGGCTCGAAGTAGATATATAGATATGCATAGTGAGAAGGGATCATTTATGACTCTTACAGTTCCTAACGCCGTAATAAAGATGAAACAGGGGGTAGGAAGACTGATAAGAAATGAAGAAGACAAGGGCATTGTCATGATCCTTGACGGAAGAATCGTAAAGAAGGGATATAGATTTATGATGTTCTCTTCTCTTCCTGATGGATACTATCCTGAAGACACTATGGTTGAAAATATTCCTTCTAAGATAGAGAATTTCTTGTATTGAGAGAGTTATGGATAGAGATGAAGTAAATGCAAAGATCAATGGATTCTATGCCTTCCGTACGGGATGGCCGGAGTATCGTAACTCTATATTTCGTGACAAAGTAGAGATCGTTACAAATGGAAGAGGGCGGATAATCGGAGTTACAAATCCTTTGTCCCTTAGATACGCTGTCATTCCTCCCACTGCCGAGGGAATACAGATTATAGAAATAGGGAAGAATGCATTCTCAGAGTGCAAGAATCTTAGATCCATCAGGTTTTCTAATAATCTTGAGTACTGTGCTGACGGTGCTTTTTCAGGAACAGAAAGCCTTGAAGAGTGTGTGTTTACTTCTAAAGAGATAGAATTTGGAGAGGGAGTATTCTCTTCTTCCGGTATTAAGAGCTTTTCTTTTCCTCCAGAAAATACAGAAGTTCCTGCAAAATTCTTTCAAGATGCCAATCGTCTATTTTCTGTTTCACTCCCTCATGGGTTAAATAGAATCGGGACTCTCTCTTTTTCTGGTACAAAGAACCTGAGAAGTATAGACTTGGGTTTTAGAATTAAAGAAATCCCAGATGGGGCTTTTCTTGGTAGCGCTATAGAGTCTATATCTCTTCCTCACTCTATTAAGCGTATCGGTGTCGCTGCCTTCTCCTCTGCATCCAACTTGAAATCTATCTGGTATGATGGAGTCAAAGATGAGTTTAGAAATCTCTCTTTCGGCCTCCATTGGAACAAGGGAATAAGAAAAGACGCTGTTCTATATATTAAAGATGATAGGGGAGGCTGGGTTGATGCCTTCAGCCAAGAAAGAAAAGAAAAAGAAGAGAAAATAAACAGGAAAGACGAAGAGATAGAAAAAAACTTGAAAGTTCTTGGCTTCGATACTCTTCCGACCCTTGAGGAGCTAAATAAGAGATATAGACTTCTCTCTCGTAAATTCCATCCTGATTCAATTTCATCCTTGGGTTTAGATCAAGAGTATTTGGATTTTGCTTCTAGACGCTTCCAGGAGATACATGAAGCCTACTTGGACATAGTCAAACTAATAAAAAAATGAGGGAATTTCTTCCCTCATCAGCGCACTTAAGTCTATCTGTTACTCAATGATAGCAAGGATATCGCCAGCACCAAGGATGAGATACTCCTCTCCATTGTCCTTGATCTGTGTTCCTGCATATTTATCATGTAGAACCTGCTGACCGACTTTGACCTTGATTGATTCGTCGTCGCCTACAGCTACTACAGTAGCAATCTGTGTCTTTTCCTGTGCTGTCTGAGGAATAAAGAGTCCGCCAGCTGTCTTGGTCTCTGCTTCCTTAGCCTTAAGAAGAACTCTGTCTCCAAGTGGAATAATCTTCATTTTTCTATACCTCTTGTTATAAGTTTTCTATTTTTTAGTTGTGTTTGACCACAAGTGAAAATATAACTACACAACACGTTATCGACAAGAGAAAAATGATAAGTTTTCATTTTCTGTTTTGTTTTTTTCTATCTATAAAATATGTGGAAAAAATGTAGTTTTAACTCTTGTCATATGAAGAATCATTATTATCTTTATAGCAATGGGTGTAAAAAATGGAAAGAAATGCATTGGCAAAGAGTGTTTCCAATAAAGGAGAAGTAGGTGGGAAGATATTGAAAGATATCTTTGAAAGCTATGCCTCCATTTTCCTTCCTAGACTTGGAACGAAATGCCCAAAGTGCGAAGAGTTTAGAGCTTTCTTCCGCTATCAGCTGGCAACATATCTTTCTTTGAAAAAGAATTATACCCTTGCTCTCCCTGAAGGCGATATGGTTTCAGATTTGATTCTGGATACATATGAAGAGTTTGAAGAAGATGTCTCTTCTTCCCAGATTCCTCTGTCAAACGAAGGAAGAGTGAATATGCTTCTGGAGATCAAAATCCAATTTCCGTGCCAAAATGACCCTCTAGAAGAGAATTAACAGCCTTCTGTGTCAAATTGTCTCAAAATGTAGCTTTTTCTTTTGTGCTGTGTCAAAAAGATACGATTTACATATACAGTACAAATATATAAATATAATTAATTCCTTTTAATATAATTAAATACTTAATATTGGCACAAATGTTTCATGTGTATAAGTGTTAAGGAGAAACCAATATGGCCGATGTAAAAAACACTAAATACTCTGATTCTGATAACGAAGTACTTTCAACATATTTGAAGACTATCGACAAGATCCCACTTCTTACATATGACGAAGAGTATGAACTTGCTCTCAAAGCAAAGAATGGTGACAAGAAGGCCAGAGAGAAACTAATTAACGCTAATCTCAGATTTGTCGTATCTGTAGCAAAGAAGTTCAGAGGACAGGGTATGCCTCTTGAAGACTTGATCAACGAGGGCAACATCGGTCTTATGACAGCTGTTGATAAGTTCGAGCCAGAGAAGGGATATCACTTTATTTCATACGCTGTCTGGTGGGTAAGACAGGCTATCCTTAAGGCTCTTGCAGAGCAGTCAAGACCTGTAAGACTTCCTTTGAATAGAAGCAATGAACTTATTCAGATTGTAAGGGCAAAGAATGATCTTATCCATAATAAGGGTATAAGCGATCCCACAGTAGATGAGATAGCTGCAGCTTCTGGCTTGGATGTAACTCTTGTAAAGAACCTCTTGGAAGTGACAAGAGATATGATCAGCTTCGATAGTCCTATTAAGGGAGACGAAGAGGGGGACAGTAGCTACTTTGACTTTGTTGAGGATAAATCTCAGTCTCCTGAAGATGATGTTGTAAATCACATGATGGAGAAAGATGTAAGAGGCCTGTTGTCTGTTCTTGGAGACAAGGAGCGAGATATCATCGAGAAGAGATATGGCTTTAACGGCAACGAGCCAATGAGCCTCAAGGCAATCGGTGATGAGTATAACCTTACCAAGGAAAGAATCAGACAGATAGAGAAGGCTGCTCTCCAGAAGCTTAGAAATAATGGAGAAAGTGTGGGCCTAGAGTATTACTCAGAGGCAATGTGATAAAATTAAGAGCTGGGGGAGACTTCAGCTCTTTTCTTTTACACTTTATTTATTGCATTTTTACAATTCATTAATGCTTTATATAGAGACAATTGCATTAAGAATGTTTTCAGAACGAGATTTTTGATTGACTGTAATTTGTTTAACTTGTAACATTGAATTTGCGATTAAACAAAAATCTATTAAAAAACTTAATAAACAGGAAATTTTCAATGGCAGACAAAAAGTATGTTTACTTCTTCGGTGATGGAAAAGCTGAAGGCAGAGGCGACATGAAAGATCTCCTTGGCGGTAAGGGTGCTAACCTTGCAGATATGACAAGTATCGGACTCCCTGTTCCTCCAGGATTCACAATCACAACAGAAGCTTGCGATTTCTTCGATAAGCATAATGGAACTTATCCAAATGGAATGAGAGATGAAGTTCTTACCAACCTTAAGAAGCTTGAAGACCTTATGGGTGCTAAGCTTGGTGACAAGAAGAATCCTCTCCTTGTTTCTGTACGTTCAGGTGCTGCACAGTCAATGCCTGGTATGATGGATACTGTCCTTAACCTTGGTCTCACACCTGATTCACTTCAGGCTC
>CAMEQB010000003.1 GCA_945932505.1 uncultured Spirochaetales bacterium
GCTTTCCATCATCTTTATAAAACTGGTCTTTATGTATAGAAAAGATTGAATCGTGATTTCGAAACTCTCCGCTGATACGGGCGAGAAGTTCGCTAAAAGGGATTGGTCTCATCAAATCTGCCATGTACTTTTCTCCTTACGACGGAATATCGTCACTTATAGAATATCAGCAAAAAGTGTGATGTCAAACAAAAAGATGCAACATTTTGCAACAGTTTTACCCTTTGGTATTCATACTTTCTATCACTAGACAAATGTGATACCATCAAAGCGGAGATAAAAAAATGAAAGAAAGAACTTTTATTGCCATCAAACCAGATGGAGTTCAGAGAGGACTTATCGGTAGAGTCATAAGCAGAATTGAAGACAAGGGTTACAAGATTGTTGGACTTAAGATGCTTTCAGTAACTCCTGAGCAGGCTGCGGCACACTATGCTGAGCATGAGGGTAAGCCATTCTACCCAGGACTTGTAAAATTCATTACAAGCGGCCCGATTGTAGCAATGGTTGTAGAAGGTGAAGACTGCATCAGCGGCATGAGACAGCTTATGGGAAAGACAAACCCATCCCAGGCTGAAGTCGGTACAATTCGTGGGGATTTCACTCCTCAGATGAGCTATAACGTCATCCATGGTTCCGATAGCCCAGCTTCCGCTGAAAGAGAGATTGCTATCTACTTTAATGAAAACGAGCTTTGCTCATGGAAAACTGTCTTTGAGATGATCAAAGAAAAGCTGGAAGGTTAAAAAAAGAAGGAGCCGTCACATCATCCGCGACGGCTCTTCTTTTTTTTATTTCTTACTTTGAAAGAGCTTCTGCAATATTCTCCACCTGAGTTTCAGATGCACTGTTAAGAGCACTCATGAGTGTTGCAGTTCCCAACCACTCGATGTCTTTGCTCTTTTCCATCAGGCCTATAATGACCTTTGCTGCCATTGGTCCCCAGGAACCGTTCTCAATGATGGCAACCTTTCTCTTCTGGAAGTTTCTCTCAGTCAGATGTTCCACGAACTCTCTCATAAACGGGAAGATGTCTCCGTTATATGTTGTTGTTGCAAGAACAAGCTTACTTGTCTTAAATGCAGATGCGACAGCTTCAGACATATCACATCTAGCAAGATCAAAAGTAGTAAACTTCACTCCCTTTTCACTTAGCTTCTTCTCCAATAGTTTCACTGCTTCCCTTGTATGTCCATAAACTGAAGTATATGCGATAGTTACGCTATCTTCTTCAGGTGTATATGAAGACCACTTGTCATATAGAGAAATATAGTGTCCAAGATCCTCAGAAAGAACAGGGCCATGAAGAGGAAGAATCTTAGAGATCTCAAGTTTAGATGCCTTCTTCAACAGGCACTGAACCATCTGACCATACTTTCCGACGATGCCGATATAATATCTTCTTGCTTCGTCGTCCCAGGCCTCTTCCCTGTCCAAGGCTCCGAACTTACCAAAGCCATCTGCAGAGAAAAGTATTTTTTCATTTATATCGTAAGTAACCATTACTTCAGGCCAGTGGACCATTGGAGCAGCTACAAATGTAAGAGTATGTGTTCCCACTTCTAGTGTATCGCCTTCCTTTACAACAACTCTTCTCTCACTCCAATCTGTACCGAAGTAGTTCTTCATCATCTGGAAAGCCTTTGCACTTGATACTACAACTGCTTCAGGATATTTCTCCATGAAGGCGAAGATACCTGCAGAGTGGTCAGGCTCCATATGCTGAACCATAAGATAATCAGGTGTTCTTCCATTGAGTTCGGAAGCGATGTTATCGAGCCACTCTGAAATAAAATGACTGTCAACAGCATCCATTACAAGTGTCTTATCACCACCGTCGATTAGATAAGAGTTATAGCTCATTCCGTTTGGAACCTTATATTGTGATTCAAAGAGGTCAACCTCATGATCGTTTACACCAAGATATTTAATGTCTTTTGTAATATCCATATTTGTCCTCATTTAAAATTTATTTACAGAACAATTATAACTATTCCAAAGCAATAGTATCAACAAATGGCACTAAACCTTCTTTATTTTTCTCCCTTTTTTTATTGACTATGATTACAATACCTATATGATTGAGAAAAAACCTTATGTCAGAGTAAATCTTCCCCTTACGCCAAAAGAGAGTAATGATCTTCTCTCCCTTTCCTTCAATGACGAAATAAAGGAGAGAATGGAGAAGACAATAGAAGTCGAAGCTCCTATCAGGCGCACTCTTCTTTATAAGAGGGTAATAAACTCCTTCGGGCTTTTAAAAGTAGGGTCCAGGCTTCTTTCCCTCTTCGACTCCATTTCTTCCGAGCTGTCAAATGCTATAAGTGAAGACTATGATGGCGAGACAGTATTTCACAGTACGGAGGATGAAGACTTCTTCCGACCTTCCCCCGATTCTGAAGATAGGTACTCTTATCAAATTCCGTCTTCTGAAGCTGCGTCTTGTCTCCTTTATGTAATGGATAACACAGAGAAACAAAGCTTAACAAAATCCCAGCTATATAGAGAATTCATCAAAGAGATGGGGTGGGAGAAAAGCGGAAATGCAATCGAAAAGCTTTTTTCCGCTGCTCTCCTAGATAGCAGAATCAAAAGAAGCGGAAACGGAAGGATACTCAAATGAATACTCTTTACATAAAAAGGGCTGACACTACTATAATATATGACCCTGATGCAAAGGGACCAGTATCGCTGATGGTTGGAGATATAAGAGTAAGAGGAGAATATAAGACAAAGTCTTCTCTGTCTCCCGAGCTTCTCTCCCTTCTTCTATCGGGGCTTAAGCCGGAATATAAAAAGTGGGACTATGAGAATATAAATTTCTCATATATCAAAGACAAGATCATCCCCCTCTATTCTTCTTTTGACAGCGCACACCAAATAGACCACGTGAAAGCAGTAATGCACGACAGCATTGAAGAAGCAAAGGATCTTGGAGTTTCAGAAACTCTCTCATTAGTAGCTGCCGCCTACCATGATATAGGTCTAGTGAAAGATAGAAAGACACATCACCTTGTTTCTGGAGAAATGATGAGAAAGGATGAGTTTCTTAATTCAACTTTCCCTCCTGATATCGTCTCACTTCTCGCCGAGGCTGCAGAGGACCATAGAGCTTCATCCTCAACCATCCCCCACTCTATTTTTGGAGCCATAGTCGCAGACAGCGACAGACAGCTGGAGACAGAGACAGTAATAATGCGTACAATCCAATACTCTATGTCCCACGGAGCTGAGAATTTAGATCAAGTTAAGGCTCATGTTTTTTCTCATATGGCAGAAAAGTATTCGAAAAATGGGTATTTAAGTACGTTTTTCCCCTCAGAAAAGGATAAATGCAACATTTTGCAACTACATTCCCTTTCAGAAAACGAAAAATTATTGTCAGAAATTGTGGAGAAACTATGGTCAAAAGTAGAGAATTTTTAACTATACCGCAATTTAATAGTTAATCTTCCATTTTTCCATCATTTTTTTCTTTACAAATCTAGTTTTCCCTCTATACTAAACTAAACAGGAGATAAATTATGCTCATTAACCTTGAAAAGAAACCTGAAATAATCGCAAAGAACGTTGCTAGATGTAGAGAAAAGGGTATCACCCTCCCTACATTTGCCCAGATGAAGAATCCTGACCTTATTCCTCAAGAAATAAAAGATAAACTTAAGGATGTAGGACTTTGGGATGTCAACCCACTTAACCTCTATAGAATCAACTGGCACAACGAACCTGTAGAAAAGGGTGGTCAGTTCGGTGGCGTCAACTTTATTGAAATTCCAAAAAAGATTACAGGAACAAAGGCTCACATCTACGCTCTTGCCGGTAAGTTCTTCCCATGTGGCGTTCATAAGGTAGGAGCAACATATGCTTGTCTTGCACCAGCTCTCGTATCTGGTAACTTCGATGCAGTAGAGCAGCAGGCTGTATGGCCAAGCACAGGTAACTATTGCCGTGGCGGTGCTTATAACTCAGCTCTTCTTGGCTGTAAGTCCATCGCAATTCTTCCAGAAGACATGTCTCAGGAAAGATTTAACTGGCTTAAGACAGTTGCAGGCGAAATCATCGCTACCCCTGGCTGTGAATCCAACGTAAAAGAAATCTTCGACAAGTGCCATGAACTTGATGCAGAACGCGGTAAGCACATCGTCATCTTCAACCAGTTCGAACAGTTCGAAAACTATCTCTGGCACTATGAAGTAACTGGCTCTGCAATTCTCGAAGTCATCAATAAGCTTGGCATCAAGGCAGAAAATGTACGCGGCTACGCATCCAGCACAGGTAGTGGCGGAACACTTGCTGCAGGCGACCACTTGAAGGACGTATATCCAAACATCAAGATCGCTGCAGGTGAAGCTCTCCAGTGCCCGACTCTCCTTAGAAACGGATTTGGTGCCCACAGAATCGAAGGTATCGGAGATAAGCATGTTCCATGGATCCACAACGTAAAGAATACTGACATGATCTGTGCAATCGACGACCAGGATTGTATGGATATCTATAGACTCTTCAACGAACCAGAAGGAAAAGAGTATCTCAAGTCTATCGGTGTTGAAGACAAGGATATCGAGAACCTCGCTCTCTTCGGAATCAGCGGTATCGGCAACATGCTCTCTGCAATCAAGATGGCTAAGTATTATGAAATGGATGAAGACGATTGTGTATTCACAATCCTTACAGACTCCAGCGTAATGTACACATCCCGCTTGAAGGAACTTGAGGAACAGCAGGGCAAGTTCTCACTCATGGAAGCTGCTAGAGTACATGCTGCATCCCTCATGCATCAGACAATGGAGAATGCTCTTGAGCTTACATACTATGAAAGACTCAGAGTACACAACCTCAAGTATTATACATGGGTTGAGCAGCAGGGTAAGACATATGAAGAACTCAATAGACAGTGGTATGACAGAAACTACTGGAAAGACATCCCTAAGATGACAGAAACAATCGACAAGATGATCACAGAGTTCAATGAAATGATCAAAGGCTGAAAAACGCCGGACTGGCCGGGGAGGAATCCCCGGTTTTATTTTGGAGGATTGAAATGCGTTTTAAGTATGTATGTAGCGACTGTGGTAGAGAATATATTACTGATGAAATAATGTATCAGTGTCCAGAATGTAGCAAACTAAACAATGGAACATCATTCCCAAAAGGGAATCTTATTGTAAAACTTGATAAAGAAGTCCTTAAGAAAGCAAAAGAAAAAAACCATGTAACTCCTAATGATTTCTATCCATATCCATCAGATGATGAAGAAGCATACCCTATTGGAGTCACACCATTAATGGCTCCAAGAAGACTTCAGGAAGAGACAGGAGTAAAGAATCTTTACTTCAAACTAGACTCCCAGCTTATCTCCGGGTCATTTAAGGACAGGGCTTCTTATGAAGTTGCTCTTCAGGCAAAAGCAGTAGGAGAAAAGAAGATTGCACTTGCCAGCACTGGTAACGCAGGTGCTGCCATGAGTGCTGTGGGTGCTGCAATGGGCCTGGATATTATCCTTTTTGTCCCTGCATCCGCTCCTATCAACAAGCTTATGCAGTCTGTTTTGTATGGAGCAAAAGTCATTCCAGTAAAAGGAACATATGATGATGCATTCAAGCTCTCAATTGAGTACACACGCCTCCATGGTGGAATTAACCGCAATACTGCTTATAACCCAATGACAATAGAGGGCAAGAAGAGCATTTCTATCGAGCTATTTGAGCAGATGGGAAGAAAGGCACCTGATGCTGTATATGTTCCTGTGGGAGACGGTTGTATTATTGCAGGAGTTGCAAAGGGATTCTCAGATCTGTTGGAAGCAGGACTAATCGATAAGATGCCAAGAATGATTTGCTGCCAGTCGACAAAGAGTGCAGCAATATCTAATGCAATAGATAACGATGATTACAGCGAGTTTGATGCAACAACAAGAGCTGACAGTATCTCTGTCGGTCTTCCTGCAAATGGTAGAATGGCAGCGCGATATGTAAAAGAATCAAAGGGCTGGACAGTCAGAGTAAGCGATGAAGAAATTCTTGATAGTCAGATCGACCTTACATCAAAGGCAGGAGTACTCTCTGAGCCAGCAGCAGCTTGCGCTTGGGCCGCTTTCAAGAAAGACAAAGATCACTTTGTATCAGAGCTTGGAAAGGATGCAGTTGCTGTAGTCCTCCTTACTGGATCAGGATTTAAAGACATGAAGGCATTTGATGGTAGAGTGCAAATGCCAGATGCAATCGAAAACAGCGTAGAGGAAGTAAAAAAGCTTAACTTCTAACCAAATGAGCCTGGGGAACCGGGCTCTTCTATATACTATTCAATAACTCGTACAAAATATAAATGCTGTTGACAGAAAGAAGCAAAGAAGCAAAAATAAGTTGTTTCGGGATGTAGCGCAGTGGTTAGCGTATCAGTCTGGGGGACTGGGGGCCGGCGGTTCGAGTCCGCCCATCCCGATTTTTTATTGCACTATTATGTATTTTTCTTTATAAACAAAAAAATTAAACATATTATGTCAACTCTTTTTTTCAACAAGCTTCAGCTTTCCAATGACTTCAAATCGAATTACTTTTCCATCTATTACAATATCTCGAGTCTTGTTTCTTACACTCTCCACATTACCTGTGATCAAAGTATTCTTCACTCCATCGTAGAACTCAATTTCAACTGTATCACCCTTAGTAATATTGTTTAATGTATCGTTTATTTCTTCCTCTGCATCGCTACACAAAACATGAGGTACTTCTACAAACAGCTCCTGTCTCTTTCTTTCCAGAGCTTCCTCTAATCCTCTTACAGCAGAGAATGGAAGAAACTGCTTCGCCCTCTCCTCTCGGCTCATTCTCACTCTCTTCTCATACCCCACTTTTATGTCCCCCAATCTGTACGTTCCTGTCTTTCTGTGTGGCACCTTCTTCGTAATCCATACCTTTCAGTATGGCATTCTTTCCATATGTATCCTTTATGGAAAGAATCGCTTTTTGGATGCTTTCTCTCTTCTGAGCCTCTTCATTATCTAAAAAAAGATCCAGTTGGCTAGGAGCCTCGTCATCCACGATACCAGAGAGAGAAATCATAAAGCGTCTCACATACTCGTCTTTTCCAACCATAGATCTAAATAGAGTTACGGTTGCATTTCTGAATTCCATATCATTCTGTGTGGGAGAAGAAAAAGAAAGACTCATGTGACGTCCGCCGCCTCCACTTCTTCCAGCCATTCCAACACCCAATACTATTCCAGTGGCTTTCTTTTTCTTTCTTGATAATTGCAGCGCTATATCGTCACCCATTTCTTTTACTACAACCAATGCCTCGTCATATGGATAGTCCTTGAAAAGCACTTGCCCCGAACAAATGGAGTTGTTCTTTGGCTTATATGCTTGGATATCTTCCATAGTAACGCTTTCCCTGCCCCATGCATGGTCTATCAAGAGCTCTGCATCTATACCGAACTCTTTATATAACAGCTCCTCTGGAGCATGGGCAATCTGCCTCATAGTGAATATCCCAAATCTAGCAAGTCGTGCTTCTGTGCCTCTTCCTATTCTCCAAAAATCACTGAGGGGCCTATGATCCCATAGCTTTTCAATATAACTCTTCTCATCTAGTATTCCGATAAAATCAGGAGCATGCTTAGCTGTAATATCTAGGGCGATTTTACATAGATAGAGATTAGTTCCTATGCCGGCAGTAGCTCTCACCCCTACTTCTTCCGTAATTTTATCCATAAGAAATACAGCCATCTCTTTTGGTGTCTTTTTATACCTCGAGAGATATCCTGTAACATCCATAAAAGCTTCGTCTATGGAATAGACATAGATGTCATCAGGAGAAAAATATCTTAGATATATTCCATAAATCTCTGCAGCATAATCTATATACTTCTGCATTCTTGGAGTAGCTGTTATATATTTGATGCTTGGTGGTATTTCAAAGACTCTACATCTGTTCTTGACACCCTTTTTCTTTAATGCAGGAGAGACGGCAAGACATATAGTCTTATAACCTCTATCGGGATCTGCGACAACGAGATTCGCTGTCATAGGATCCAAGCCTCTCTCCACACATTCGACAGAGGCATAAAAGCTTTTGAGGTCTATACAGATATAGCACTTGTCTTCCATACCATTATATTAGCCCAAGAAAACAATAAAAAGAAGAAAAAGACTTAGTAAGAGATACATACTATTATATTTTTATTTGCATCATAAAGAATTAAAAATAATACCTCTCTCATCAATCGAAAGAGGTAAAAGTGTTTGTTAGCATACTATACTAAATCAAAAGATGTTTTTATTCTTGCGATACTCCCGCCAAACGTTCTCAAAAAAGTCATCATCAAGAGGAATCGGACGAGGTTTTCTATAACTGAATTCTACTTCTCCATTCTTATATATAACTTCCTGGATTAGCCTCTCTCCTTCTTTCTCTAGAGTGTATTTAAAACGATCATCAAGGTTCTTTGGATGTATGTTCCCTTCGTCATCTGTATATATGGCGGAGCCTCTGCTTCCTATTCTTTTTTCAGCAGTTTCTATCATTGATGATAGATATACTTTCTCTGTAATGAGAGCATTTCTAAGCTGAAAAAGATTCCATATTCTTCCTTCCGATTTCGCTTTAATTTTTGAGAAAGATGATAGATAAGAATCTATTATCGCCAAGGCATTTTTCATATCTTCACAGTTTCTCAAAGCAGAGCCAGAGATACTCATTACTCTTCTTACTTCATCATAAACACTATCTGCATCAAACTCGCCAGAAAGAGAAGAAGAGACCATCTCCTCAATTTCTTTTACACACTCTTCTTCCACTCCAAGTGGAGACCAACCCCCTGTCGCTTTTTCAAGAATCCACGTGACAGCCCGCTTGGAACCACACTGTCCAGCATTTAATGCAGATCCACCTGGTCTATAGACGCCATGAGATGCAGCACACTCCCCTACAGGAAAGAGTCCTTTTATGTTAGATTCCCACCATGTATTGATAGATAATCCTCCATTATTGTGCTGGGCGCAAAGTCCTATCTCCAAATACTCTTTTTCCAGGTCTACACCTTTATCGAGATAGAAGTCATAAGCAGGAAGATTGAGTTTTTTGAGCCTCTTGATCGGAGTATCTTCAGTAGCACCGGATGCTTCTAGATAACTTCTTGCATCATCAGATAGCTCACTCCAAGGGATAGGAGCAAAATCTGGATTATGCATAAAATCCAGATATACTTTCCTTCCTTTTTCTGATTCCAAGAGACAAAGAATATCTACAATCGAAGACCCGTTCTCAAGTTTTCTTACATCAAACGGCCACTGATAACCTTTAAGAAATACTCTTGAAAGCATTTCTGGCCGTGTACAGACATAGTCGGAAAGGAAATCATATTCATTACCATATTCATCTATTGAAACGAACCTAGGAAGAACCTGCATATAAGAGCCGGAAACATTCCATCTAGGCTTTAAGGAAGCTAGACCATATTGCCACTCCGTCAGATTCTTTCCCATGGCACCACACTCAAGAGCTACACCTGTAGCTCCATACTGTGAAAGAGGATATACAGAAAGCGAGTAGATTCCTGCTGGCCCTCCTGTAGCAAGAATTAGATTTCTGCAGAGTATTACTATGGGCTTACCGTTTTTTCTTTCAATAAATACAGCCCCTCTTACTTCGTCCCCAGAAGTAAGTATTCTCACCAGTTGGTATCCATCAAGAATCTCAATACCATCTTTAATAACTTCCGCTTCCAATCTTTCTGTCATGAAGCGGGAAGTATATGGACCTGCAGATGTAGCTCTTCTATGAGGATCATGGTCTGTCTTGTATCCTACATATTCTCCATACCTATTGGTGGGAAAAGGTACGCCAAGTTCCACCAAGCGCAAGAAAGATGGCGTTGATAAAGACGCTTCAACAAGAGCCACGTCTCCATCTACACAGCCTCCATTAAATAGATCTTGAGCCAAATCCCTTACACTATCCTTGTCGTCCCCGGAAAGAGAGAGCTTATAGTAGGTCTGCTTATCTGAGCCGGTATTTCTACTGGTTCCAGACTTTATGCCTTCAGTTATTATAGCTATATCCTTTGCTCCGCCTTTATATAAAAGGTCAGCGGCATTAAGGCCTGAAGCTCCTGTTCCCACAATGAGAGTTTCAACAACGTATACTTTTGTTTCTGATATCTTTCCGTATTCTTTCATCAAAGCCTCTTGATATGAAAACCACCGTCAACATCGATATAGTTGCCTGTCGTGTATAAAAAGAGATCGGAAGCGAAAGCGGACACAGCGTCAGCTATATCCTCTGGCTGACCCCATCTTGCAATCGGAAATACTCCATCCTCTATCATTTTGTCATATTTTGCAGTAACGACACTGGTCATATCAGTGGCGATGACTCCTGGTCTTATTTCATGGACAAGAATTTCTTCTGAGGCAAGCCTATCTGCATAAAGCTTTGTAAGCATACTTACTCCAGCCTTTGACACACAATACTCGCCACGACTTGTAGAAGATACATCTGCAGAGCAAGAAGAGATATTTATAATAGTCCCCCTCTTTTTGAAGAGCTTTTCTTGTTTCAACATCTCTTTTGCAACAGCCTGTGTAAGGAACATATTCCCTTTTGTATTTATTCCAATAACTCGGTCAAAACTCTCTTCACTCATATCAAGGAGATCAGCCCTCACCAGAGGAGCTACTCCAGCATTGTTCACAAGTACGTCGATTCTTCCAAAGGCATCTATTGTCTCTTTGACGATTCTCTTTCTATCCGAGCTATCTCCAATATTTGCCTGAATATACTTCCACTCTATTCCGTCCTCGGTGAGAATATCCAAATTAGCCCTGTTCTTCTCTTCCGGCCCCGTTGCAACTAGAGCAACTCTATATCCATCTTTACCAAGTCTACGAGCGATAGCAAAACCGATTCCTCTGCTGGCTCCTGTCACCAATGCTGTCTTTTTTGTCATAATCACCCCCTGAAAGAAGAAGGAAGACTCTTCTTCTCTTCAAGCCATTCTTTATAGAAAGGCATAAATGTAGCGTTATCTCTAATGACGCAACCTGTAGGCTTATGAGCACGTATCAAGTCGCCGCACTTACCACATGTAAGGCATACACGCTTACTGTCTATTCTACCTTTAGTCACAATCTCATTTGCAAAATCTGGATCAGCAAAAGCCATACGACCAAATAAGAAACCATCTGCCATGCCTTTCTCAACTGCACCGGCAGCATATAAGTCTGCATACTCTCTAAGGTATGTAGGAGCTGAGCCATATACTACCATCTCTGGAACAGTTTTCTTTATGGCTTCAACACCATGCACCATTCGAGAGAGTCCTTCAAAAGGATGCTCATCTGGCGGATATTTTCCGCTGTCAAAGGGCCTAGTTACATGCGTAGTGGCATATGGATTTCCCATGGTTATGTCCACAAGAGGAATACTGAACTCATTCCAAAGCTCCTTTATTAGGCGCTTTGGTTCAGTCAGGTCCATTTCCCCTTCTTCATTCTGTCCCCAGCCTCTATTCTCTTTTGGATATCCGTCATATATGCCAATCCTGGCTGTAACAAAGAAGTCATCACTTTCGTAGACCTTTGCAGCTCTGATGGAATTCTTTAAAAGCCTTGTTCTATTTTCATAGCTTCCGCCATATTCACCGGGTCTATTATATGCCGCTGCAACTTCCTGAAAAAGATAACCGTGACAGCACTTGATATCTACAGCATCAAAGCCCGCTTTTTTTGCAAGGAGCGCTGATTCTCCGAAAAGATCCTCCATCCTCTTAAGGTAATCATCGGAGACAATACAGCTGTCATCGGCACTTCTGAAAGACTCAAGCCAAGAGTTTCTCTCTGCTATCATGGGCGCAGGTTTGTTTCCAGGATTTGAGTAACGCCCTGAATGATTAGACTGCATGACTAAGAGTGGGACAAAACCATTTGCCTTTAATCCTGCTTCCTTTACCTTTTCATTTAAGCGTTTAAATGAGTCCAAATTATCTTCATTAATAAGGAGCTGAGTCTTACTGGACCTTCCCTCTTCAGATAAAGAAATAGCCTCATACCAGATAATACCCACTCCGCCTTTTGCTTCATTGACATAACGTCTTTCCGTATACTCTGTGGGCTTACCATCAGGGGTGGAATCAGCACCCTCCATTGGTGCCACTCCAAGTCTATTTGGAATATGGAATTTCTTTATATCTATAGGCTTTGTAAGAGAAGTAGTATCCTCAGCAAAGGGAAGATCCACCCCTAATTCCATACATTTTTCTTTAACTTCTTCCAGCGACTTATAATGAAATTTCTCGTGTTTCATAATTACTTCCAGATTTCGATGAATTTTCCTTTGCTATGCTGTATTGCATTAATAATCTTTACAGCCTCTATTCCCGTATCAGCTTCACAGATAAAAGATGTCCCTTCTTGGATTGAACGATAGAAGGAATCTATAAGTACTCCATGACTAATTCCCCACTCTGATTTATATCCAGTAATAGTTTCAGAAGGATGGAATTCACTACCATTCTCTGTCTCTATATTTAGCCCTGACTGTTTGACAGTCAGAGTTGCTTTTTCAAGGTGTACTTCAACTGTACATACCTTTGATAAAGGACAGCAGTTAGACATGAAAGCCACTGCACTTCCTCCACACTTAAGTTTAAAAAGCGCCATTGCTGTATCATCGGTTTCATAATCAGAGGTGTCTCTTAAGTGCGCATCCATGGCAGACACAGCTTCTACCCCTCCTGTAAGCCAAGAGAGAAGATCCAGGGTATGAATTGATTGGTTGATAATGCAGCTTCCACCCTCTTTTTCGTAAGTTCCTCTCCATGGACTCTCGCTATAGTATTTTCCGCCTCTATCCCATGCAACTAGAGCCAAGGCTGAAATTACTTTTCCATACTTTCCGCTTTCTATTATTTCTTTTGCTTCAAGACTAGAGTTGTTCATTCTGTTCTGAAAACAGACTCCAAGCTTTTTACCGCACCTTCTACTTGTCTCCACCATTCTCTCTGCATCATAGGGGGAAATAGCCAGAGGTTTTTCGCAAAACACGTGCTTACCATGTTCTA
This sequence comes from uncultured Spirochaetales bacterium, assembly GCA_945932505.1. Taxonomy (GTDB): domain Bacteria; phylum Spirochaetota; class Spirochaetia; order Sphaerochaetales; family Sphaerochaetaceae; genus Ornithospirochaeta. Next base: position 13,061 of record CAMEQB010000003.1, read on the forward strand.
GTAAAAACATGGCCATTTCAGGATGAAGATAATGGGGAGTGACAATATGGACTACATCAACATCCAAATCAGCAAGCTCTTTATAGTCGGTAAGAGGGATTCCCCCGTACTCTTTTGAAAAAGCTTCCGCTTTATCTTTATCTATATCCACACAATAGGAAAGAACAGCTCTGGAACTGTTTTTCAAAGCTTTTCCATGATTCTTTGACACAGCACCGCAACCAATTACAGCGGCTTTAAGTTTCTCCATTTGTATTCTCCTTTCTCATAGCCTTATATTGGCTTGGAGTGATGTTTTCATATTTCTTGAAAAGACGAAGGAATGTTCTCAAAGAGCCAAATCCACATTCATATACAATCTCTTTTATCTCTTTGTCTTGGGACAAAAGATTCTTTGCCATAGCGACTCTATATTGAGCGATATAATCGGAAATATTAGCTCCATGATACCGCTTGAAAACCTTTGAAAGCTGTACATTGCTTACATCCAGTTTTTGAGCAAGAGATGAAACATTCAATAGCGATGATGAATACTCTTCCTGAACTATCTTCAATGCTTTTTTGTAAAGTATAAAAGCTTCGTCTGTGCTGTCGGCGCTTTCGCTTCGTATAGATACCACCTTTCTTACAATAGAAACGGTTGCTTCAATAACTTCAGATAGGGATGCGTTGATATCTTTTGTCTGTATTATGGAGTTGATGGCAAAAGGAGGAAGATCCCATAAATACTGCTTGGAGAGTCTATTGGATGTCCTGATTACAGTACCCATAATCGAGAATAAAAGATATCTCATATTTCTAGGCGATACACCATTCTTTTTATTTCTATCAACAACAGAATTAATGGCGTCTCTGGCGCTTAGCTCATTTCCATCTTCCACACTCTTCTGGATGTTATACTCGTCTTCCTGGGTATACTCATATCCAACCCTATCGATCAACCCCACAACATCTCCAGAAGAAAGATAGTCACGGCTTGAGAGTTCTATCTCATATTCCAAGACATTGATTGCCTCCAAGTAGTCCCTTCCTACACTCTCCAGACCTATTGAGGTATCTGAAGAAGCGGCACGTTTTATCCACGGGTAGTTATCTAGAAGATCACGTATCCTCGATTCCAATATACTCTCAGCTTCTCCAGAAACACAGATCTCCTCTACAAATGAAATGATATATGCTAGGCCATGAGTGGAAGGGAAAGGCGTAATCTGAATCATATCATCTCCCAACGACTCAGATACTATCTCTTCCCCTTTTTCTTTCATTTCGTCATCAACAGACACTATCAGAACTGCAAATCTATCTGAAAGGAATGATATTCCACACTCTTTCAAAGCCTCCTGGCTGACAGGGGCTGAAGACTGAGTATCCAACAGTCTTCTGATGGCATACTCTTTGAGACTCTTAGTCTGAGACTCGATTACGCTGCCCATTATCTCTTTTGACTCTCTTAGTTTTCTATTGGAGTCAGTAAATGGAGCATATTCATTCTTCTTGTCTAGAGACCACTCTACATCGTCTCCCAGAACATCCAACGCCTTTTCATAATTCAGCCACTCTACTTTTACTCGATAAAAGATGAAAAGGATGGAAAAAACAATAGATAAAAAGAAGAGGAATACTGCCATGATGATAAGAGAATTTGTGATTCTATAGTATTCACTCTTCTCAGTGAGCACCACATAACTTAAGCCGCTTACTACAGAAGGAGATGATGAGACGATATAAGAATCGATAGAGCGTATTTTTCTACCAGAAATATTGGCTAGCGCAGAGATTACTTCCCCGCTTTTATGATCACCAGAAGAATCGAAACGGACTGTGCCCTTTTCGTCAACGATCAAAAAAGAAGTATAATTTCTCATTTCGGAAGGGAGAATAGAGTATATATCGATGATTGACGCAAGAGACCAATCTCCTTGAGAATAGCTTTTTACATATGAAAGTGGCCTCAAAACAAGTATTCTAGGTATTCTGCTACCATCATATGTTGTAAGAGATGCATCATAGACTTCAACTTTGTCCGGTTTTCTTGAAAAGAGATTTACAACATCCTCACTGCTAATATTTACATCCAACTCTTTTCGTTGCCAAAATTCCTGAAAACTTCCCCATCTGGAACCAGATACGTAACGGGAGAGAGTCGGTGAATATAGAGCTGCATCTGAAACAGCGTTGTTTACACCTAGGTTCCTTCTTATCGCAGTAGTGACATTATACCACTCTGTTGATGACACAGCCCCCTCACCATAGGGATTAAAATCCGACATCTCAGAAGAAAGGAGTAAAGACTCTGCAAGCATGTTGTTTTGAGAGAAGGCATTGTCAACAAGCTTTGAAAGAGAATCTAAAAATAAGGAGTTTGAGTACGATACATTCTCAAGTAGTTTTGCAGACGAAGTAAAGGCAAAGAAAACGAAGACGACAAGAGGCACTATACATACCACAAAGTATGATAGCGCCCATTTTATTATTATGCCTCTCTTCAGTTTTCTTTTATCCGCCATATGCTCAAACAGGCATTTCGCCGCCACATTTTTCCTTTAGTTTCTCATAAAAGAGGTCTCCGTCAACAGGGAGGTCGACCCAATCTCCACCTGTCCAAGAGGAAAGATGAATAGCATTGGAGATACTGAGTCCCTTTATTCCATCTTCTCCTGGAGCAATTAGAGGAGTACCCTTTAACACAGCATCGCAGAAGTTGTTTATAATTCCCGGATGAGATGTATATGTACCTTTTACAGGAATCTCGCACTTCCAATTCTCAGGCTGACCTATTTCACCCTTGAATCTCTTATTGAAATCGTCGCTGTCTTCCCTTAGGCGCCAGAAAGTAATCTTGTCATTTTCAAGAACAAGTTTTCCTCTTGTTCCGTCTATTTCCAATCTATTTGTGCCAGGAGCATCAGAAACTGTTGTTATATAGCAGCCTGTTGCACCATTCGGATACTCAAAAAGTGCATATACATCATCCTCAACTTCAATATTTCTGTGTTTTCCATAGTAAACCTGGGACTTTACTCGAGTAGGCATTCCACAGATCCACTGCCAGAGGTCAAGGTTATGAGGGTTCTGATTTAATAACACTCCGCCTCCCTCTCCCTTCCATGTTGCGCGCCAAGATGATGAAGAGTAGTAACTTTCAGCCCTAAACCAACTTGTAATGATCCAGTTGCAATGAAGAATTCTTCCCAGTTCTCCGCTGTCCACAAGGTCCTTTGCCTTCTGATAAATCGGATTTGTCCTCTGATTGAACATTACACCGAAGACTTTTCCCGATTCTTTTGCGACTCTATTCATTTCTTCAACCTGTTTTGTATATACACCTGCAGGTTTCTCACAAAGAACATTTAGTCCTGCCTTGAACGCCTCTATTGCATATACAGGATGGTAATAATGAGGGACAGTTGGAATGATTGCATCAACAACACCTGAGTGAATGAGTTCCTCGGCAGAGTTGAAGTAAGAGACACTATCTCCGAGAAGAGACTTTGCAGCCTCTATTCTCTTTTCATCTATATCTGCAATGGCAGTAAGCACACCGTTTTTGATCTTTCCATCCAGAAATGCTCTTGTGTGCTGGCTTCCCATCTTACCATATCCAATAATTCCAAATCTTACTTTATCCATTATATACCTCCATATATGTCTCTTTCAGTACTTTCAAAGCTTTCGGTCCGTCTGTAATGAAATCTGAAGTCTTACCTTCAATACTCAATCTCTTATCATATCCAGCTTTTTTGAGTGCAGAGAAAAATGAGATGACATCTTCGTTTTTTTCCACAGGGTAAAGTCTTCCTGTCCTTTCTGCGATATGAGCATGTGCAAAAGGAGCACAGAGGACAATGTTTTCAAATGGCTCGTTTTCTTTCATCAAATGAAAAACATCAACCAACAAAGAAGCTCCGGTCAGAGAAGAAAGAGCGGCACCTTCTGTAAGAAAATTTATCAGGTTTGTTTCATTTCTATTTAGTGTCTCTATTGCTATCTCAACACCATATTCCTTAGCTTTCCCTACAATAGTCTTTGTAACATTAACGAGTTCCGACCATCCATCTTTATAACTAATTCCACTAGGAATAAACCTGGATTTTCCCGAGCCGAAGGATACTACCCTGCCATCTGTCTCCATCATTCTTGAAAATGCTGTATCTAGGTATGAAAGCATCTCCTTCTCGTTATATTCAGGGCCGATTATCTTCATTGTCTTAGGAAGAAGAAGAGAAAAAGCCTCTACTGGAAGAGAAACGCTTTCAACCTCTTCTTTCATTCTCTTCCATTCCTCGTCACTTACAGTCCCAACTTTATTCAGCGGCAGCTCGATATAGTCGAAACCTGCTTCTTTTATTTCTCCTGCTTTTTCAGAACCAGCACAAACTCCAAATCTCATAGGGCCTTGACATCCTCCATTGTCACCAAATACTTCTTTCCATCCATCACTATCGTGTATTCGTCATCATTTCTTTCGATTCTTACATCAGTATTCTCAGGCGCTATGGCAGTCACAAAGGAGAATGGTGCCTTACCGTTATAAGAGAGAGTAAGCTGAGGACGAGGAACCTTTACAGGATATCCATAGCTGATCCATCCACCTTTTGGTTCCAAAGATCCGGAAAGGATACTTGGTGTCATATCCACAGATGAAGAATATACTTGACTGAACTTTGTTCCTTTAAGGGTCTCAAAAGATGCACCCTCTTTTACTAAATCGAGTTTTCCTCTTTCATAGTTGAACATAATTCTAAAGTCATGATCCTCTTCCCCTTCTCCTTGGACAAAGTCAGCTATGATGGCGACACTTTGAGGAAGGAGTATAAGCTTTCTTCTATGGAACACAGGGTCATTAAGATAGCAGTATGCATTGTGACTCATGTCTACAAGAGAATACTCGTCATTGACAGTAAACTCATTGCACATGCTTCTTACACCTCTTACTCTATCCACACCTGGAATCGCACCCATTTCATGGTTATCGACAAAAAGAGTGTTATGGGCCAATGAGGAGCAGAAATACTCTCTCCAATCTCTCCAAATAGAAGAGCGGTAAATAAATCTGCCGCTGTCAGTGAGAATGTCCTCTCCTTTAAGTGTAAGCTCTACATGCCCCACATCATTATGAGAATGAGTGCTTCTCTCGCCTCTCTCCAACCCTGTACCGAAAATAAGGGCGTAATCGCTGTCGTCATTCCAACCGGAACGAAGTACATGAATACCCTCCGGATATGAATAGTCAAGCTTTTCAGGAGCCTTCCCTTCTTTCCTCAGAGAAGCAAAATAAAGGAATTCTTCATCTCCTGAAAGCTTATACATCCAAGAAAAGAATGCCCTCAGTTCATTCTCATCTTCCGGGAAGAAGGAGAGGTTCATACCTTCATAGATTGATGTATCGGATCTTCTTGTATAGAGGTCGTCTCTATCTGCGTCCCCGATCATTGGGGTGGACAAGTCTGGTTTGATCAAACTGATTACATACTTAGCTCCTCTCAAAAGAAGATCTTTTGCGTAAGTAGGAACTGTATATCCATTTATTCTTGCTATTTCTATAGCCTGCATAAATGCAATCACGGCAACCAAATGGTAGATAGGAGTCCTCTCCATATGGATTCCGTCATTGGAGAAGCAATACATTATTTCATGGGTGACTCGTCTCCATCCTGTTTTTCTCCACTCTTCTGCTTCTTTGAATTCAGGGAACATGACACCGATTTGATAGAGTGCACTGGTCTCCATACTCAGCCAGTTCGAGGACCTGTCATGATTTGAATAGTGACCCATCAAAAATTTGGCATGATCTCTAATAGAAAGAAGGAAAGAAGCCATGTCATCTTCGCTCCATATGTCACTCTTTCTAAAGACTTCGAAACATGGAAGCCAAGTAGTATATATTCTAATACCACTCTCTATAGTTCTCCAAGCGTGTCCTGGAAATGGTGTCTTCACCTCAAAGGTGTGGTCGTCGATATACTTCTCCGCTGGCCAAGCTTCAATAAACTGGTGCATTTCATGAAGAAACTCTTTTGTATACTTCTCATCGTTTGTCAAGGCATAAGCTCTAGCCAAGCTCTGCCAGTAGATGGTCCTGAAAAGTGACCATGACCACTCATTGTCACGGCTGGTTTCGGTTGTAGGATTAAAACGATAATCAATTTCACCAGGAAACTTCCAACCAAAAATATCATGGTTCATTACTTTTTCAGCTTCTTCGATGATAATGCTGTCATTCATCCAATCAGCTTTTTCAGCATCAAAGAGATATTTTGGATCTTTTCTAGTCCTAAAATGATTAATTACTTCCTTGCCGGTAAGTTTTTCATTAAATTTCGTCTCATCCATTAAGGCAATGAGCTCTGCCATCTTATCCATTTTCTTTTCTCCCATCCATACTTGAAGGGGGGATCTCTCCCCCCTTTATCGGTCTCAAACCATTACTTTGACATATATCTGTCGTAAGCAGCCTGCTTGATTTCAATTGCTCTTTCGATTCCGAATGCCTTGATCTGCTTGACATAGTTGTCGAATTCAGAGATTGGGAGAGCTCCTGTAATAAACTTAGCTTCCATCTCTTCAGCATATGTGTTGACATTGTTAATGATCTTAGCAATCTCAGATGCTTCTTCAGATGTATGTGTGACTGTAGGCATGATGTACTTGCCGTAGTCTGTCTGCTTCCAGAGGTTAATGGCATCCTGAAGTTCAGGAAGGTCATAGTACTGCTCCAGATATCTTGGATCCTGAACAAATGGTCCTGATACACTTGCTCTTGTGTAGAGACACATAGCCTGTGAAAGAGGAAGATCAGGGTTGTTCATGATGACATCTGTATATGTCGGATATCCATCTACCATTTCATATGTAACACCTTCGATACCGAAGTTTGCAAGGAGGTGTCCTTCTTCTGAGAAGTTATAGTCCAAAAGTCTTGCAGCAGCTTCAATGTTCTTGCAGGATGTGCTGATAGCTGCAGATGTACCTGAAGCGTCATAGATGCTGTTCATCTTTGCAAACTTGCTATATCTATCCTTTTCAGGAGAGATTGGGCGAGCAGATACCATCTTTACTGATGGGTCTTCTTTCTGGAGAGCAGGAAGCCATGTTCCGATTCCACTTGCACCAGGAGCATAACAACCAGCGACGAGGTTGTTAAGAACCTTGACACCGAGGCTCTTCTTGTCAACAGAGAGGTAATCGTTATCCAAGAGGCCTTCTGAATAGAGCTTATTTGCAAATGCAAGATACTCTCTTCTGTTCTCTTCGATTCTTCCATACTTTACAACGCCATCTTCTACATAGAAGTCATCCCAGCTGTCGAAACCAGGAGCGAGGACTCTGGAGATGTGGTCTTTTCTGATACAGAGAGGAATCTCTACACCGATGTTTTTAAGAGCGACAAGAGCTGTATAGAGTTCATCTGGAGTTGATGGAATGTAGTCGATTCCAGCCTTCTCCAAGAGGTCTGTTCTCCATACCCAACCTTCTGAGAAGATAAGGTTGTTGTTCTCGTAGCTTTCGCCTCTGAGGAATGGGAATACATAGTATGTTCCGTCATCTGTGCTGATCATCTTCTTGATATCTGGGTGAGACTCCAAGAATGCTGTGATATTCGGGCAGTACTTCTCAAAAATATCGTTGAGAGGAATGATTACTCCGTCGTCGATTGCAGCCTGAGGTCCACCTGGATAAGCTGTCCACTTATACTCGATGATATCTGGATAATCACCAGAAGCGATGAGAATGTTAAATCCTTCGGAAAGAACACCATCGTTTGCAGCAGATACATGCTGGAATTCGATATCGGTGTTGGTGCGCTTCATAACTTCCTTCCAGTACTCTGTCTGGGAGAAATCCTGAGCTACAGCAGAAATATTTGGGTTCAATGGTGCCCAATATGTAAGCTTGTCTGCCTTTGAAGAATCAGAAGACGAATTTGATTCACTTGTGCCCTGTGCAAATACAGGAACAGCAAGCATCAATACAGCAAGCATAAATACTAAAGCTTTTTTCATAAGCTCCTCCTTTTAAATAAGGGTTTTCACCCTGTAAATCCTTAATTATTGGGCAAAGCCCACTTTTCATAGAGAGAAAGAAACTCTTCTCCCAAACCACTGATGGAGTAATATCCATCTCCATCCTCTGTCTTTTTATATTCAGCATCGTATCGAAGGAACACAGGTAGTTTCTCTGTCTCCAACACAACACCGATATGTCCAATGCTGCTCTTTAATGTCACAGCTGGTCTTGTTCCATTCTTTACTGCTTCCACAGAAGCATAAAATTTCTCCAGTCTATCCCCTTTGTCCACACCAGACAGATCCTCGATTCTTCCATCATTCCAATAGATAGAGAAATTATCGTCGGAGCCCTTTATTACAGCATTCTCAAACTCCATCTCCATCACTGGGCCTATTTTCTTTTCATCTAAAGAATGAGAAGTATAGAAGTAGAGAGGGATGTCTTCTGTCGTTGTAATCTTTACTGCAGCACTATCAAAGTTTTCGATGCTTGGACGTGCTTTGTATAAAGTCCCATCGACTTTTGAACACTCTCCTGCACTTTCAATGTCTTTCCCCAAGAGATATAACATTACCTGCACTTGGTGGGCACAAGCGTTGGAAAGAGGGCTGTCAAATACATATTCGCCATGACAACTCAGTTTTCCAGCCCAACCAGTTCGGGAATAGTATTTATCTCCTCTTCTCATCATTCTCAGGGCCTTCATTCTTCTACACTTTCCAAAGTCTCCAGAGATGATTCTTTTCTTGATAGCCTGGATATCGAGAGCAAAACATAGCTGATAGCCAACAGCTACAAATAACCCCGTCTCCCTCTCTTTATCCATAAGTGCATTCATTCTTTCTCTCGAAATGGTTACAGGTTTTTCACATAAAACATTGGAACCATTTTCAAGTGCTGTCATGATATACGCATAATGAGTGTGTATAGGAGAAGAGATGACTGTAAGATCAGCTTTTCCGCCCTTCAGAAAAAACGCATCGGGAGAAGAGAAAATAGGAATATTTCTCTTTTCTATCTCTTCTTTATATGGAGATTTTGAAATAAAGGGATCTACGACGCCAACCAAAGAATAACACTCAGATGGTTTTTCCAAGGATTCTTTGATATAGTTCTCGCCATATCCACCTATTCCAACTAGTAGAACCTTTACACTCTCCATTTCTCAATCCTCCTGAAAAGCAGACTTCAAGATTCCTTTCTTATCTACATACAAAGCTTTTGTAGGGCATACCTGGAAACAGTAACCGCAACCAATACAGTCACTGCCTTTCACAGCTTTTCTATCCTCAACCTTTACGCCACCATAGAAGCAGACGTCTTCACATCTTGAGCAGCCAATGCACTTTGATGTATCGACTTGAGCGTTTTTATATGCTTCTCCAAGCTTATTCTGTCTCTTCTTTGCAAACTCTGGAGTCATGTTAAAGAGTTGGAGAGCCTCACCTTTAAGATCAGATATGGATTTATATCCATGGTCATCCATCCACTTCTCTGTTTCTCTTATGACTCTTCCACACTGTCCTATTCCACCGGCACAAGCCAAAGCTCCCAACTGTACCATCTCAGCGCCACTCATAATATATCTAAGAGCCTGGTCATATGAGAAAACTCCACCACCGGCATACATTGGAATCGTGTATCCCTTACTTCTTGCCTCGGCAATAACATAACTTACGATAGGCTGAGCCTGTGTCCCACCATATCCAGCACCTGGACGAGCTTCCGTTGTCTGCCAATCGAGGTCAAAATAGAATCCTTTCCATCTAGCTGTAGGACCTACAGCTGTAGCACCTGCAGAAGCTGCATTTCTGATTGCAGTGAGGGTATCACAATTCTCTACGGCCAGCTTTACCATAATCGGAGTATTTGGAACAACTTCCCGAATCATTTTTGTACAAGAATAAACCAGTTCGTAGTAGTTGAACTGTCTGTTGCCTGCAACTGCAACGCCTGGAGTATTGAAGTGAAGTTCCAATGCGTCCGCTCCAGCAAGTACCAGCTCCTTTGCCTGTTTTTTCCAGTTCTCTCGCCAGTCTCCACCTTTTACTATGTCGCTATAGTGGCCTACAGACACCCAGAGCTTTATATCGCGGCTCATCTCATCTCTTGCTTTCTTTACCTCTTCTGCATATTTTTCCAAGGAATCCATAGGGTCTGAAATCTGAGTTCCCACAGCATGGCTATGAAAAGCCTGCTTTCCTTTATACATTGCTTCTGCATCAGGATATATAAAGCTGCCACCTCCCATTCCATGGCCGAAATTACGCATTGTAACGGCACCTGGGAGACATTTTGCACTTTTCAAAACATTCTCTGCACCTCTAGTAGCAGGGGATGATGCTATTACAAAAGGATTAGCCATTCCTAATTCTTCTACTCTCATATCAGCCATTTTCTTTTCCTCCATTGATCCAAGAAAGAAGTGTTTCAGCATCTTTCTTGAACTGATCAATACTGTTGTCTTTTACAAATTCAAGTAAGAGATAACGATTCCCCGTCATTCTCCCCATGTATTTCTTCCAATCCTCTTTTCCTTCCATAAGAGGTCTTCTTCCACTTTCGTCCCAGTAATAGACATGAATATTTGTTATCCAGGATAGAGCCTTCTCTATACCTTCCGCCCTATACTCAACGCTTTGGTTTGGGGTCGGCTGCCAAAAGCAACCGAAGTTTGGTTCATTCACAGAGTGAAGAAATCTAAGAGCACTCTCGTTGGAATCAGTGACAGTATTTCTATGCCACTCAAGAGACACCCTGATATTCTTCTCGTTTGCCATGAGAGAAACCTTCTTCGCTTCATCGATAAGAGTTTTCCACTCTATTCCATCAATTTCTTTGGAAGCTTTAGTTCCTCCCCAGATTCTTATGTTTTTCGCCCCCATTTTCTCAGCAGCATTTAAAGAAGTGGAAAAATCCATATTCTGTCCAAGTCTGAAATATGAGCCGTAGGATGCTATCTCCAAACCCTTTCTTCTTGTCTTATTCCCTATTTCTTCTACAAGTCCCAAATCCAAAGGGTTAAAGTGATGGTTCTCACTCCACTCTATTGCTTTGAGACCAGAAGAAAGCGCAAGGTCGATCACTTCGTCCACACTTCTTTCTTTAAAAGTTGCACTGACAATGCCTGGAATAAACATATTACAGCTCCAATACCTTCTTCCAAACTTCTTCGTCTACAAATATTCCTTTCTCCATAGACTCTTTTCTAGTCTTCTTCATTCCATCTCCAGGAGCATGCACTGGATGCGCTTCATCCATAGGAATGGAAGATCTGAGATCTTCAAGAGTCTTTTCAATCTCTTCATCTATTCTTTCCCTATCTGGGAAACGAGAAAGATCTATAGCTAAGAAGAACTGTGAAAGAGAAGTCTCTGTATCAAGTTCCCCCACGCCTCTGGAAGTTCTTCCGCCAGCAACAGAAGATGCAATCAGATCCAAAAGGAGTGAAAGACCTGATCCCTTCCAGAAGCCTATTGGGAATACTTGATGAGTCTCCAGTATCTCTTCTGGTTTTCTAGTCACCTCTCCCCTGATGTTGTATCCACCATCTACAGGAGTATCTTTTCCCTCCATCTTAAGTTTTTCCAACTTTCCGTAGGAGAACATTGACATAGCGACATCAAGAATTACAGGGTTATCTTTATGAGGAACTGCAAGAACAATAGGATTATTTCCAAGTTTTGCATCTTTTCCTCCCCAAGCAGGCATATTTGGAACAGTGTTTGTCCAAAGAATAGCGATACAGTCTTTGTCTGTAGCCTGGATTCCATAGTTGCCTGGTCTCATCCAATGGTTTGTGTTGGATAATCCTACTACACCCACAGTGTTTTCTTTTGCCAGCTCTATGGCTCTCTCCATACACATATAGGCATTAAGGTTACCCGGGCCTTTCTGTCCATCCCAACGTTCAAGGGCACCAAAGGATGCTGTCTTCACGGCTCTCTTTGTTACATCTACACTTCCGTTCTCAATAGACTTGATAAACTTCGGAAATCTATTGAGGCCATGTGTATAGACGCCATCTCGGGAAGCATCTGTAAATAGCTTTGCCGAAAGCTCTGCATCTTTGCCTTCTATTCCGTACTTATTTAAGACACGGATAAACTCTTTATACATTTCTTCATAACTGACTCTCATAGATCACCCCTTTACTGCGCCAACCATGACGCCTTTTACGAAATATCTCTGCAAGAATGGATAAATACAAAGGATAGGCACTGTAGCAACAACGATTGTTGCGTACTTGATAGTATCAGAAGCCATTGCCAGAGCATCGATTCCACCAGTTGATGCAGTCTCATCCTGGATAAGGATTTCTCTCAAAATAAGCTGCAGAGGATACTGGCTCTTCTTTCTAAGGAAGATCATGGCATTGAACCAGCTGTTCCAGTGATAGACAGCATAATAGAGTGTGATTACTGCGATTGTAGCCTTTGTAAGTGGAGCCATGATCGAGAAGAGGGTTCTTACATGTCCAGCTCCATCTATCATTGCAGACTCTGGTAGAGAATCAGGGACACTGGCCATTGCCGTCCTCATGACAATAAGATTGAAGGTGTTGATAGCAACAGGGAATATCAAAGACCAGACCTTTCCTGTAAGTTTCAATGAGTGTACTACAAGATAGAATGGAATTGTTCCACCCTGGAAATACATGGTAAATACAATCATCAAAGTAAAGAACTTCACCAACATAGCATTCTTTCTAGACAAAACATAAGCCCCGATAAGAGTCAAAACTATGTTTAAAGATGTTCCTACCACAACGATGAAGATAGTATTCATGTATCCAGTTACGATATTAGGGTTCTTAGCTACATATTGATAAGCCACAAGAGTTGGCTTGATAGGCCTTAAAAAGAGTCCCTGATGCTTCATTACTTCTACAGGATCAGAGAAAGAAGCAAACACAATATTCAGGACAGGAAGAAGTATTGCAAGGCACAACAATCCACAAAGGACTATGTTTACTATCTGGAATATATTCTCACCTACAGATCTTTTGACTTTCTTTGATTTTATAACAACTGATGTATTTTTATTCTTCATACCTTCCTCCTCTATTACCATAGACCGCTGCCACTTACCTTTTGGCTAATCTTGTTGGTTGCCCATACAAGAGCGAAGGAAACAACGGAGTTAAAGAGACCTACAGCTGTGGAATATGACCAGTTCATATTCAAAAGACCTTCTCTGTAGACATATGTGCTGATTACGTCCGCCACTTCATATGTAAGCGGGTTGTACATCAAAAGAATCTTCTCATATCCGACGTTAAATGACTTTCCAACCTGGAGAATCAACATGACGACGATTGTAGGAAGGAGACAAGGAAGTGTTACGCTGGTCAGCTGTCTGAACTTTCCAGCTCCATCGATCTTAGCAGCTTCATATAACTCTGCATCGATGGCAAGAAGAGCAGACAGATAGATAATTGAGTTCCATCCGATATTCTGCCAAATACCGGAAATGACATAGAGAGGAAGGAAGTATTTTGGTTCATTGAGCATTGTCACTTTCTTAAAACCAAAATGGGATAGGAAGCTTACAATTGCTCCGTCTCTACTTGTAAGATCCATCATAATGGAGACGATGACGACAATAGAGATGAAGTGAGGGATATAGGAGATTGTCTGGACGATTCTGGAATATGCCTTACTTCTGAGCTCTGAAATCAAAAGAGCAAGAATGATAGGCATAGGGAAGGAGAAAATAAGATTTGTTACAGAAATCTTAATGGTGTTTAGAAGGACTCTTTTGAAGAAGGGATTAGTAAAGAAGTCCTTAAAGTTTTTTAGTCCTACCCAAGGGGACTTAAAGAAACCCTTACTTGGTTTATACTCTTTGAAACTTATGATAAGTCCCATCATAGGACCATATTGGAAAACAATATAGAATACCAATACAGGGATAAAAAGAGCATAGAGAGTCTTATTTCTCTGCCAATCTTTTTTCCATAAGTATCCTCTTGAAACTGTAGGAACTGTTACATCGGAAACAGTCGCCTGACCTTTTCTTTTCATGAAAAGCTCCTCCCTTTTTTATGTTCTCGATTATCAGTCAGTGTTTCTGTTCGGTAAACTGACAGAACAAAAAGAGAAGTGACAGAATTTTCCATTCTATTGATTTGTTTTTATTATTTCTTTGATATTCAAATAATTAATATAAATATAATATGCACTTTTCTAAGTAATTTTTGGCATTTATTGAATCAAAAAAGGAAAAACTAACCTTTCTAGAAAAACTTGACCCTATTTTTTTCTAGTAATAATCAGCACACGCAAATAAAATCAAAACTATGAAATCACAAGCAGAAATAATTCTAAAAGGTTTTAACCCAGATCCCTCGATTATCTTTGACGGAGAGTTTTTCTGGTGTACTACGTCTACATTTGAGTATTTTCCAGGTCTTCCTTTGTATAAAAGTAAAGATGGAATTAAGTGGAGCTTCGAAACATATATCCTCTCAACTCCAGAGCAGCTTAACTTGATAAACGCAGAAAACAGTAAGGGAGGAATATATGCTGCAACTCTTCGTTTCCATAACGGCACATATTATGCAATAACAACAAACAAAAATATCGGATGGAACTTTCTAGTCTCATCTTCTTCTCCTTATGGTCCATGGTCCAATCCAAAGCTAATAAGAAAGAATGGAATAGATCCTTCCCTATTCTTTGACGATGATGGTTCCTGCTTCTATACATCTAACGGGCTTGTTGATGGAGTAAGAGGAATATTAGGAGCAAAGATCAATCCAGAGAATGGAGAACTACTTGAGAAAGAGAGAATACTTACAGAAGGCATCACCAAAGTGGCGACAGAGGCTCCTCATATCTATAAAAAGGACGGTTGGTATTATCTATTCTTTGCTGAAGGCGGCACAGGAATGGGACACCATGAGTGTGTTATGAGGGCTAGAAGTCTCTATGGAGAATGGGAGTACATGGGTAAGCCTCTTCTTTCCAATGTAAATAGAAAAGACTACATTCTTCATGCCACAGGGCATATGGATATCGTAGAAGGAAAAGAAAACAAGTGGATAGGTGTCTTCTTAGGCATCAGGATACCAAATAAACCAATACTCCATCAGCTAGGAAGAGAATCATTTAAAGTCGATATCGAGTGGAATAATGGTTGGCCTGAAATCAAGGGAGGTATGGAAGTAGATCTTTCTCCTGTCTCTTCTTCGTCGCTAATAGTAGACTTCTCAAAAGATATAGAACGATATCCCTTTGAGAAACTACGAGTACCAAATCATAGTTTGTACATCCAAAATAGAGAAAAAAGAACTATCACTTTAGTCTCTTCAGACCTTCTTTTGACCGAAAGGGGCACACCAACAATGCTCCTTCTCCGTCAAATGGATTTCTCTTCACTTTTTAAAGCATATATATCGTTAGATGATCTGGAAGGAAGAGGAGGCATTGTCGCTTGGTTTACAAATGATTACTACTATAGAATCATTGTAGAAAAGGATGGGGACGGAACTATCGTTTCATCTTCTCTTAGAGTCCATGGATTTGAAGCAGTAAAAGAAACAAAGAGAGTTAATAAGAGAGAGGGAAAAATAGAACTCTCTATCCTTACTTCTCCTTCTTCTTATTCCTTCTTTGCAGATGGCATCAACCTTGGCTCTGCATCATATGCCGGTCTATGCCCTGAGGGAGCCATGTATATGACTTTCACAGGAACGATGCTGGGAATCTGGAGCGAAGAAGGGAGTTGCTCCTTTATTGATGAGATATCGCTTGAAGGACAAGAGCAATAAACGAAACGTTATTATCTAACTCTTATCATTGCTCCTTTTTTGTTTCTTAAGTGCAAAAATTTCACATTCAACATTTCAAAAAGTGCAGAAATTGCACTTTTACTCTTGTTCTATAGTGCAATTGGCTTATCTATATTTAAGACAACAAGATTGAAAATGGTGTTTATCTCATAAAAGTAGAGGAAAACATTCAATCAAGTGAAATAAATTAATTGTGCTGCGGTTTCCCGCAGCATATATCCTTAGCTAAGTTCTGTCTTTCCAGTGTAGAGACTGTAGTAGACTCCTTTTGCATTCAGCAGGTCTTCATGGTCTCCTCTTTCAATGATTCTACCATTTTCAAGAACCATGATAGCATTACTATTTCGTACCGTAGATAGTCTATGGGCAATAACAAATACAGTTCTGTTTTCCATAAGCTTATCCATACCAGACTGAACAAGGGCTTCAGTGTGGGTGTCGATACTGCTGGTAGCTTCATCGAGAACCATGATCGGAGGATCTGCTATTGCAGCTCTTGCAATGGACAATAGCTGTCTCTGTCCCTGAGAGAGGTTCTCACCATTATTGGTCAGGACTGTATCGTATCCATCCTTCATCATCATAATAAAGTCATGGGCATTGGCAAGCTTTGCAGCCTTTATTACATCTTCGTCTGTAGCCTGAGGCCTACCGTATCGGATGTTTTCTTTTACAGTACCTGTAAAGAGGTTAGTATCCTGAAGGACCATAGCCATAGATCGTCTTAGGTCGTTAAGCTTTATCCTCTTTATATCTATTCCGTCGATAGTAATAGTACCCTTCTGTATATTATAGAAACGGTTCAAGAGGTTTGTAATAGTAGTCTTTCCTGCACCTGTAGAACCGACGAAAGCTATCTTCTGTCCAGGCTTTGCATAAAGAGATATATCAGATAGGACTGTTCGTTCTCCGTCATAAGAGAAGTCAACATGATCCATTACAACCCCACCCTTTAGAGGAACAAGAGTAGACTTATCTCCATTTGGAACTTTCCAAGCCCAATGACCTGTTCGTTCAGCACACTCTTCAATGTTGTCGCCTTCACCTTTGACTCTGACGATAGTTACATCGCCCTCGTCTTTTTCCGGTGCTTCATCCAGCAGCTTATAGATACGCTCTGCACCTGCAAGAGCCAAAAGAACGTTATTTGCCTGCTGTGAAAGCTGGGAGATGTTATTGGAGAATGACTTTGAAAGCTGCAAAAAGGCTGCCAGTGCTCCGATAGTGTAGACATCAGGGCGGGCGATGATGGCAACGGCTCCTACAAGGACAAGTACAACATACTGGAGATGACCAAGGTTATTGTTTACAGGCCCCATAGCTCCAGCCCAAGTGTTTGCTTCAGCCATTGTCTTCTCAAGTTTTTTGTTAAGAACTTCAAAGTCCTCCTTACACTTTTCTTCATGAGTAAAGACTTTAACGACTCTCTGCCCGTTCATCATCTCTTCAATATATCCGTTTACATCTCCAAGAGCCTTCTGTTGAGCCTTAAAGAATGCTCCGGACTTCTTACCGATCTTTCCTGTTACAGCAAGTGTGATGAAGATAAAAGCAATAACTACCAATAATAGTATCCAGCTATTTGAAGCCATAGATACAAGAACCATAATAAGTGTCATGCCAGCTGTCAAAAGCTGAACAAGGCCATTTGCAACCAACTGATTGAGGGTATCTGTATCGTTGGCAAAACGGCTCATGATGGCGCCTCTTGCATTCTTGTCAAAGTAAGAGAGAGGAAGAGATTCAAGCTTGTCGAACATCTTGATTCTCATATCATAGATTGACTTCTGAGCCACGCCCACCATGATATAAGAGCAGGCGAAAGATGCTGCTATTGAAATCAAAACGACAATGGCAAATTTACCCAGGTACAATATTGCTTTTGTAAAATCAGGGTTCTCTACTCCCTTGAGGGGTATTACAACGTCGTCGATAAAAGATCCGATGAATGAAGCAGAATATGTAGTAGAGAAAGCTGAAATTATGATACAGAAGACTATAAGTACTATAAGAGCATATCTATTCTCAAATACATCCTTCATCAAGCGGAGGAATGTAGCCTTCGGGTTCTTGGCTTTTTCGCCGAATTTCATCTTACCCATCTTTTATTCCCTCCCCTTTGTCTGAGTCTCAAATAGATTCTTATAACCAGCGTTTCTCTTTATAAGCTCATCATGTGTTCCCACATCTTCAATACGTCCTGCATTCATTATGATGATCTTATCAGCATCCTCGATTGAGGAGATTCTCTGGCTGATAATAATCCTAGTCATAGAGTTGACGTCACGCCTTAATGCTTCCCTAATCTTTCTGTCTGTCTTTGTATCGACTGCGGAAGTGGAGTCATCCATAATAAGAATCTTCGGTGACTTCAATAATGCTCTTGCGATACATAATCTCTGTCTCTGGCCACCAGAAAAGTTGGCGCCGCCCTGCTCCACGTGGTAATCAAGTCCGCCTTCCTTCTCTTTTATAAAAGAGAGGGCTGATGCTATATCAAGAGCCTTCTCAATCTCTTCGTCTGTGGCATTCTCATTGCCCCACTGAAGATTCTCCCTGACACTACCTGAGAATAGATTATTCTTCTGAAGTACAACAGATACGCTGTCCCTGAGAGATTTAAGGTTGTATTCTCTCACGTCCTTTCCTCCAACCTTAACACTACCGTTGGTAGTATCGTAGAGACGAGCAATAAGAGAAACGAGAGTAGTCTTACCGCTACCTGTAGTTCCGATTACACCAACCATCTCTCCGCTCTTTATCTCCAGGTTAATGTTCTTCAGAACACTTGAACCCTCTTTATATCCGAAGTTTACGTTTTCAAAAGATATGGATCCATCAGGAACGACCTTTTCTCCATTCTCGTTTTCATCCATAGAGCTTTCTGAAGCCAGAACTTCAGCTATTCTCTCCATGCTAGGCTTTGACATTGTATACATGACCACGATCATTCCTGTCATCATCAAAGAAGAGAGGATCTGCCCTGAGTATGTGAAGATACTCATCAATGAACCGGTATCCATGCTTCCCACATTAACAAGCTTTGCTCCGAAGTAAGAGATGGCGATCATACAGCCATAGGAGACAAACATCATCATCGGGCTCATTGCAGCCATCATTTTCTGGGCTTTTGTGAAGTTAAAGCGGATGTTCTCAGCGCTATCTTTAAACTTCTTCTTCTCTTTTTCTTCCCTTACATAAGCCTTTACTGTCCTGATACCAGATAGGTTCTCACCTACCACCTGGTTAAAGCGGTCATATCCCTTGAAGGCTGCATTGAAGTATGAGTAGGTGATCTTCACCATTACTGCAATGCCGATGGCAAGAATAGGAAGGACGATGACAAATACGAGGGAGAGGATTCCACCAGCCCTAAAAGCCATAATAGAGGCAAAAATAAGCATCATAGGGCTACGTACAAACATTCTTATACTCATAGTAAAGAGTTGCTGTACTCTCTGAACGTCTGTTGTAAGCCTTGTAATGAGAGATGAAGAGCTGAACTTATCGATATCTGAAAATGAGAACTCCTGGACTTTGCTATATAGATCGTGTCTAAGGTTCGTAGAGAACCCGGCACCAGCTTCTGATCCGAACTTAGCACCTAACACTCCAAAAAGAAGAGAAAGGAGAGCAGAGAGTATCAACAAAGTAGACATCAATAAGATGTATTTCATGTTCATTGTTGCAACACCAACATCAATGATCTGGGCCATGATTGCTGGTATCAAAACTTCCATCAATACTTCCAATACCATAAAAATAGGAGTAACGACAGTTTTGGCCTTATACTGTCTTACTCGTGAAAACAAATCTTTGATCAACGTCCCATTCCTTTTGCATTATGCTTTTTAGGATACGCTTTTTTATTTAATTAAATATTGTACCTTGGTCAATTTACAAATGTGTTTATTATGTGAAGTCAATCATCCAAGAGATGCAAAGGAAGTCACAGGAAGAGTAAAGACAACAGCTTTGCCCTTTTTTGACAACATGGGAAGAGACTCAATAGCTTTAGTTATCTTATCTGCTTTCTCATTGGTCTCAACAATAACCAAGACTTCTTTTTCACTTGTAATAGGATAACCGAAGAACTTGACGTCATCATCCTTTGCTGTTCCATGGCCCTTGATCACTGTGCCGCCACTGGCTCCAGCTTTTCTTGCTTCAGCCATAATATCATCGGCATACCCCATTTCACAGATTACTTCTATCATTGTCCATTTGTTATCCATTTTCTCTCCTCCTAGAAAAGCTGCAATTCCCTTGGCCTTAAGATCAACAACATCCTTCTTCGATTCTTCCCATACTCTTCTTTCCATTGCTGAAAGTATTACTTCTCTTTTAGAGTCACCAAACCCCAGTATAGATAAGAGAGAAGAAGATGCAGTGCCACGGGCATTAAGCACTGTCCCACCCAACGCCCCTTTATCTCTCAGAATAGCCATAGACTTCTCAGACATTCCCTTTGACACTACAAGAAAAAGCATTCCATTTTTCGTCATATCTCTTCCCCCTTTTCTTTTTTGATCTTTATTCCAAAGATTACACCCATTATTTCAATGGCAAGAATAGGCATTGCCGCTATTAATCCAATCATACCAAAAGCCATAGAACCTGGATCTTGAGCTACGATGAAAGATGCCCCGGATACAAGAGGCAATAAGAATGTAGAAGACATGGGCCCAGTTGCAACTCCACCACTATCGAAAGCAATGCCTGCAAAGAGAGACGGTACAAATGGCAGAAGAATAAGGATCAAGAGATAAATAGGGATTATGAAAAAAAGAATATGGACTCCCGTTATTATTCTTACCATCGATAGGCTTACTGCCGTTGCAACCCCCAAAGCCATAGAGGTAAGCATTACACTCTTTTTTATGTTTCCTTGGCTCTTATCTTCAACTTCTTCCGTCAAAACCCATATGGCAGGCTCAGCCAGCACAACTACAGCTCCCAATATAAAGCCCAATACTACAAGGAGAGCTGGATTACTACTTGCAATAAGACCGCCAAGAGTCCTTGCAACCGGCATAAATGCAGACTCTACTGCAAAAAGAAACAATACAATTCCAAAGAATGAATAGAAAAGACCTACAATAATCTTAATAGCCCTAATCTTAGGCAGCTTAAAGATAAAGAAAATTGAGATAAGAGTAAGGATTGCGATAGGAAGAAGGGAAGATGAAACACTCTTTAGTACTGTAATAAATATCTCAAAAAGCCCCTCGCTGCCACCATCAACCAATACTTCTCCATTTCCTTTACCTAAGAAAAGGCTATAGATCATTACAGCAAGCACTGGCCCTATACTTGCAATCCCAGTAAAGCCGAAGGAGTCTTCTTCTCTATTACCATGAACAGATGAAACACCCACGCCCAGCGCAAGAATAAAAGGAACAGCCAAAGGACCAGTGGTGGCTCCTCCAGCATCAAAGCTTATGGAAGTAAAAAACTCAGGAAGGAAAAGAGAAAGAGCTATCATCAATAATATAAATATTGCCATAAATATCTTCATAGATATTCCTGAAAGGGCCCTTATATAACTGATCGCCATAAATATACCTACCCCCAAGGCCACAACCATGACAAACGCTGTAGAATCGACGCTGCTGTTTATCTTACTCACCTGCCCTGCCAATACTCTGATATCAGGCTCAGCAACAGTCACAAGAACTCCAAGTACCAATCCAGATATAAGAAGAAGTGGTACACTCTTTTTCTCTGTCAATTTTGCACCCAGTTGATTTCCCACAGGGAGGAAAGCCATATCTACGCCAAACAAGAAGAAAGTAAGACCTACAACTAGTAGTAGAGATGAAAAAATAAAAAGAAAGAAAGAGACTGAGTCAAACGCTCCAAATATAAAGCCCAGCACGGTGGCAATAAGTACTATTGGCAAAACAGATAGGATTACTTCTTTACTTTTCTTTATTATTTCCAAACCTTACCTCACATAGTCAAAGGTAGCAAATAAAAAAACAAAAGCCAACATTCTTTCACCCTCTCTATATAACAAGAAAAACAATGTGACGAAGAAGATAAATACTTTTTTCAGAAATTCTTTGACCGGTTAAGAAATGGGACTTAAACTAGTTTAGGTAGGGAGAAACAAGTATGAAGAGCAAAAGAATAACTATAGCAGACATAGCTCAAAAATCGGGGTATTCCAAGACAGCAGTGTCTTTTGCATTCAACTGTCCTGAGAGGATAAGTAGGGACGCTGTGGAGAAGATTCTGAAAATCGCTCAGGAGCTTGATTATTTTCCTGATCCTATGGCAAGAAACTTTTCCCTGGGCAGACACCTGTCTCTAGGTTTCCTTGTCCCTCAGTCCTTCGACATATCTATGAAGAACCCTCATGTTGTGGATGTTTTGAGGGGAATAGGAAGTGTATGTGAAAGCTACGGATACACTATTACGTGTATTCCACCTCTTAGGTCCTCAATAGCAGAAGCAATAAAGAATGCCACTGTAGACGGCATAATCGGAATGGGCCTTGAATTTGGAAGTGAAGTACAGGAAGCCTTCAAAAGAAGGAAGCTACCTTTTGTATGTATAGACGCCATCGATGAAGAGAATGTTATCTCTGTATCCATCGACAACAAAGAAGCTGCAAAGAGACAGATGACGGAAGCCTTGAAGCGTGGGCACAGAAAGATAGCTGTAATATCTCTGCCAGGTGCAGCTTATCTATCTGATAACGATTCTCCTGCTGTGGCCCCTGGGGTTGCATCTGCAAGAAACAGAGGATATCAGGAAGCGGTGGAAGAGTTTGGCATAAATACACCATTCAAAACTTATCCTGTCCTTGCAACAAAAGAAGGCGGAGAAGAAGCTGTAAAGAGAATACTATCTGATGGAATGCCGACATGTATAATCACTATGTCAGATATCCAGGCTCTAGGTGCAATAGAATACTTGGAAGGACAAGGAATAAGAGTACCTGAAGATGTATCTGTTATGGGATTTGATGGCATCTATCATACTGTGATGGGCAAAAACCTCTGTTCTATTGATCAGAGAGGACATGAAAAGGGAAAGAAGGCAGCAGAAATGCTTTTTGAGATTCTAAAAGGCAATGAGCCAGAAAATAAAATCTCCCTCATTCCATTTACATTTGAAGAGGGAGAAACTCTCAAAGATATTTCGTAATCAACGCCCTATTGTCTTAAGGCACATTTCAGGGTCATTGGTAATGGTACCCTCGACACCCCAGGCGTTAAGCTTCTTAACTTCCTCAGGGTCGTTGATAGTCCATGCATTGATGCCGAGTCCACAAGCTTTGGCCTCGTTTAGCATTTCTTCACTTATGACTTTGTATTCTGGATGAAGGAATGAGAATCCTACTTCCTTAGCAAGGTATGATATATGCTTGATGTTAATAGGATTTGTAAACAGGAATCCCATTTTGCACTCCGGAAGGTATTTCTGCATAATAACAAGTGAAAGCGGGTTGAAAGAAGAAAATATCACTTTGTCTTCAATACCATATTTTCTGATCAAAGAAGCAACCTTCTCTTCTATCCCTGGGTAATAAATCACACCAGTCTTCAGCTCCACATTAGCCTTCATACCACTCTCTTTAATAAAAGCACAAAACTCTTCGAAAGATGGGACATAAGCATCAAACTTATCATCCATGGTCTTGGAAGCCTTGATCTTTGTTATTTCAGAGAGAGTACAGTCACAAACCTTTTTATCGACTCCTGTAGTACGTAGTAGATTCTCGTCGTGAATGACTACAACCTCTCCATCTTTTGTAAGGTGGACATCTGTCTCGATACCATCAGCTCCAGCATCTCTTGCAGCCTCAAAAGCTACCATAGTATTTTCTGGATACCTAGATGAAAATCCCCTATGAGCCCAAACTATCATATTAGTTCCTCCAAAGCCATAATATAATACAAAAAAACCATGAGAGAAATAAATCAAGCGCGTTTAGCCTCTTGATTGGTTTTGTTATTACTGATAAAGCCTATTCTAGCTGGAGAAATAGAGTATTCATCAAGTAAACCCCACACTTTATTCTCGAGGCTCAAGTCAAAATGACTCTCTTCCACTCCATTAAGATAATCCAAAGCCAAGATAAGATTTCCTATCATATTCACTTTGTTGTTCCAAAGAGGGAAACGGGAGACAAGATTCTTAGGACACTCCATCTCATCGAGAAACACGTGATCCACCAATTTGTTTTTAAACTGTGCCAATCCACTGACATAGGACGCGATATTAAGCCACTGGGAGAAATGATACTCGTCCATTCCATACTCATTGGCAATAATTCTTGCAACTTCTCTCGGGAAAGTCATGTCATAGTCCATCCATATTGCTTCGAAACTTGCCTTTGCCAGCTTTTCCCTATTCATATAGTTGATACTATGCTCTGAGATAATGCCACTCCAATCATTTTCTTCCGCCCAAGTAGAAATACTCTCACCAAGCTTAGGTTCAAGATTCTTTCTAAAGAAAGATAGAGAAATGGACAACTCTTTACAAAGCTCGTTATTGAAAAGTATGTCATCAATAATCCTATCGAGAGTTGTACCAGGAATGAAAACCAATTCTCCAAGTGCATTCTCGATACTATAGAGCTTTGCATATGACATAAACTTGTCTTTTCCCATACTCTGAATTACTTCCAAAGCTCTATCATCCTCACCTTCCAAACCATTATTCTTCAAGCCCATTAGTAAGCTCTCTGAAGAAGCCTTGTCTAGTTTGGAATTGTCGAAGCCATTCTCACCAAATTCATTGTGAGAAACTACATAGTGTTCCACATCCAGGAAACACATAGGTGACATAGAATCTTTATTCATGCCTACCCTCCTACATAAGAGTCTTGTACCCTATCCTTGACTAACGTCGGGTACAGGAGGGGGCATAGGCTAAAGGATTAAAAACTTAAATCTAACGGTCTGGTGAGACTGCTCCCGGATCTTTTCCAGACAAATTCTAATAATTACAAACAAGCCTTGAATACAATATAGCACACATAGAAAGAGAAATAAATATCATTTTTGATATTTATTTCAAAACTTTTGTTTGTAATATAGTTCGATTAATGCATATAATAGCGCTATAAGTTACTTAATGTGCCCTAAAAACTGAGATTAAGTAACTTATATCAATCTCAATCGAAATAAACTACGTATTTTAAATATAATAAGTCATTATATAAGTAATAATTATCTTCTTATATTATTTAGAATAATTTTAAATATTGTAAATACAACTCTTATAGTATATGATAAAGAACGTATAATCTACTTAATCATTCAAAATTAACAAGATTAAGTAACTTATAGAGGTGATAATGTTTATTGGTAGAGATAACGAGATAAAAGTATTAAAGAAAGCAAAAGAAGATAATCGACCTCATTTTATCGCTGTATACGGAAGAAGACGAATAGGAAAGACATCTCTAATCAGAAAAGCTTATGGTGAAGACTTTCTATTTCAGCATGCAGGTTTATCAAAAGGAGGGCTAACAAAACAACTAAGTGCATTTACAAGTTCCTTGGAAAAAGCAGGTTATATTTCTAATCGTAAAACCAAGAATTGGATGGATGCATTCGATGAATTGAGAAACTTGGTTTTAAAATCAGAAAAGGATAAAAAGATAATATTCCTAGACGAGCTTTCTTGGATGGATACACCAAGGTGCGATTTATTGGTTGCACTTGAATACTTTTGGAATTCATTCGCTTCAGCAAGGAATGATATTATTCTAATTGTTGCAGCATCAGCTACATCCTGGATACTATCAAAAATAATCCACAATAAAGGTGGCCTTTATAATAGGCTAACAGAGGAAATCAACCTTACTGGTTTTACATTGAAGGAATGTGAAGAATTTACAAACGAAAAAGGTCTTGTTTTAACAAGAAATCAAATTCTCCAATTTTATATGGTATTTGGAGGAGTACCTTATTATTGGGAATTTATCGAGAAAGGACTAAGTCTAAATCAAAACATAGACAATATTCTTTTTTCAAGTAATGCACCACTTCGAAACGAATTCACATATATTTTCTCTTCTATTTTCAGAAAACCGGAGATATATCTAAGGATAATAAAAGCCCTGGGTACAAAGAAAGTCGGAATGACTAGAGACGAAATCATCGAAAAGACGAGCATTGATAATTCAGGTGCATTGACTAAACAACTTGAGGAACTTGAAAGCTGCGGATTCATAAGAAAGTATTACGCATTCGGCAAGAAAACAAAGAATGCACTCTATCAACTAATAGATAATTACACTCTGTTTTACTATAGTTTCCTTGAAAAATATCCTACAGATGAGAATTTTTGGACCAATCAAATTAACACTCCCAGATTAAACAATTGGATGGGTCTGGCATTTGAAAGAGTATGTTTGGAACATGTAAAACAAATCAAAATGAAACTTGGTATTTCTGGTGTATACACAGAAGTAAACTCTTGGTATTGCAAGAAAGATGACGAGAAGGGGTTATTCGGTTCTCAAATCGATCTTTTGATTGTCAGAAAGGACCAAGTAATAAATCTTTGTGAAATGAAGTACTCTGATACAGAATACACTATAAAAAAAGAAACAGATGAGTCTATAAGAAAGAAAATCAGCGATCTAAGAAATGGAACTAAGACAAAGTTCGCTATTTTCCCAACAATCATTACAACATATGGACTTGTAGAAAACAGTTACTCACTAAACATACAATCTGTCATCACTCTTGATGATCTATTTCTATAATACATATCAATTTGGGGCTACATTTCTGCAGCCCCAAACCTTTCTTTAATCCCACTGTTTGATTCCCTTCAGAATCTTTTCCTGACTTCTTCGTCTAGGATTGATACGTTTCTCAATCACTTTGACTACTTTAGTCATCAATGCAGCGATCACAAAGTAAATGATAGCAGTAAGAATGAGAGGGAAGAAAGCTTCATAAGTTCTACTTCTTACAAGGTCACTTATCTTAGTAAGGTCCAAGACAGCAATGTATCCTACAACTGATGTTTCTTTAATAAGCGTAACGACTTCATTTCTATATAGAGGAAGGAAGTGCTGTGCAGCCTGTGGCAGGAGAATTCTGAAGAAGCTCTGACTATCTGAGTAACCAAGAGCAGTCGAAGCCTCAAACTGTCCCTTTCCAACAGCATTGTAACCTACCCTAAGCATCTCTATCATTGCAATGGCGAACATGAGGGTGAAGCCTACTACAGATACCCATAGACCACTTAGACGAGTGGAGCCGAAAATAATGTAGTAGAGAATCATCAGCAATAATACTGTCGGCATACCATGTATAAGCCACATAAAGAAGTTTGTTATACCGTTTGCCACCTTATTGCCGTGTCTACATAGCATAAATACTGCAAAGCCAAGAATAGTACCGAATGCGATGGAAGCAAGAGTGATGAGAATTGTGACGCCAGCTCCCTGTACAAACAGCTTCCATCTATTCTCTCTAATAAATGTCTTGTAGAAGCTGTTCTTTAAGCTCTGGAAGAAACCGATCTCACTTGTATCTTCACCCAAAATAACAAGTCTGATTGGAGTTGTGTAGTATACATCGGAGAGAGTACCTGTCTCGTTTCTCTCTTCACTTACTACAATGTTCATACCAAGGTCATACTTACCTGTTTCGACTCCCGGTGCAATTGCTTCGAAAGGAACTTCGAAGAACTGTGGAGTATAACCATAAGCACGACAAAAGTGGCATACAAAGTCAACGTCATAACCTGCAAGATGGCCGTTGCTGACAAAGGAGAAAGGCTCATATCCACCCTCTACTGCAACTGAGAGTGTTCCGTTCTCTCCAGTAAAACCAGTGATATCGCAGGTATCTGTTTCAGGATCGAAGTCTGCAATCCAATAATCATAGAGCTCATCCATTAATCCACTCTCTGTGCTGTCTTTGATGAACTGGTTGATTTCTTTAAGAATTCTATCCTGTCTATCGTTGTTTCCTATGATACAAGTAGCGTTTATATATCCAGCAGGCTCCTCAAGGCACTCCAATTCAGGATGGTTTGCCTTCTGAACTCCGAAGCTGACTTCTTCAATAAGGTATGCATCTACTTTTCCTGAAGTAAGGGCGTAGATCATATCATTAGGCATTGTGTAATACTGGAAAGTGGTGTCTGGCACTCTGTCTCTGATCAAGTCTTCGTAGAGAACGGCTGTCTGAACACCGATATTGCTGCCGTTTAAGTCTTCGATTGTCTCAATCTTTTCTTTGGCAGAGAAGACAGCGGAAACTGCAACTACTGCAATAAGCAAAAGAGTTAGTATCTTTTTCATTTCTGCTCCTCCTGCCATTTGAAGTTCATCTCAATCTGATGACTAAAGCCTTCTTTATCATCAACAAGGTCTTTCTGTTGATATGTTGTGGTAGGCTCTTCAAGGAGAGAAAGGAAGACTTTACTTGACTTGGCTTCCTTGATATCGAATGTATCTCCGTTATACTTGATGATCATAGTAAGAACATCAAGCTTCTCTGAATACTCGACTTTTACAAGAATATCAGGGTTATCGGACTCGGCTGCGATATTGTTGATACAGATTTCTTCAAGAGCAAGAGTAAGCTTAGTAAGACGTTCTGCTTCGATCAAAAGCTTCTCACCATACTTCTGCAGTTCTTCGCTGATTGACTCCACATCGAAGTCTGTGCTGTCGATTCTGTAGGAAAGTGTAGAGAGACGCTGGATAAAACGTCTTGTCTTTTCCCTCTTAGGATGCTCGAAGATATCTTTTGGAGAACCTTCCTCATAGATTGTACCGTCGTACATAAAGAAGATTCTATTGGAGATCTTTCTGGCAAAATCCATTTCGTGGGTGACGATCATCATTGTTCTGCCACTCTTAGCAAGAACCTTGATAACAGACTGAACTTCTCCGATCATGCTTGGGTCCAAAGCAGAAGTAGGCTCATCGAATAGGATGATGTCCGGGTCCATTGCAAGTGTTCTTGCAATAGCAATTCTCTGCTGCTGACCGCCAGAGAGTTCATCTGGGTATGAAAATACTTTTGAAGAAAGACCTACTGAGTCCAAGAGGTACATAGCTTTGTCATAAGCTTCCTGTCTTGATCTACCTAGTAGTGTTATCTGAGGATTCATAATATTCTCAATGACTGTCAGATGACCGAATAGGTTGAAAGATTGGAATACCATTCCCATCTTTTTTCTAACCTCATTGAGGTTGCATCCACGCTTTGTAATATCCTGACCATCCACAATAATACTGCCACTTGTGGGTTCGCAGAGCATGTTGATACATCTTAGTAATGTCGATTTACCAGTTCCAGAGGGTCCGATTATTGATATTACATCCCCGTTGTTGATAGTAAC
>CAMEQB010000004.1 GCA_945932505.1 uncultured Spirochaetales bacterium
CAATCTGGCGCTCTACCACTGAACTACTTCCACCATGTTTGGTAGCAATGCGTTCGTCATTGCAATTTCAACAGTGAAACTATACGGAAAGATTACTTTAGTGTCAACTACACATAAGAGTTTTTTTCTCCACTAGTTTCATTTTCTTCAATTAATTCCCTTTTACTTTCCCATGAATCTCTTTTAGTTCATTGCCACTTCTTCGTTTTTTTCCTTTAAAAGTAATAAGTGCGATTGTGTTTTTCCACTGTAAAACTCCAGGCTGGAGAGACGAGAAGAACTCATCCCGCTCTACTCCATACTTTGAGTACGAGTTGATAAACCAAGACTCGAGAGCTTCTTTAGTTACGCTCCTCTCTTCCTTTTCATCCACATACTCTATCTCAGCTTCTTTATATTCACTCTTAACTGTCTCTTCCAGTTCTTTCTTCCCCCAGGATGTAAGAGGATTAGAGAAAGAATATATTTCTCTTTCTGCGTCTATCATCTTTTCTCTCACACTAGGTGACGAAACAAAATCGCTGAGACGAGATGAAAGGGAGGGGATAGACTCCATCAGTGCAATTGTGCCATTTTCATCAAGGAAAGAAGAAATAAGAGGAAGGATGGCTTTATCTTCAGAGAGACGGGAGAGTATATTGCGGCCACTTATTACCGAGAACTTTATCCCATCTTCCAACAAAGAAAAAACATCTCTTGGAGTAGATACATAGACCTGAGGTCTTAGTATCTCTTCCAAATCCAAAGCAAAATGATCTATTACATCTTTTTGGTCTTTACTCTTTACTTGGGCAATGGAGGAACCTTCGGGATTCTTCTTCATCAATGGATATAACATAAGGCCATGAGAGGCATTAAGTACCATTACATTCCCGTGACGAGGGATATCAATATTCAAGTAAAGCTTCTTTGTAAGCGTGAGAAGTATATTGGCCCTATTTCCTAGAGCTCTTTCAATCCACTTGTCACGCTTTCTATCATCAGGAGTGAAAGTCAGATTTTCTACAAACAAATCGTCGCCCACGGCTTCAAGCTGCGCTTCCCTTTTTTCAAAGACTTCTTCTCTTATTTTTCCTTCGTATCCCATATTTGAAGGCTTGTAGTAGACTTTACCTTGTAAAGCATTAGGAAGATACTGCTGGGCGACCCAGTGGTCTTTGTATGCGTGAGGATACATATATCCCTCTCCATGACCAAAGCCTTCGCTGTCACGGGAGGCATCCTTTAGGTGGTTTGGAACCTCGTTGTCCTTCTCTTTTTCTACATCAGAGAGGGCGTCAAAGAAAGCCAAGGTACTGTTGCTCTTAGGGCATGTCGCTAGATAAAGAGCGGCATGAGCCAGATGAAATCTCCCCTCTGGCAGTCCGATTCTATCGAAGGCTGCAGCATCGGCCTCAACTACGACTATTGCGTTTGGATCAGCTAGCCCTATATCTTCGCATGCAGAAATAAGCATTCTCCTAAATATAAATCTAGGATCCTCTCCAGCTGCTACCATTCTTGAAAGCCAATAGAGTGCGGCGTCAGGGTCTGAACCACGAAGAGATTTGATGAATGCAGATATTACATCGAAGTGATAGTCACCTTCTTTATCATACAAGACAGCCTTCTGCTGTATAGATTCTTCTGCAGTCTCTTTTGTTATATAAATCTTGCTGCCTTTTTCAGGAGGAAAATGTTCAGGCGTTGTCTCAACGGCAAGCTCCAACGCATTAAGGAGGCTTCTTGCATCGCCACCGGAAACATTAACCAAGTGCTCCAAGGCTCCTTCCTCGAACTCAACATCAAATTTACCATATCCACGTTCTTTGTCGTTTATAGCCTGCAGTGCTATATCTCTTAAATTCTCATCTGTAAGCTTTTTTAATTGGAAGACTCTACTTCTTGAAACAAGGGCCTTGTTGACTTCAAAAAACGGGTTCTCTGTAGTAGCTCCTATTAGGATAATCGTACCATTCTCAACCCAAGGCAAAAGTGCATCCTGCTGGCTTTTATTCCATCTATGGACTTCGTCGATGAAGAGAATAGTCCTCATCCCCCAATGGTCCCTTCTCTCCTTTGCTTCTGCTATTTCTTCTCGTAGCTCTTTTACCCCTGAAAGAACAGCATTGAGAGAAGAGAAATGACTCTTTGTAGTATTTGCTATAACCCTTGCAAGTGTGGTCTTTCCTGTCCCTGGAGGGCCATAGAATATAATGGATGACAGCTGATCCATCTGTATGGCACGTCTTAGGAGCCTTCCCTTTCCAAGAATATGATCTTGACCTATGTATTCCTCAAGAGTCCTAGGGCGCATTCTTGCAGCCAAAGGCTCGTTTGTAACAGGAGCTGAAGAAAAAAGATTGTCACTGTCCATAATCATTACTCCCAGAAGACTGAATACGGCGAATCGGAGGAAGCAGGTGTATTCTTTAGTGTTTTCTCTTCTCTTCCTAGCTGATTAAAAAACTCATCGCTGACGACTACAGAAACAATATCGAAAAGAATACTCTCCGCTTCAGGTAAATACTCGCCTTTTCCAACACTCTCTAGGGAAGCATATCCTTTTCTTATTTCTCCGAATATTTTTGACACACCTAAAAAGCTTTCTTCTAAATCAGAACTCTTATCTTGAAGAGTACTGTAGATCACAGAAGAAAGTTCACCTCCGACTTTAGATCTCAAGGCATTTGTAAGGCTTGTGTCCCCTTTGATGTAATCCAATGGCTCCTTTGCCAGTTCCAAAGCGCTTTCCTTGATAACAGGCATATAGTTCTTTACTGCTTCCACGGCAGCATCTGCAACATCGGAAAGGTACTTATTCTCCAAGTCATCAAAGGAAGGTACATATTCTTCATAAATTGAGAAAGAAGAAGGAAGAGCCTCCTCCAGTATCTTGGAGTCAATTGAAAAAGAAGAAAGAGAAGAAAACATATCCAGGGATAAAAGCTCCATGGCAGCCCTCTCTCTTTCAACAGATATAATCTCTTTTTCTTCACCACTGCCTCCTGTAGCGCAGGAGGAAAGAGTCAAAAGAGAAACAGCAATGATAAGAGCCAGAAATCTCCACATGACTCTAGAATACTTTCTTCTTTATTTATGGTCTACAATCCTTTTACCCTGCAAGGAGGTAAGAACGAAGTTTTCTGATTCCATCCCTCTTTCTCTTAGACACTGTACCGACGCTTACTCCCAGTTCTGCGGCAACAGCCTTTAAGTTTTTCTTAGGCTGATTCATTACGCCGAAGGATGTAGCAACTGCGTACATTTCATCCCAGCTTAAGGAACTGAAGGCTCTCTCCAGAACAATCTGGGATTCAAGATTCTCATATTCCTCTTCCACCGTAGTATTGGATGGGACAGTCTCTGATAGTGTCCTTCCTTCCTCTTTGTTTGTATATGACACATCAAGAGAAAGGCACTCTTCCCTTTTTATGGCATCCTTTATCTTTTTTTCTTTCTCTGAAGTAAGATATATATCGTCTCCATTTCTATATTTTCTTATGGACTCGATCATATGCTTGGGAATACGGATTGTCCTGAGACTATCGTTAAGAAAAGATCTGACTTCAGTATTCATGGCTCTTTCCATGTATGCATCAAAGCCAGAGTAAGAGAAGTCGAATCTCATCAATGCACTGTGGATTCCTAATCTTGCTGCGTTCTCGATATCATCTCTGTACTCCGATGCACCTTTGACAGAGTTGATATATTTACTGGCAACCTTTTTTACTTTCGGCTCCATCATCACGATAAACTCATTTTCCTTTCTTTTATCACACTTTGCCTCTTTTGCCATTTCATAGACTGTAGCCATATTCATTCTCCTATGGATACAGTTTTGCACACTAACTAGGTCAGTTTATGTCCTAGTGAATAAAAAAATAAAGCATTTGCCTTTTTTTTCAAGAACGTTTATTTTTCCTTTTGTGGCAGCTAAAAGTGCACCTATATACAAAGGTATGGAAAAACGTATATATTTATTAGCTGCTACGGCGTGTTATTTTAGAATAAAAAATCATTAAGGGAGACCAAAGATGGTAACCGAGAAGAACGTTAAGGAACTGGAAAACAGTCAGGCATCACTTACACTTACAATTGATGCTGCAACTATCGAGAAGGCATATCAGGCAAAGCTCAACAAATATGCCAAGACAATTGAAATGCCAGGCTTCAGAAAGGGCCACGTACCTGCATCTGTCGTTGAAAGAAAGTATGGCCAGGGAATCAGAGAAGAATCTACATTCGACTGCATGGAAGAGAACTTGAAAGAGACCATCGAAACTTTGGAAGAGAGCCAGAGACCTCTCCCTTATTCAGTTCCTGAACTTCAGGATGAAGAGACTCTTCTTCCATTCAAGAAGGATAGCGACATTACATTCACAGTAAAGTATGACATCTATCCTAAGTTCGATCTTCCTCAGTACACAGGACTTGAAGTTGAAGTCAAGAAGGCTGAAGTAACAGATGAAGATGTAGAGAAAGAGATCAAGAATCTTCAGGAACAGAATGCTATGGTCGTCAGAAAGGACGGAGCAGTGGAAGATGGAAACATTGTAAAGATCGATGTTGCCGAGCTTGACGAAAATGGAAACGAAATCGAAGATTCCAAGACTTCTGACTTTACTTTCACAGTAGGCAGTGGCTACAACCGCTACAAGATCGATTCCGACATCATCGGTATGGCTGCAGGAGAAGAGAAGACTTTCGACAAGACATATGGCGAAGATGAGACAAATGAAACTCTTAAGGGCAAGACTCTCAAGCTTCACGTCAAAGTCAACGAAGTCAAGTACCGCGACATTCCTGAATTGGATGACGACTTTGCACAGGACGTCAAGGAAGAGTATAAGACAGTTGCCGACTTGAAGGCCGGAATCAGAGCTGACTTCGAGAAGAGACTTGAAGAAGCTCAGAAGAACATAAAGGCTGACGCTATCATCAACGCTGTTGCAAAGAATGCTGTCATCTCTATCCCAAAGAGCATGATCGATTATGAAGCTGAGAATCAGTGGCAGAGACTTGTACAACAGATGGGTGGTTCCGAGGAACAGCTCGTTTCCTTCCTCCAGATTCAGGGAAGTGGAAAAGAAACACTTATGGAAAACTGGAAGGAGCCTATTATTGAAGACTTGAAGAAGCAGATGATTCTTGATGCAATCAGAAAGAAGGAAGACTTCAAGGTCGACGAAGAAGCTTACGAAGCAAAGTGCAAAGAAGAAATCAAGGATTCATATACAGATGAGCAGAAGGATTATTTGAAGTCAGCAATCAAAGATGAAATGCAGTATGCTGAAACAGTCCCATTCCTTCTTGCAAACAACACATTTAAGGATGGCGAGACTTTAAGTTTCGAAGCATTCATGAACCCTTCAGAGGAGTAAGATTTGTCTAATCCTAAAATGAATACATATGTCCCCTATGTTCTGGAGCAATCCGGAACCGGGGAACGTACTTACGACATCTTTTCCCGTCTCTTAAAAGACAGGATTATCTTTGTAGATGGAGAGATAAACGACGCCATGGCTGATCTGGTTGTGGCTCAGCTTATTTTCCTTGAGAGTGAAAATCCTAAAAAGGAAGTAAACCTCTATATAAACTCTCCTGGCGGCAGCGTAACAGCTGGTCTTGCAATCTACGACACAATGCAGTATATATCCTGCCCAGTCTCCACAATTTGCATAGGGCAGGCATGTTCAATGGCCGCATTGATTCTCGCTGGAGGTGAGAAAGGATCCAGATTTGTCCTCCCCTACTCCAGAGTCATGATTCACCAGCCTTCCGGCGGAGCTGAGGGACAATCTTCCGATATTCTCGTTACAAACAAAGAAATGCAGAGAATAAAGAAGATAACCACTTCAATCCTTGCCCATCACACAGATAAGAGTGTCGAGGAAGTGACCAAAGATATAGAAAGAGACTTTTTCATGGATGCAGATGAAGCTGTAGCCTATGGAATTGCTGATAAGGTAATGAGAAGAAAAGATGGCTAGAAACGCTAAATACTGTTCATTCTGTGGTCGCCCAAATGACGGAACAGTCAGGATGGTGAATGGTCCTGGAGTTTGTATCTGTGAAAGCTGTATCAAAACTTGCTCCGATATCCTCAAAGAGCAGGGAGCAAGTAGCGACAGCGATGAATTTCAGGATCTTGAAATCCCTACACCAGAGGAAATCAAGAAATATCTTGACCAATATGTCATCGGGCAGGATGCAGCAAAGAGAGTCCTCTCTGTCGCTGTATATAACCACTACAAAAGAATTAAGTATCAAGATAAAATCAAAGATTCCGGCGTAGAGCTTGATAAGTCCAACATTTTGATCATAGGCCCTACAGGAACAGGCAAGACTCTTCTTGCAAGGACACTTGCAAAGAAGCTTAACGTTCCATTTGCGATTGCAGATGCTACTACTCTTACAGAGGCAGGATATGTTGGCGAAGACGTAGAGAATATTCTTCTTAAACTTATCGAAGCTGCCGACTACGATATTGCAAAGGCTGAAAAAGGTATAATCTTCATCGACGAAATCGATAAGATTGCAAAGAAAGGTGAAAACGTCTCAATCACTAGAGATGTATCTGGAGAAGGCGTTCAGCAGGCACTCTTGAAGATCATCGAGGGAACAGTTGCTTCTGTTCCTCCTCAGGGTGGAAGAAAGCATCCTAACCAGGAGATGTTGAAGATTGACACATCAAATATTCTCTTCATCTGCGGTGGTGCCTTCGTAGGCTTGGATAAAGTAATCGAAAAGAGAACAGCTGTATCAAGTATGGGCTTCGGAGCTACTGTCAAAGATAAAAACGAGAAAGATCTTGGAGCTTTATATAAAGAGCTGCATCCAGACGACCTTGTGAAGTTCGGTCTTATTCCTGAGTTTATCGGAAGACTTCCAATCCACACAACTCTTGAGAATTTATCACAGAGTGACCTTGTAAGAATCCTTACAGAGCCAAAGAACTCTATCATCAAGCAGTATGAGACTTCTTTTGCTTTGGATGGAATAAAGCTGAGGTTTACAGATGATGCGGTAAACGCTATTGCTGAGAAGTCCTATGAACAGAAGACAGGAGCAAGAGGACTTAGATCAATTGTAGAGAACCTTATGCTCTCCATATCTTACGACGTTCCTTCTATTCCTGGAGTCAAAGAGGTCGTAGTAGATAAAGACAACGTAACAATGGGTACTGTACCTAGAGTTTACGGAGAGAACAATCTCCTATTAGATGTTAAATAAATGATCTATCCCGGGAGACCGGGATATTTCTTTGCACCTATAAAAACATTTACGATATAAATTTGTACTATAAATTACAAACCTCCACTAAAGGCACTGATTTTGAATGAAGAAAGGTGGAGGTTTTTTCATGAAAAAGGATTTTTTATCAAGGGAAGAGGACATCAGATTCAGCAAGACAGTCATAGACTTCAATTCATTGGGTGATAAAGCAGACGATAATTTAAAGAACGAAATCAAAGAGAGGACAAAGCTTCTTATTTACATTGTATCAAGAGATGTTCTTCACCTATCATACGATGACGCTTCTTCTGTTTTTCTCGAGCTTGAAGAGGAACTGGACAGAATAATAGCTTCATATAAAGTATCAAACGCAACTTTCAATCAGTACTTAAAGCAGTTATGCCAATATAGATGTAGAAGAATGAAACAAAAAAAGTATCAGAATACTCTTTGGGAGAATGCATTCTTCATGGAAGAGGCAAAATATAATGCAAGAGGTTTGGGGGACGTTGAGTTTCTGGAAATACAAAAAAGAGAACAGACAAAGTCCTTGAGAATTCAAAGTGATATATATGCCGAATTTGACATGAAGGGAATAATAGAATTTATCTCGAGAAATAAAAACGTACCTGACTACCCTATTTACAACAGAATGGAATTAAAGCTAAGAAAGGCTCTTGATAACAACACATCAAGAAAGAGATTTCTAATCTTCATTCTTACTCTTCCTAGAAACTCAGAAGGCTTCGATTCCTATGATATAGCAAGAGTGATGCAGACAGACGAATTGGCCATATCACATCTACTATTACTTAAAGACGAAGAGCTCGGTTTTCAAGAAGAAAAGATAAGGGAGATTCAATCAAGAGCCAGCAAACACTGGCGCATTATGGCAAAACTTATTGCAAACATAAACATGGAAAACGATGAAGACAAAAAGAGAATACTCAGAGATCACTACCAGACACAAGTAATGTGCCACAAAAACAATGTAAGAGAAATAAAGAAAGCCTCCGCCGGCATGTCTCGTTCATCCATCGCCACTGTCATTGGAGTATCTAGATCCTCTGTTTCAATTGCAATAAAAGAGATTTCATCTTTACTGGAAATCATAGCCAAAAGCTGAAGCATGTTCCTTTTTTGTGTTTTTTGCTTCATACTATTCTCATGAAGCTATATTTTGCATCTGGTAATCTCCATAAGAAAAAAGAAATGGAAGATCTTTTGGGAGGTGAGATTCAGCTCACATTGCCAAAAGAGGAAGGAATAGTATTTGATCCAGAAGAAAACGGTTCTACATTCGTTGAGAATGCAATCATCAAGGCTAAGGCTCTTTATGATGAAGTGCATTCCCCCGTTCTCTCAGATGACTCCGGGCTCTGTGTAAAAGCCCTTGATTGGGGCCCTGGTATCCACACGGCAAGATTCGGGGATACAGAAGAAAGAAAACTGGACAGCAGAGAAAAATACATGCTGCTCCTTGAGAAAATGGAAGGAGTGGAAGATAGAGAGGCTTACTTTACATGTGCTCTATGCCTCTATCTTTCCCCTACCAGAATCTATGTGATTCAGGAAGAAGCAAAAGGAAAGATTGCTCTCACTCCAAGCACTGGTAAGGAAGGCTTTGGATATGACCCTGTATTCTTCTCTGATGAAGCAGGTCAAATCGTTGCAGATCTGCCTTTGGGAGAAAAAGGAAAATATTCACATAGAGGAAAAGCTGCAAGAGTAATGTATGAATTAATAAAAAAGGAAATAGAAAAATGATTGAAAGAAAAGAACAAAAGACAAACGACACTTGGGACCTTTCGGCTCTTACACAGTCTCCAGAGGCTTGGGACAAAGATGTAGCCGCTCTCAGAAGTAGACTTGGAGAACTGGAGGAATACAAAGGAAGGCTGGGAGAAAGCTCCGATACTCTCTACTCTGCCCTCAATAAGCTTTTTACTATTCTTCAGGAAGCAGAGAGACTTGGAAGCTGGGCTTTCTTGATGTACTCAGCAGACTCATCAAATCCTGAAGTCATCAACAGAGCAGGTATTGCCGACATGGTTGAAAACGAGTTCAGCGAGAAGACCAGCTGGATGGATCCAGAGTTGATGGCCATTAAGGAAGAAGATATCTCCAAGTGGCTTGAAGAAGATAGATTTGCTCCTTACCGCGTCTATATTACAAAGGCAAGAAGGATGAAAGACCATGTACTCTCAGATAAAGAAGAGAGAATCATGAGTCTTTATGGAGCAAATGCCGAAGGCTATCATCAGGCATACATGGATATCGACAACATCGACTTGGACTTCGGAGAAGTGGACGGAGAGAAACTCACACACTCCACATGGTCTAAATTCCTCCATAGCACAGATGAAAGTAAGAGAGAAAAAGCATATAAGGCATTCTACAAAGAGTACGAGGACCATCAGCACATTATCGCCCGCCTCTATGAAGGCAGCGTAAAAAACGATATTTTCTCTGCCAAGGCACGTGGTTATAAGTCTTCTCTTGATAGAGCGCTCTTCCCAGACAATGTTCCTGAAGAAGTTTACAGAAACCTTATTTCTGCAGTCCATGAAGCATTCCCTTCACTCCACCGCTACTATGCCCTCAGAGCAAAACTTCTTGGCAAAGACAAGCTGAAGCACTGGGATGTATATGTTCCTGTAGTACCTGCAGTAAACAGCAAGCATACTTACGAAGAAGCTGTAGATATCATAAGAGAAGCTGTTATGCCTCTTGGAAAAGATTACTCAGACATTCTCTGCAAAGGTCTCTTGGAAGATAGATGGGTAGATAGATACGAGAACAAGGGAAAGAGAAGCGGCGCCTTCAGTGCAGGCTGTTTCACAGGTAACCCATATATTCTTACAAACTTCGAAGAAGATGTAATCAACAGTGTATTCACCCTTATCCACGAAGGCGGACACTCAATGCACTCCTACTTCTCAGCAAAGAACAACCCGTTCCCTTGCTACAACTACACAATATTCGAAGCTGAAGTTGCATCTACTTTCAATGAAAACCTTTTGATGAAGTATCTTATGTCCCATACAGACAATAAGGAAGAGAAGGCATTCTTGGTTGCTCAGCAGCTGGATAACATTGTAGCAACATTCTTCAGACAGACTATGTTCGCAGAATTTGAACTTCTTGTTCACGAAGAGGCAGAAAAGGGCAATCCTATCAACGTCACATTCTTCAGAGAAACATACAGAAAGCTCTTAGAGTCATATTTCGGTCCACAGGTAGAGTTTGAATCCAACTCCGATATGGAAGGATTGAGAATTCCTCACTTCTACAGAGCATTCTATGTATATAAGTATGCAACTGGCATTGCAGCTTCCATTGCACTCTCAGAGAGAGTAGTAAACGGAGGAGAACAGGAAAGAAACGACTATCTCACATTCCTTAAATCCGGAGGATCAAGATATCCATTGGAGGCATTGAGAGTGGCAGGAGTCGACATGGCAAAACCAGACGCTGTAAAGGCTACAGCAAAATACTTCGACTCTCTCATTACAGAGCTGGAAGAACTGGTAAAATAAAAACTTACTTTTTCTGGAGGGCGATTATCTTGCCCTCCTTTATTATTAAGTAGAGATAGTCATCTGTCTTCTGAGAATAGAGATAGATGCCATTACCATCAAACTCACCGAGAATAACATCCTCCATAGGCAACAAAGATGCCAAAAGAGGAGAATAGGAAGCAAGAAAAGCGTCACTCTGATCGCAGTATTTCTCTATCCAAGAAAGAGAAAACTCTTCCTTTAGGGCATTTGAGACCATTTCCTCTACACTTCCCTCTTCTATCTTCACACATACTCTCCCGACCCTCACACTTTCAGGAACTATTCCTGAAAAAAGAAGAGAGGATGAAAACAGTAATAGAGAAAGGATAGAAAGAACATACTTCATGCCCTTATTATTTGTTTCTTTGTAGAATTTATCAATGGATAAACCTGAAGCAAAACACTCTTTTCCCTTCCCTCTCCTTTTGAGTTTTCTCTTCCTGTGCTATATTAATCCTATGGAAAGAACAAAAGCCCAGAACATACTCAACGAAGGATTTGTACACACTGTCAAAGACCCCCTTTGGCAGAATATTCCTATGACAAAGGAAATAAAAGCACTAACGGAAGTGGATGACGTACAGAAACTTGCCAGAATCAAGCAGAATGGTCCTACTTACCACATATACCCGGGATCAGTGCACACAAGACTCAGCCACTCTATGGGAGTATATCATCTTGGTCGTCAGATACTTCTTTCCCTTTCCAAAAAATCAGAAGAACTACCTTTTACAGAAAAGGGCATGATGAGTTTTCTAGTAGCCTGCCTACTACATGATATCGGACACTTTCCATATGCACACTCCTTAAAAGAGCTTGCCATAAGAGATCATGAAGAACTGGCAGGAGAGATGATATTAGAGAGAGAGGAACTGGGAAAAGCTGTAGAGAATACTGGAGCAGACAGAGAGATGACTGCTGCAATAATAGACAAGGATCTTCTGACTTCAGACGATGAGACTCTTTTCTATAGGAATGTTCTTTCAGGAACTTTGGACCCGGATAAGCTGGATTACCTATCCAGAGACGGCTTCTTTGCAGGAGTCCCATACGGTAAGCAGGATACAGATTTTATTATTTCATCCTTTGCATATCGTAATTCACGCCTATGTATCGATAAAGCCGCTATCAGCAGTGTAGAGCAGATTCTTTTCTCAAAGTATATGATGTATAGGACCATCTACTGGCATAAAGGTGTGAGAAGTGCAACTGCCATGATAAAGAAAGCCCTTATTACAGCTCTGAAAGAGGGCTTGATAGAGTTTGATGAACTCTATGGTCTTGATGACAATGAGTTCGTCCTTCTCTTAAAAAGCAGAAAAGAGAAGTGTCAGGCCTTGGAAATGGTTGAAGAAGTAGAACATAATCATCTCTTGGAAAGAAAAGTATATAAGGATTATGACAGCTCTGGAGTAATAGAAAACAGAGGAAGAAAGCCAGAAGAACGGGAAGATATGGAGAACTTCATTTGGAAAGAACTCTCACAAACATACCCAAGCCTGAAAAAGTGGGAAGTCATTATCGATATACCTGAACCCATTAGTTTTGAAACCCATATTTCTGTAGTTACGGAAGAAGGAAAAGTAGAAGATATTAATGACAGCGATATGATATTCTCAGGAAAAGTCTCTTCCCTATTTCAAAAGAGTCTAAGAAAAGTAGCCTTATATGCACCATCCTACATCAAGGAAGATGATGCTTGGAAAGCTATGGGAGAAATAATACATGGATGAAGAAAAAATAAGCTACAAGACACTGATCGATGGTGATATTCCCCCATGGGTGATGAGGTTTATAAAGGGTGTCGGAAAAGCTATCAACAAATATGGAATGATAAAATCAGGCGATACAGTCTTAATTGCCGCCAGCGGGGGCAAGGACTCCCTGGCCCTGGCTTTGGCTCTTTCTTTAAGAAGAAAGTGGCTTCCTGTATCATATAACCTTGAAGCTGTTATGATCGATTGGATCGAGC
This sequence comes from uncultured Spirochaetales bacterium, assembly GCA_945932505.1. Lineage (GTDB taxonomy): Bacteria > Spirochaetota > Spirochaetia > Sphaerochaetales > Sphaerochaetaceae > Ornithospirochaeta. The sequence continues at coordinate 12,754 of CAMEQB010000004.1, forward strand.
ACCCCATTGATCCAGAGTATAGAGAGAAGTTAAAGACATACTTCAAAGACCTGGATATTGACCTGACTATTGTGGACGAAAAGCAATACCCAGAGTCATTTAAAGGAGAGTTCAACTGCTATCTCTGCTCCCGTAACAGAAGGCGTATCCTCTTTCAGTGGGCGGACGAACACAATGAGAAACTCATTGCCATGGGCCACCATTTGGATGACCTAGTTGAGACTACTATGATGAACCTATGCTTCAGAGGCAAGTTCTCAACCATGCTTCCTGTGCAGGAATTCTTTGAGGGGAAAATGCACATAATCAGGCCAATGATCGAGACGAAGGAGAATGTTACTCAGAGACTGAAGGAAGTCTACGACATACCTGTGGTAAAACCTGTCTGCCCCTTTGACCAGACAAACATCAGGGCAAAACTAAAGCCTGTCGTGAAAGAATTGTGTCATATCGACAAGCTTACCAGAGAGCACATCTATGCCGCCCACACTTTCTCAAATAATCTTTTGGACAAAGATACCACAGAGTGTGATAAGGAGGACACAAATAATAAAGATAAGTGAGAATAAACACGTGGATAAAACAAGCATCTATGTGTTACTATAGTGAAAGAGGTCATTATGAAGAGACTTACAGCTGCAATAATGTTAATACTCATAGGAGCGGTTATTTTCGCTTCCAACCCAATATCTTTCTCCGGCCGATATGCTTTGGTTGGCTCTGATGGCAGAACCATCAGAAGAACAAGTGTTGATGTAGAGGGCACTGGTGTAGTACTAGCTACAGGAGAGGAGAAAGCAAAAGCAGAAGGTTCTGCATTCTCCCTTATTTTGGGTGAGAACTCTTTGGCAGCCATAAAAGATGAAGAAGGCCTTGTAATCTACCTTGTTTATGGTAACGCTACAGTAGTCTCTGGAGATGAAAGGGATATTGCTGTATACACTCCTACAACAAAGACAACTCTATCCGCTAAAGGTGAGTACCATTTTATCTCGCTAGATAAAGAGGAAAAAGCATATAACTTCTCTTCCCCAGACATAGAGCTTTATGACTCTATCAGAGGAACATACACTACCCTTTCCTACAATGAAGGTTACGACTATATCAAGGGTAGAAAGATTGAAGCCGATGAAAATAAGAGATACCTGGAGACACCTATCCACGTGCTTACACCAGTATTTACAGATGAAGTCTACTCATATCTCACAGGCTCTCCTGATACTCCAGTCCTCTCTATTTCAGAGCAATATATGACAGGTACTCCTGATGCTCCTATTTTCGTCAAGAAAGAGAGTGAAGTCATTAATGATCCTGATACTCCAATCATCCTCGATAACGTTGTACAGACAATCGTAGACTCCTCATTCTCTCCTATCTCAGTCACTCAGGAACTTTATGACAGCGAGAGCAACAACTAATGGGAAGAATTAACCTTCTAGATCCTCTTCTCTCCTCCCGCATCGCCGCTGGAGAAGTCATAGAGCGCCCTCAATCTGTGTTAAGAGAGTTTCTAGACAACTCACTTGATGCAGAAGCTGATGACATTACAGTAATCATAGAAGGTGGTGGAATCGACAAGCTGGAAGTACAGGATAACGGGAAAGGTATCAACAGAGAAGACTTGTCCTTGATTGCTACCCGCCACGCCACAAGTAAGATTCATAATCCTGATGATTTATATGAAATAAATACTCTAGGCTTCAGAGGAGAAGCTTTATACTCAATCTCTTCTGTCTCAAAACTTACTATCTCTTCCTTTGACAGCGAAGAGAAAGAAGCATCTACCCTTGTAATTGACAATGGCAGAAGATATCCGGTCAGCGAAACAGGCCCCATAAAAGGCACCATCTGCACTTCAGAGGATTTATTCTTGGAGATTCCTGCCCGTAGAAGCTTCTTAAAGAGAGCCAGCACAGAATCCACTCTCTGTCGCACGCTCCTTTCTTCAAAAGCCCTTGCCTTTCCTAATGTGCGCTTTACTCTCAAAGTAGATGGAGCGACAAGGATGCAGTGGCCTAAAGCAAGTGACTACAAAGAGAGGGTCATGATGCTTTGGAGAGAGTATGGTATCTCATCTTCCGATGTAACAATGCTTACAGAAACTGAAGAAGACTACTCTATCACAGTAGTTGCAGGAACTTCTGCTGTAAAACGTTCTGACAAAAAGGAGATAAGAATCTATGTAAACTCCCGTCCTGTCGAGGAGTTTTCAATGGTACAGGCTGTACTATATGGATACGGGGAGCTTCTCCCTGGTGGAAGTTATCCTTATGCATGTGTATTTATCAACGATAAAAGTGAGCTGGTGGACTTTAACATCCACCCGGCGAAGAAAGAAGTAAAAATAAGGAACAAGGCTGACATCCACCACACTCTCTCATCAATGATCAAGAAAGGAATAGAGAGAAAGATTCCTGAAATAAAGAGTGTAAGACAGTTTTATCTAGATGATGCTGAACGCTGGGAAAACGGAGCAAAAACCAAATCCTTTGGTGCTATGCCTACTCCACATATAGAGAAGCCTATAAAACAAGAAGAAAAGCCTATTGTATACTCCCATGAGACTTCAACAAAGCCAGAGAGCTTTGAAGATAATTCCTCAAGATATACTCCCAAAGATCCAGATTGGCTAAGAAAGGCGAAAGAACTTAAAGCAATCAGAGAGAAAGTCAAAAATGAGCCGATTGAGAAAACCGAAGAGAAGCCTCATAACGAAGACGAGATAATATACATAGGTCAGGCTTTTGATCTATTTCTCATATGTCAGAAAGGGGATTCACTATACCTAGTGGACCAGCATGCCGCCCACGAGAGGATTCTCTACGACGAACTATTATCTCTGAAGACAGTCCAAAAACTACTTGTCCCTATAAAAATCGAAGTGGACGATATTACAGATGACTTTCTTGAAAGAAACTCTTATGTCTACACAAAACTTGGCATATCTCTTTTAAAAGAGAAAAAGGGGGAATGGGAAATAGACGCCATTCCTGCTGTATGTAGGGGAATAGAGGGCGAGATCGTTGACTTTATCACCAGTGCAAAAAGCGATGAACATGAACTTGAAGAGAAGATCTTTGCAATAATGGCTTGTCGCAAGGCAATAAAAATGGGTGACAAAGTCGACAAGTGGGCAGCCCAGTCTATACTTGAAAAAGTATTTATGATGGATGAGCCTTGTTGCCCCCATGGCAGAACTTTTCTTGTAAAGATTACAGAGCAGAGCCTGAAAGAAATGGTAGGTAGAACAAAATAAAACTAATAAGTGATGCTCTCTTCTATTTCTGTTCCATTTGTCGAGTGAATTATTAACTTATACTCCCCCTTGGGCATCGACGCACCAGGAGTAAGCAAAATATAGTCTGAGGTGAGACGATGTTTATCGAAGAGTAAATCTCCTTTCCAGACTAAATCTCTATCAGGAGAAGTGAGGATGAAAGAGTAGTTTTCACCCTCCTCTCCTTCATCTAAGTACGCTTTAATTCTTATATTCCCTTCGTTTTCATCGAAAGTAGCTCCCGATACAGTGAAACTACTACGGGAGCAGGAAACAAAAATAATGGAAATGATAATAAGAATCAGAAAAACTCTTCTCATTGCTCATTCTTTGCCTGAAGCATCATCCTCACAGGGTTAGCATATGTGTTCAAAACAAAGCTTCTCACATCTTCAGATAAGTGTGCAAACCTTGATAAGAACTCTTCTTTATCGAGAGAAGAGTAGAATTCCTTAAACCTATCTCCACCTTCAAGTACATCATAAGAAAGATAGTTTGTATCAAAGAGATGGTAGTTAAGGTGAATCTGATGGTCGATTGCCTCAGCAACTTCTTCAGGAGTGTTGTACTCTCCCTCTAGAGGATCTCCGATAGCTACGTGGACATGCCCCTTCTGACATCTGAGGCCCTTAACCATGCTGATAAGGTCTTCGTACTTCTTCTTCTCATACTTACCATCATTATGTTCCTTTGTAACTTCCTCCCTCCCCTTGTTGATATCATTAGGGTCATATTGGTAGCTGATAGCTACAGGAACAATGTTGCACTTCTTCATAAGCTCTGAGAAAGAATATCCTTCCCTCTTCTTTGAAAGATAGAGCATTTTTATAATTGCAGACTGAGTAAGGTCTTTTCCATCCTTGCTTCTTCCAGACTTCTGTGCAACCCAGATAGATTTATTCTCTTCCGAAACAGTCTCAACAAAGTATTCACTGATTCTGATGGATTCCAAATACTTCTCTCTCATAGGGAGATTACGCTTGATGATTATTCCCCCGTTCATACGGAAGAGATCCTCAACCAGCTGGTTTACCATCAAGTTGTCACCTACAGCCATTTCACAGAGAGGTAGATTCTTAGTCTTTAAGGCATAATCCAGCAAAGTACAATCCAGAATAATATCTCTATGGTTAGATATAAAGAGATATCCTTTGTCTTTATCCAGATTCTCTCCCCCAGAGACGGAAAAACCTGTCGTCGTTTTATCGATAATAGCCGGAATAAAATATCCTGCCGTCACCTTATGCTGGAAATCATCATAAGAGTGCACATCCACCAGTGCACTCTCTATAGCATTTACCATTGGTTCTACAGAAGAGAAATCTCCGCTGAGCATATAGGCAAAGGCACCTATAAACTCTTTTCTGGCCATTAAGTTGGCCTTGGCTTTCTCAAACCTTTCACCTCTATATGGTTCTATATCTTCGTATTTTGTCCTATCCATTTTAGTCCCTGCTGATAATCTTTAAGAACTGTGTTCTTTCCCATTTATACCCGTCAGAACTCTCTTCCTGGGCAAGGCGACCACAGAAGTCTGAGATAGAATTGAAGTTATGGCGTTCCATCCATGCTTTTATCTCATTATTTAGGCGTGTAATGGAGCCAAAACCCTCTTTAATAGGAAGAGAAGCAACTTCAAATGCCTTTGCTCCAGCAAGAAGCATCTTTATGGCAGTCTCTGAAGAGTGTATTCCTGTATTGGCGCAGATATCCATCTTAACTTCTCCGCTCATAAGAGCTGTCCATCTCAAAGAATCTGTATAATCGTTGCCGTCTGTAGTTGGACAACCAGCGACTATCTCCATCTTCTCAATGTCTACGTCAGGGCGGAATGTTCTGTTAAAAAGAACTACACCTTCGATTCCTGCCTTGTCTATTGCCTTTATCTTATTGGCAAGAGCAGAGTACTTGCTGCCCATTTTGATTGTCAAAGGACAAGAGATATGCTTTCTTGCGAACTCGATAAATGAGAAGAACTCATCATCAACCTTTCTTCCGTCCACTCTCGCATCGGATGTAATAGGGTAATAGTTCAGTTCTATTGCATCTGCTCCGTTTTCAACAAATCTCTCTGCATATTCGGACCATGATGAAAGACTCTTACAGCATACAGAAGCGATTACAGGAATGCTAAGCTCTTTCTTTGCAGATGCAAGTAACTTGATATATTTGTCGATATAAAAATCTGTTGCAGCTCTTTTATATACATTGTGGGCGGAAGAGAAGTTTAAGTATTCGTCATTAGCTTCAACTTCAGCGCTAACTTCACTTTCAATCTGTTCTTCGAAAATTGATTTGAGCACTACTGCTCCGGCTCCTGCCTCTTCACACTTTTCAAGAGACACCACATTCTGTGTCAAAGGACTAGATCCTACGATTACAGGACTTTTTAAAGAAAGCCCAAGATATTTGGTTTCTAGGGATGCCATAGTTTGCTCTCCTTTAGGTTTCGTTTTTTCTATATCATAGCTGAAAAACAAAGGAGACGCCAATGAATATAATAATGATAAGGATTAAAACTATTCAAAATACACAAAAGGCCCGGCATTGCCGGACCCGTGTGTCATAGAATATATGGAACTAACAGTTCGTGGGACTTATATACTACGTAAGTCTCCACTTCCAATACTTCCGTCAATTTAGTCAGCTCCTGAGAGAAGAACTGTAACAGAGACAGATCCTCGTCTTCTGAAAGTACCAACTCGACTATCAAGTCATATCTACCTGTAACTATAGATACTGAGACAACGCCTCTAAGTTTCATGAACTCCACAGCCTTCTTCTGAAGCTCCATAGTTGAGAGTTTGACGCCCATATAGATCATCTGAAGGCCAGGTACATTCTCAGGATCCACCATACCGGTAATTCTCAGTACACCATCTTCCAAAAGCTTATTGGCTCTGCTTCTTACTGTGTTTTCAGTAATACCAAGTTCGTCTGCAATTACTGAATATGGTTTTCTACCATCACGAAGAAGCCTGATAATAGCTTTGTTAGTGTCGTCAATTTTCTTTGCCATGACTCCCCCCTTTTCAGATCAGACCAAGCCTTCCTTATGATACTTGCTGATAGTATCAATGACTTCTTCTCCGATTCTGAGAAGGTTCTCTTCACTGTTGGCACCTACATGAGGAGTAAATGTTACATTTGTGCATCCAAAGAGAGGGTTCTCTTCTCTTACTGGAGGTTCTGATGAGTATACATCAGTACAGAACCAAGAAAGATCTCCATTCTTTAGAGCCTCTGCAACGTCTTTTTCATCTACACACTTACCACGACCTGTGTTGATGATGACAGGCTTCTTTGTCATCTTTGCGATAAGATCTTTGTTGACCATCTTATCTGTTTCCGGAGTATAAGGAAGGTGCATTGAAATGTAGTCTGCATCCTTGACTGCATCTTCAAGGCTCATCATCTCTGCAAGATCTGACTTCTCTACATATTTATCATATGCAACAACCTTCATACCGAAGGCATGAGCTCTCTCAGCAACCTTTCTTGCAATATTTCCGATGCCCAAAAGACAAAGTGTCTTTCCATAAAGCTCATGTCTCTTTGTCTTCTTAGCCCACTCGCCGTTCTTCATAGTACTGTCATAGAAGCAAAGATTATTTGGTGTGCTGAGCATAAGGCAGAAAGCAAGCTCTGCAACAGCAACAGCTGATGACTTAGGTGTATTTGTAGCAACAATTCCCTTTTCCTTACAGTAAGGGATATCAATATTATCCATACCGACACCGCCACGGATGATAAGCTTCATATTCTTGGCTTTGTCAATATACTCTTTTGTAGCCTTTGTCTTACTGCGGATCAAAACCACATCAGCTTCTCCAAGTCTTTCGATATCTGTTGTGACTTCCCCGAAAACCTCAAGTTTACCAGGAAGAGATTTGTCAAATGCATCTGCTATAAGAATAAGCATGGGATACTCCTTTTCCCCGTATTTGCGGGTTTGTTTAGAGTATCCCACCACTTTTATAATATGTCAAATTTTTTCTTTAAAAACATCTGAAATCAGAGGTTTTAAGAGTTAAAGTTGCGTAAATCCCAACGTTTCAGTTATAGTGCTTCCATTTCCTTAATATGCATCTGCAATTTACCTACTCCTTTCCACCAGTTTGTCTCAGGTGAAAATACAATAGAAACATGCCTTCCTACTGTATATTCAGAGTTATTTCTGGCATCCCACCAGACGCTGGGCCAAGCGTTTTCGCCATAGCGGATAGTGAAACGCATATACTTCGGGTTGTTGGCCACACAATATGCTTCTTCTATGACGCCATCCGGGATATAGAACAAAAGTTCTTCATTCTCCTGTCCGAATGGTTCAAATAACTCGTTTGTCTTCCATACGTTTTCATTCATAAATTCTTTAGGAATCTGGGCGTCTACTTCTATCTCAATATCCTCTTGGTTAATTTCAGGGAGAGTGGACATATACTCCTCGAAGGATGAAATAAGCTCTTCTTTTTTCTCTTCATCACTTCTAAAGCCTGCAGCAAATCTGTGTCCGCCATAGTCTTCAAATAGATAAGAAAAATTAGATAGAAATTCCCGTGCATTCCAGGGTTCTGTGCATCTCATACTTCCCACAATCTTTCCATCTACTCCCGCCATTACTATGACAGGGATCTTTTTATCGTTGGAAAGCCTGCTGGCTATGCTTCCAGTCAGTCCTCTTGGAACGTCTGGATCATCAATAATGATAATCTTTCCATCATTCTTTATTAAGGACTCTTCAGCTTTTATGGAGACTTTCTCCATTATCTCTTCTTCGCTCTTCTGTCTCTGCTGGTTCATATCCAAGAGTCTCAGGGAAAGCTCCTCGATTACTCCCGGATCATCAGAAATCAAAAGTTCCAAAGCTTCCTCTGGCTTACCCATTCTTCCTGCAGCATTCAATACAGGAGCAATTTTGAAAGATACATTCACACTTGATATAGGCTTCGATATCAAGTTCTGTTTTGCAATAAGATACTGTAGGCAAGAGAGTGGTGTGCGACTCATAAGCTTCAAGCCTTTCTTTACAATGAGCCTATTTTCATCCTTCATAGGCATCAGGTCTGAAATCGTTCCTATAGCCTCCAACTGCTGAATATCTTCAAAGTTCTTTGTAAGCTCCGGAAAAGAATAGATAGATGAAGATTTGAAAAGCGATATCAGAGTCTCCATCTCTTTATTGGAAGAAGCGTATTTTGCAGCCCTACTATATACAGATAGGTCAAAAAGACTCTTTCCCCTGGTCTTAGGCATAACCTTCTCCATCTGTGGCCTGAAGTCTTCAAGAGAAATATCTACATTCTTTCCGAAGGCTCTTCTAAGTAGAGATAGCTCTGTATCTTTGTCCAATACCACTATTGGTAGCTGACAAGAGAGGAATGGAAGCAGCCTTGATTGAGAAAGTGAGTTTCTTCCATCCTCAAGAAACTCGTCTGAGCATGTATCTACTACAACAAGATTCTCCAATTTCGCCCCTGTAACTCTTATTGTGCCGTTACCAGGCTCAGCGTGAAGAAGAATAAGAGATGAGTTCCATAAGGGAGTGGATGCAAAATGAAGAGCCCAACACAACTTTGCAGCCACAGCGCAACCAGCCAAATGAGGAAATGGATAACCTGATCCCTCGATTTTCGGGTCGAAGATAGCTTCTGCAGGAGGAAGCCTATCTCCTGGAATATGATGGTCTAGGACTATAACGCTTACTCCAGCCTTTTCAAGTCTTTTTATCTCTTCTATTGCAGATATACCGTTGTCTACAGTTATTACAAGCGTTACCCCTGACTCCAGTATTTCATCTACAGCATCATCCGTGAGGCCGTAGCTCTCGTCTCCATGAGGTAGACGCCAACTAACATTCTTGGCCCCAAGTTTTCTAAGAGTCCTGATCATAATGGCTGTACTAGTTACGCCGTCTACGTCTCTATCGCCGAAAATCAGAATCTTCTCCTGCTCTTTTCCATCCTCTTCATCCAAGGCTTCCTGTATTCTCTCCACTGCTGTATATACATCATCTACAGTAAATGGACTATGTTGATAGAGAATATCATCCTCAAGAGAGTACATCACCTCTTCTTCAGGCATCTCTCTCCTTGCCATAATTGTAGAAGCCAAAATAGGAAGGCCAAATCGCTCGCTGAGGGCCCTTGCCCTAGATGAGTCGTACTTTTTAATCCTTACTTTCATATATATTCACATTTCCTTACAATATCAGCCCCGTTTCCAGCACATTCAGGCGGACGGGGAATGAATGCTTTAAAGTCCTTAAAAGATAACGGAATATGCGCCTAGCCATTTCATCGCTTATCCTTATCTCTCCAGCCTCCTTTAAAGAACATTCATATATTCGGGCAAGATACTTTCTTGCATTGGGGGGAAGAATCATCTCTCCTCCCATTTCGTCGCAGTCACTGCAGACAGCAGCACCCAAAGACAGAGAATACCCCAAGACCTCGTCGTCTCTATATTCCCTCAAACACTCGGGACAGTTTTTCCAATCTCCTCCCAGGCTTTGGGAACGAAGGTAATGTACAATAAAATAAATACCCCCTCGGTCTCTCTCCCCACTCTCCACTTCATCAAGAGTACCTGCAAAAAGATTATAGATGTATGCATCTACACTTCTTCCTTTGATTATCATCTCAGAAAACAAAGACAGAGCGATAGTCTTTTCCAAGCTCTCCCTTATTTTCTCATGAAAGGAAAGTGTATCTACATCTTTAAGTGTTATCTTTCCATTTTCAGTACGCCTTGAAAGAGAAAAAACACCCTCAGTGAACACAGAGGCCCTTACGGCCTTGGAACTCTTTCTTACCCCATATACATAGACTTCAAGAACACCCATATCGGGAGTAAGGATTCTGATGACAACGTCATTATCTTTGGCATTGTCTTTTTTCAGAACTATCCCCAGTGTCTTAAAGTCTCTTTCCATCACTTTACTTTAGCACAATTAACACAGACGACAAAGACAAATACCCGATTTTCTTTCCCCAATGAGAGTGGAAGAAGAAGAGATGAGATGCTAAACTCCTCATATCTATGAAGAAGTTTTCAGTTCTTATGGTGTTGTTCATATTAATACTTGGACTCTACGGAGGAGAGGCCACTCCCCCACTTTTCGATATAGATAAAGAGCTGGATTCTTTTAAAACGAGTGAAGTCACTGAAGAAGAAAGAGAAAAATACAATGATATGGAGTTTTACCTTATTACTGGAGGACCTGGGTCTCTTGTTTGGGAAAACTTCGGCCATAGTGCGATACTATTCACATCTCCAGATTCATTCCCTATAGCCTACGATTGGGGAATCTTTACCTTCGACGACTCTTTTTTCGTCAACTTCGCTTTCGGTCGCCTATACTACGAGGCTTGGGCTACATATGGGGAGTATAGGATAGAGTCATTGATTGCCGACGACAGAAGCGTCAGGGCACTTAAACTTGAACTAGATGAAAACCAAAAGAAGAATCTTCTATCATTTCTCATATACTCCACTAAAGAAGAAAATAAGACTTATTTATATGACTACTTTAGGGATAACTGTGCCACAAGACCTAGAGACATCTACTCTTGGCTCACGGGTGGAGAGTTTGAAGAGAAGTTAAAATCAACGCCATCAGAAGAGACTCTAAGGGAAACAGTGGAACGACACTTATCACTATCAACATTTCCGGTTGCTTGGACAATAAGCTATCTTCTTGGTCCTGATACAGATAAAGAAGAGACCATGTGGGAGGCCTGTTTCCTTCCTTCCACACTTAACGCGTGCATAAAAGAGTATCAAGAGAGCGAGGATGATATCATTTATTCCTCCGAGAGCAGAAAATCTGTTCCAGAGAAATGGAGTCTGAAAACAAGATCTATTCTCATGGGCCTGATACTTATTGCAATATCTCTTCTCCCTCTCACTAAAAAAAGATGGGTAGAAAGGATCAGCGATATTATTCTTGGAATAATCTACTTATTCTTCGCTGTCCTTTCCCTCGTCCTATTGTTCTTTATGCTCTTTACTATACACAACGTGACAAAGGGAAACGTAAACTTTCTCCTTATTTCTCCACTCTGCCTTGTCTCTTCTTTTCTTCATTTTGCTTCCCTATCAAAGAAAAGAAAGAATAAAGCGTTACTCATAAACTCAGGAACAATGCTAGCCTTGGCACTAATTGTATTAGTATTAAGGCTTATTATCCCTTCTTTCATACAAGACTCATATGCAGTATTCATTCCTGCAATAATGCTATATGCGTCGGAGGCTTTTGTAAGCTACAAGTGCATGACGAAGAAATAAAGGACAGGAAGAAAATATCCCCCCTGTCCCAAAACTATGTGCATATATTGTTGTCAATTCTGAATCTTTGTTCCCTGGTCTCCATATACAGCGTCATAGAGATGCTCAGGATCAGTAACGATTCCCATGTTTCCTGTGGAGTCTACAAAGTCCACCAAAGCCTGGATCTTTGGAAGCATAGATCCTGGAGCAAAGTGACCTTCCTTAATATATTCCCTAGCTTCATCAGTTGTAATGGAATCAAGCTTCTTCTCATCGCTCTTACCATAGTTGAGGCACACCTTCGGAACTGCTGTGGATATGACGAACATATCTGCATTAAGATCCTTTGCAAGCATTGCAGCAGCCAAGTCCTTGTCTATGACGGCCTCCATGCCCTTTAAGTATCCATTCTCATCCTTGACGACAGGAATACCACCGCCGCCAGCAGCGATAACGATGATGCCATTGTCCAAGAGGCACTTTATTGTCTCAAGCTCGATAATTGAAACAGGCTTAGGGGATGCAACTACTCTTCTCCAGCCTCTTCCTGCATCCTCCACTACGCTCCAGCCATCTTTTTCCTTTCTTTCCATAGCATCTGCTTCACTCATAAAGGATCCGATAGGCTTAGTAGGCTTCTGGAATGAAGGGTCGTCAGCCTTTACTTCAACTTGAGTGACGACAGTGGCGATGTTCTTCTTCAATCCGTCAGCCACCATCTGATTGTCCAATGCCATCTGCAGTTGATATCCAATAGCACCCTGGGTATCTGCAACACAGGAATCCAAAGGAACAGTGTGAAGCTGCTTCTGTGCAAGCTCGGCTCTTCTCAGAATATATCCGACCTGTGGACCATTTCCATGTGCAATTACAACTCTGTTTCCAGCCTGCACAAGGCGTGCTATATGCTTTGCTGTCTTATTGGCAGCATCATACTGACTCTGTACTGTTACGTGTTTGGAATCCTCGATGAGAGAGTTTCCACCAATGGCTATTACAATAAGTTTACTATCCATTTTTGATTTCCTCACGTTTAGAGGTTAACACGAATGCAACAAAATGCAACAACTTTCTTTCACGATTTACATTAATTCCATAAAACCAAAAGCGACAATCCCAGCTATAGATTTAAAATAAGAAAAGGAAGAAAATAAGTAGATGGTGTTTTTTCCATTCCATCTTCTTTCTAGTAAGGATTTTTACTATTATATTCAATGATAGGAAATGTAGAATGAACGAAAATAAAAATGAAATAAACGTTACATCAGCTCCTGTGTTGGCTTTGACGGAGAGACCTCTCTTTCCTGAAACCTTCACTACCCTGATGATTGCAAGGCCTGAAGATACAAAAGCCATCAATTATGCCATTGAAAAGAATGGCGGCATATTCGTGGCTGTATTAAAGGATGAAAAAGACGGAAGTCTAAAAAAAGTGGGTACACTTGCAAAAGTATCAAAGTTTATCAAGCTTCCAAATAACTGCATACATGTATTTGTATCCACTCTTAAAAGAGTAAACATAGACTCATTAGTTACTGAGCCTGAGCCTGTGCAGGCAAATGTCTCCGACCTCATAGATAAGGCAGTCTCTGAAAAAGTGCTTACACCATATGTCAGAATTCTCAAAGACCTGGTTACATCACTATCTAAGACACAAGTATTCTCCTTCGCTACTGAAGTCAACATCTCCAATTTCAATGATGCAGATGCAATCTGTTGGTATGCTGCATCTTCACTTGTCAGTGCACCAAAGGAGTTCTTGGAAGAGATACTTGAATCCACTGATCCGAAGAAGAGAGTAAATGACCTTACTTCTTATATCGCTGGAGAAAAAGAAATCCTAGATAAAGAAGAGCAGATCAAGGCTGACTTCATCAACCGCGTAAAAAGTAGAAACAAGGAAGCAATCCTCCGTGAGCAGATCAGAGTTCTGACTCAGGAACTGAATGGCGTCATGGGTAATAATACTTTTGGGGGCACTCCCACCAAAGGTGATATATTCCAAAGAGCAGCAACAAAAGAGCTGCCTCAGGAATATAGGGAAGTTGTAGACAGAGAGCTTCAGAAACTCATGAATCTGGATCCAATGAACGCTGAGTATATGCTGACAAAAGTCTATGTAGAGACAATCCTTGATCTCCCCTTCTCTTTTGAAGACATTATCCCAGACTACTCCATAACAAAAGTCAAAGAACAACTGGAGAAGGACCACTACGGCATGAAGGAAGTAAAAGAGAGAATCGTAGAATTCTTGGCTTCCAGACTAAAGGCCCAGAGCACTAAGGGTGCTATAATCTGTCTCGCAGGCCCTCCGGGAGTAGGAAAGACCAGCGTCGCTTCTTCTATTGCAAAAGCTTTGAACAAAAAATTCTACCGCTTCAGCGTAGGAGGAATGAGAGACGAAGCTGAAATCAAGGGACACAGAAGAACTTATATAGGAGCCCTTCCTGGAAAACTTATCCAGGCAATAAAGACGGTCAAGACCGTGGATCCTGTAATTCTAATAGACGAAATCGACAAAATGGGTGAAAGCGTCAACGGGGACCCGGCTTCCGCTCTCTTGGAAGTATTGGATCCTGAGCAGAACGTAAACTTCAGAGATCTATATCTGGATCTTCCATACGACCTATCTAAAGTCCTCTTTATCGTAACAGCCAACGACCTCTCAAGAATCCCACGTCCTCTCTATGATAGAATGGAAGTCATCGAGATGGAGGGATACACACCTCAAGAGAAGATTCATATCGGAAAAGAGTACCTCGTTCCTGACTTGATGAAGAAAAACGGCTTGAAAAAGAGAGAGTTCAGAATCGACGACAAGACTCTTGGAAGAGTTGCCGAGGAGTATGCCAGAGAAGCTGGAGTCAGACAATACAAGAACCAGCTGGACAAGATAATGAGAAAAGTCACTCTCAAGATTCTGGAGACACCGGAAGAAGAGATGAAGCTTCCTGTAAAAGTAAGCTCAAAGGACCTCAAGGATTATCTTGGCCTTCCTTTATACCCAGCCGATGACATTAGAGTTGCAGACAGCATAGGCATGGCTATGGGCCTGGCTTGGACAAGTGCAGGAGGAGATGTAATACCTGTGGAGGCTGTAGCCCTGCCTCAGAAAGGTGAAATGAAGATTACTGGACAGTTGGGAGATGTAATGAAGGAATCTGTCTCCATTGCATTCTCAAGAGTAAAAGAAGAAGCATACCTTAGAGGTTTGGATATCTCATTCTTCGAAAACCACTCTGTCCACCTCCACTGCCCTGAAGGAGCAGTACCAAAAGATGGACCAAGTGCCGGTATCACTCTGTTTACTGCCCTTTGGTCCATGTATAGAGAGGTAGGAGTAAAAGAAAAGCTTGCCATGACAGGAGAACTGACCCTTACAGGAAAGGTAGAGGCAATCGGAGGATTGAAGGAAAAGATTCTCGGTGCAAGAAGAAACGGAATACAAGAAATCATTATTCCTTTCTCAAATATCAGAGACCTTGAAAAGTTGGATGATGAAGTAAAGGGTGATGTAGTTTTCCATCCTGTAAAAGATATTCAGGAAGTAATCGCCATTGCCTTCCCTTCAGAATCCACACACAGACTGAGCAAAGAAGAACTTGTAAGGCTTGATCAGGAACGTAAGGAAAAGGAGAAGAAAGAGAGAGAAGAAGAGACATTTCTTCAGGCCGAAGCTTTCGGAAAGGCGGTAAAATGGCAATAGAGCTTCTTTCACCTGCCGGCAACTACGAGAAACTTGAGACTGCATTTAACTATGGTGCAGATGCAGCATATATGGGAATGACAGAGTTCTCTTTAAGAGCAAATGCTGGAAACTTCTCACAAGAAGAAGTGGAAAAAGTAAAAGCTCTTAAAGAGAAAACAGGAAAAAAAATCTACTGTACCATGAACATTCTCTTTAAAGAAAGCCAAATGGAGAAGCTACACTCTATGAAAGACGAGATAGCGTCCTGGCCCTTCGATGCATTTATCGTCTCTGACATAGGAACAGTCCCCTTCCTGAAGAAGAACTTTCCAGACAAGGCCCTACATCTATCTACACAAGCTTCCTGTATTAACAGTGAAAGTGCCAAGATGTATAAAGACATGGGCTTTGAAAGAGTAATACTTGGTCGTGAAGCCAGTCTCAGCGATATAAAGAGAATCAAAGACAAAGTTCCTGAATTGGAGTTGGAGGCTTTCGTACATGGTGCCATGTGTATGTCATACTCGGGCAGATGCATGCTCTCCTCCTTCCTTACAGGAAGAAGCGCAAACAGAGGAGACTGCTCGCATACATGCCGCTGGAACTATAAGATGTACGCTTTGGAGGAAGAAGAGAGAAAAGGTACATATTTCCCTATTGAAGAGAATGACGACTACACAACGATTCTCTCATCCAAAGACCTATGCATGATCGACCATGTAAAAGAGTTGGAGGATGCAGGGCTCTCATCTTTGAAGATCGAAGGCAGAATGAAAAGCGTCTACTACGTTGCAGTAGTTACAAGAGCATATAGAAAAGCCATCGACGACGACAAAGACAAAGACCTATACAAGAGAGATATTTTCGACGTATCTCACAGGGAATTTACCACAGGTTTCTTCTTTCGTGACGATCCAATTGAAGCTAGAGTTGACGATGATGTATCTCGTCCTACAAGCTATGGATACGAACGATCCTATACATTCTTGGGAACAGTCGGAAAGAAAGTCAGAGACAGCATTTGGGAGATTGACTGCAGGAATCAGATAAAAAACGGCCAGACATTGGAGTTTATCGGACCCGATGTCCCACTTCTATCTGACTCTAATTTCAAGATCCTCGATGAAAACGGTTTCCCTCTCTTCAAACTGGACCACATGAAGAAGGGATTGATTCAAACCAACTTACCACTTAAGGAGGGATACATAATCAGACGTATCTCTGATCAAAAGTATTTTTAACTTTAAATGAAAAGAAAAGTAGTATTCTTATTAGCTTTAGTTTTAGCTCTCACCCCACTCTTTTCCATCAACGACTCACTGAAAGTCTTTGATACCAAGGAGTGGCTGGAGCTTGAAGAAGTAATAAAGTGCAACAAAGAAAGAAGCATCGTAGATCCTGTTTATTCTTCCTATATCAAATCTGATATAACAGACTTTGAGAAAGCAAGAGCTGAATATCTTTATGCCAGATACTTGGCGGACAACGATTACAAAGATGAGGCTAAAGAGCATCTGGAGTATAACAAAAACTATGTAGACTCTATGGATAAAAGTAATGAGATACTTAATCTCATAGCTCAAATCGATTATTCATCTGCAAAGACTTACATAGGCAAAGACTACTTAGGTGCAGGACTAGAGAACTCAAATCTTACAAAAGAAGCTATAAAGAAATATCCGGATGAAGCTTACTTTATTGTAACAAACGGTTGGAGACTTATTTATACACCTCAGATTGCGGGAGGCTCAAACAAGAACGCCATCAAAGGTTTGGAGCCTATCCTAAAGGAGATAGACAACATCTCTATTTCGAATAAGTATTCAGCATATGGGGCTTTGGCGACAGCCCACTTTAATAGAAAAGATTATAAAGAGAGCAAAGAGTATCTTGATCTTGCCTTTGATATTTACTATGGAGAACCTCCTTTACTGGAGTTGGAGAGAGACTTGGAGAAAAAACTAAAATGAAGATATTTCTTTCCCTTCTTTCTTGGATTTCACTGATTTTTGGGGTTTGGTGCCTAATATGCACACTCTCTAATCTTCTTTTCTTCCGCCGTCATAGAAGTAAAGCAACAAAAATAAATATTGACGGAAAAAGGAAAGTATCAGTGATTATTCCAGCCAGAAACGAAGAGGAACACCTGCCCCGTCTTTTGGATTCTCTCTTAAACCAAGATTATCCCAATTACGAAGTAGTGATCATCGACGACCAGTCTACAGACTCTACATGGAGCATTATCCAAAGCTACATGGCTAAGAGCGACAAAATAAAAGGCTTCAAAAATGAGGGCGGCAAAAGATTATCTCCATACGGAAAGATCAATGCGCTTTTGAATCTCATTCCTCATGCCGATGGAGATATTCTTCTCTGCACAGATGCAGATACTGTCCACAATCCTTCTTCAATTTCAATGGGTGTAAGATATATGGAAGAAGGAAACTTGGATATTCTCTCTGGTTTCCCATACCAAGGTGTCACTACATATGGCGGAGGTGTAGTCACTGCAGCCATGATGTTTTCAAATGTAGTTCTCCCCCACTTCATACTTAACCCCATTCAGTTCATACCTTTCGCCATAGGTATCGGACAGTATGTAATGATGAGAAGAGATAGCTACTCCCAAGTAGGAGGGTATAGTGCCATGCCTCAAAAAGTGTGTGATGATATTGGCATCATCAAACATTTCATGAGACACAAAAAGAAATATGGATTTAGAAACCTATCAAAAGATGTGTCATGCAAAATGTATAGTGACAGAAAGAGTGCATTTAGAGGCATAGAGAGAAGTCTTACAGATTTATTCCCTCCAACCTTCATTATGATTCTACTTCTATTAATTGCAGTGACACTTTTGATGTTTATTTCATGGACTCCTCTTTTTGCTCCTCTTTTCATTTGTTTTAATGAGAATAAGCTTCTTTTGATGGCAATAAGCGGATGGATTTTGACATTCATAGGCTGGGCCATCGGTTCAAGAGAAATAGGATTCTGGAGAAGCGTTTGCGTTTCAGGTTTCCTTTCTATTACAGCAATCTGCGCCATGTATGTCCATGGCATGTATAGAAAGCTCTCTGGAAAAGGCTTTGATTGGAAAGGAAGAAAAGTGTGAAAACGCCACAAAAATAGAAGAATGAATAGTAAAAAACTCAATCTTTGTTGCACTCTGTCTGTTTTATGTTATTATTTCTTCATATCTAAAGGAAATAGGAGTTAAACAATGTCTACACATGATGAAATTGTAGCCCAGATGGAGATCTATGTTACAGAAAACAATAAGTTCGTGGAAAAAGGCATCAAGTCTTCAGCAACAAGAGCAAGAAAGGCCCTCTCTGAAATTGCGAAACTAGCAAAGGCAAGAAGAGCTGAAATTACAGACGAAAAAGATGCAATGGATAAGGAATAAGAATTACAGCTTATGTTCATAAAACCCCGGTTTCCCGGGGTCATTTTCATGATTATAGAGTCTTCAAAAGAGCTATGTGCTCAGTAGATTTCGCTATCTTTTCTTCGAACTCAGCCTTCTTGCTCTTCTCTTTTTCGATAGCTTCAGGTTTAGCATGAGTAATAAAGTTCTCATTCTCAAGTTTCTTCATGCTCTGAGCCAAATTTGCCTCAGCCTTCTTGATCTCACCTTCAAGTCTCTTTATTTCACCCTCTACATCGATGGCATCACGAACAAAGACAAATGCTTCGAAGCCGCTGCCATGGCAAGGGAAGGCCTTTGAAGTATCTTCGCTTCCATCTGTATCGATGGTGACTGTAGAAGCTCCCATGAAAGATGTGAGGATCTTTACTTCAGACTTATAGAAGTCTACATACTTATTAGACTTATCTGGTCTTACTACAACCTTAAGTTTCTTCTCCGGTCCAATACCGAGGCTGCTTCTGACTGCTCTGACGACTCTCACCACTTCCTGGAGACTATCCATAGAAGCTTCTGCATATTCATCCTTCTCTTTCTCATCGAATTCAGGATATTTTGCAACGATAACGTCTCCATTATGATTTGGAAGCTTCTGATATATCTCTTCTGTAAGGAAGGAAAGGAATGGGTGCATCAAGCGCATTGAAGCTTCCAAGATATCCATAAGGATAGACACCTGGAGATCCTTCTCTTCGTCACTGCCATGGAGAAGTTTCTCTTTACTTGCTTCAATATACCAGTCACAGAAATCATTCCAGAAGAAAGAGTATACCGTCTGGGCTGCATCATTGAAGTGATACTCATCCATAGCATTCTTAATGGAAAGAGCAGCGTCATTAAGACGTGAGTATATCCACTTATCCAGGACAGTAAGCTTAGATTTATCAACCTCAACAAGATTTCTGCCCTCAAGATTCATCAACAAGAATCTTGTAGCATTCCAAATCTTATTTGCAAATCTGGAACCAAGCTTAAATGAGTTCATATCTATCTGAACGTCCTGTCCCTGAGCTGCAAGGAAGCAGAGTGTAAACTTCATGGCGTCAGCGCCATATTCGTCGATTACATCCAACGGGTCGATTCCGTTTCCAAGAGATTTGGACATCTTTCTTCCCTGTGTATCTCTTACAAGACCTGTAATGACGATATCTTTGAAAGGCGCCTTACCCAAGAACTCTTCACTTGCCATTATCATTCTGCTGATCCAGAAGAAGATAATGTCATATGCAGAAACAAGAGTATTTGTCTGGAAGAACTTATCGAAATCAGGAGTCTTTTCAGGCCAGCCAAGAGTTGAGAATGGCCAAAGCCATGAAGAGAACCATGTATCGAGGACATCTGTGTCCTGCTTAAGGTTATGGCTATGACACTTTGGACACTCTGTTGCATCTTCTCTTGATACAATCATTTCGCCGCAGTCTTCGCAGTACCATACAGGAATTCTATGTCCCCACCAAAGCTGACGTGAGATACACCAGTCCTTGATAGTCTCCATCCAGTGGATATATGTATTTTCCCATCTCTTAGGATAGAACTGAATATCGCCCTTCTTCCAAGCGTCAATGGCCTTGTCTGCCATACCACGCATCTTTACAAACCACTGCTCGGAAAGATATGGCTCTACGATTGTATGACATCTATAACAATGACCGACTTCATGGTTATAGTCTTTCTCGCTTACAAGATATCCCTTCTCCTTAAGCTCTTCTGCAACCATTTTTCTTGCTTCCTGAGCAGGAACACCCCTATATTTCTCAGGACAGTTGTCATTCATAGTTCCATCCGGGTTAAGGACATTGATGGCTTCTAGATTGTGTCTCTTTCCACACTCCCAGTCATTAGGGTCATGGGCTGGAGTAATCTTTACCATACCTGTACCGAAACCAAGCTCAACAAAAGAATCTGCAATAATTGGAATCTCTCTATCTGTAAGAGGAAGTCTAAGCTTTTTCCCAACTATATCCTTATATCTTTCATCTTCAGGGTTTACTGCAACTGCAACGTCTCCGAACATAGTCTCTGGCCTTGTTGTTGCAACTGTAATCCAGCCAGAACCGTCGGCATATGGATATCTGACATCATAGAGTTTTCCAGGAACGTTCTCATATTCGACTTCATCGTCTGCCAGAGCAGTACCGCACTTTGGGCAGTAGTTTACAAGGTACTTACCTTTATAGATCAGTCCTCTCTCATATAGGGTGACAAATGCTTCCCTTACAGCCTTGGAGAGTCCCTCGTCCATTGTGAATCTCTCGTGATCCCAGTCACAGGAACATCCCATCTTCTCAAGCTGACTCTTAATAATATTGTGGTGCTTGTCTTTTACAGCCCAAGTACGTTCCAAGAACTTCTCTCTTCCAAGATCCTGACGTCTCAAGCCTTCTTTCGCAAGCTGTCTCTCCACAACGTTCTGTGTTGCAATACCTGCATGGTCTGTTCCAGGTACCCATAGAGTAGGAACACCTGTCATTCTCTTATATCTGATGATTATATCCTGCAAGCTGTTATTTAAAGCATGGCCCATGTGAAGGACGCCAGTAACGTTTGGTGGTGGCATAACGACAGTAAAATGTCCTTCACCACTTCTGGGAGCAAACTCTCCCTTCTCTTTCCATTCGCTGTAAATGCGGTCCTCGAAATCTTTTGGGTTATAGGCTTTGGCCAATTCCACGGCTTTCATATTAAAAAGTCCTCCGTCGCCGTTTATGGTATCAAAAAAGAGTGCTCTTAACAATGGAAAGAGTCTATCCCATTTTTCATCCGTTTATGATAAATTCAAAGTATGAGTGAAAATCAGCAATATCTAAAAATGACACAGACACCAGTGTCGTCACTTATTCCTCGACTTGCAGTTCCAACTATAGTGTCGATGCTTGTATCTTCCATTTATAATATGGCGGATACATACTTTGTCTCCCAAATCGGAACAAGTGCTTCTGCCGCAGTAGGTGTAGTTTTTTCCATAATGGCAATTATACAGGCGGTGGGGTTCACAATAGGAATGGGAGGAGGAATCCTCGCTTCCCGCTCTCTGGGAGCAAAAGACAAGGACAGGGCTGACACTCTTGTTACGCTCTCTTTCTTCTTCTCTCTCCTCTTTGGTGTCATCCTTGCTATTCTTGGTATCGTCTTCAATAAAGGCCTTATGAGAATGCTTGGGGCTACAGAGACTATTCTTCCATTTGCTGAGGCTTATTCCAGATATATTTTCATTGCTTGTCCATTTATGATCGGTTCATATGTAATGAACAATATCCTACGCTCTGAAGGAAAAGCTTTCTATGCAATGGTGGGAATAACCACAGGCGGCGTACTAAATATTGCACTGGACCCTCTGTTTATCTTCGTCTTCGGACTTGGAACATCAGGAGCCGCCATTGCAACTGCCATAAGCCAGTTTATCAGCTTTATCATTCTGCTTATGGCATTTATCACAGGAAAGAGTGAAGCAGATATTGTGGTTTCCAAGATAAAGCACTTTCAGCCTTCAATGCTGTCAGCAATAATAAAGACGGGACTACCGTCACTGGCTAGGCAAGGACTTGCAAGTATTGCAACAATCCTTTTGAATCTAAGCGCAGCCGTATATGGAGACGCTGCCATTGCTGCAATGAGCATTACAGGTAGAGTGACTTTCTTTATCTTCTCCGCCCTTCTTGGATTCGGACAAGGTTTCCAACCAGTCTGTGCATATAACTGGGGGGCAGGAAAATATGACAGAGTAAGGAAGGCTACTGTATTCACAGCACAAGTGGGAACAATAATAATCACTATCCTTTCTCTCCTTACTTATATATTAACGCCGTCAATAATCAAAGCTTTTATAAGTGATGACCCCATGGTCATTGAAGTAGGAACAAGAGCATTAAGAGCCCAATGCCTTCTTCTACCTTTCTGTGGAATAAATGTCACCACAAATATGGCTCTACAAGGAACAAGCCATGTAGCGTCAGCCACATTCCTTGCTATGTGTAGACAAGGTATCTTCTATATTCCATCCATTCTCATTCTACCGAGAGTTCTTGGGATTACAGGTGTGGAGATAGCACAACCTGCAGCAGACGTTTTGACCTTTACTTGCTCTATCTTCTTATTCACATCTTTCCTAAGAGAGTGTAAAAATAAGAATAAAGAGAATAACCCAGTTGAGTAAAACTCTCCTCAATGGATTAATAGAACCTTTTATAAATGACCGTCTCTCCGATGGTCATTTCTTCGATTTCTTTTTACGAAAGTGCAAAACTGACTAATGGTCTGTAAAAAAGGACCCGATTTTTCGAGCCCTAAGTAATCATTCCCCTTTTTCTTCCAATGGCTGAAGACCTTTGATAGAAATATCCACCTGATATCCTTTGCCATCTAGATATTGAAGTATCTCTTCCAGTGTATAGTCGTCGAGACTATTCTTACCCGATGATACAAGTCTAACATTTTCTGTATCTGCGTTTACGGAGAAAGACGGAAGAATATCATTT
Source organism: uncultured Spirochaetales bacterium (assembly GCA_945932505.1). GTDB lineage: Bacteria > Spirochaetota > Spirochaetia > Sphaerochaetales > Sphaerochaetaceae > Ornithospirochaeta. The sequence goes on from CAMEQB010000004.1 coordinate 35,892, forward strand.
GTCTCTTTTGCATTTGAGCCAAAGAATACAAAACCTCCCACGAAGATGAATACAGCGGCAGCGGCAGCTGTAATTGCAGTAGGTATGCTCATCTGGATCTTTCTTCTAAAGAAAGAAATCTGCTTGCCATTTCCAAAGCACTTTGCATCAAGCTTTTTGAATATGGCATCTTTGTTTCTATTAAGCTCTTCTTCTGAGAATGTGTCTTTTTGGATCTTTTCATCCAACTTCTTCATATTCTCAAGAAGATTCCTGCAGGCAGCGCAGTGCTCCAAGTGTTCCTTCACTTGGGTTCTATATGGCTCCTTTAATTCTCCATCCATATATGCGGACAGCATCTGCAGATCAATACACATCTTTATCCTCCGCGGAAAGAATCTCTTCAAGCTTTTTCCTTGCTCTATGGACTCTAACCTTTACGTTTGTTTCAGAAATACCCAGGATCTTTCCTATAGCTTTATAGTCAAGTCCCGAATACTCTTTAAGCTGTATTACGCTCCTCAAGTTCTCTGGAAGGGCATTGACTGCATCTCTAACAGTCTTTCTATCCTCTTCTTCCATTACAGCTTTTGAAGAGTCAAAATAGTTTGCAGTTTCACCTGGCATCTTTTTGACTTTATCTACAAGCTGTATCTCCCTCTTGTTCTTTCGAACATTATTGAGAGCCAGATTCTTGGAAACTCTCAACAGCCAATACTTGGCGTCATCCATGGTCGGGAAGGAAATATTCTTCACATAAAAACGTTCAAATGTTTCCTGGACCAAGTCTTCCGCAATTTCCTGATTGTATACGATGTGCATCACCACTTGCATTAGAAGCGTGTAATTAGCATCGTATACTTTCCTGAAATCTTCCCGGTTGGTACTTTTGATTTCCATCTTATTAACAAATTTCCTACCTAATGGTTACATTATTTTTTGAAGAATTGGTCCTTGAGGAGTATCTTTTACAATAAAACCCCTTGTTTCCAGTTCTTTTCTTATCTCATCAGCTCTCTGATAGTTCTTTTCAGCTTTAGCCTGCTTTCTCTCTTCCACAAGCTTCCACTCCTCTTCTCCTCCGACTTTTTCCTCTTTCTTAGCCTCTATTTTATCCAGGTCCAATCCAAGGACTTTATCCATAGAATAGAGAAGAGAAAGTTTTTCTTCGTCACTTATAGAACCATCTTTAATCATCTTCCACATGACAGCCAAAGCCTCTGGGCATCTCAGGTCATTATAGAGGGCGGCAAAGAAAGAATCTTTATAGCTCTGAGCTTTTTCCCCAAGAGAAGCTGCAGGCTTGGATTTTGCCTTGAGTTCAGCTACTACTCCATTAAGTCTCTCCCTAGCGATTTTTGCATGGTCGAGAGCTTCATAAGAGAACTTTAGCTGTGTGCGATAGTGTCCGCCAAGGCAGAAATATCTGTAGTCTAGAGCCTCGTATCCATGAGAAACCAAAACAGGGAGGGTCAAGAATTCTCCTGACGACTTACTCATTTTTCCTTTATCATTCAGGAGGAACTCTCCATGGCACCAGTAGTTTACCCACTTGTGACCTGTGGCAGCCTCGCTCTGAGCTATCTCATTAGTGTGGTGGACAGGAATAGCATCAATACCTCCACAGTGGATATCGAAGGTTTCCCCCAGATACTTCATGCTCATGGCAGAGCACTCAATATGCCATCCAGGATATCCTCTACCCCACGGGGAATCCCACATCATAGCTTGTTCACCAAACTTACTATTTGTGAACCATAGTACAAAGTCCTGAGGATTACGCTTATTTCCGTCTACTACAATTCTTGCACCACTTAATTTATCTTCCTGCTTCTGACCTGCAAGCTTTCCATAGTCGTCGATGGTATCTATAGAGAAGTAGACATTGCCTCCAGCTGTGTAGGTGTGTCCCTTCTCTTCCAATCTCTTTATCAAAGCGATCATATCAGAAATATGATCTGTAGCCTTACATACTACATTAGGTCTCTTTATATTCAGGGCCTTCTCATCTGCAAAGAATGCGTCTGTGTAGAATGCAGCGATATCCCAAACACTTTTACCTGTCTCTCTGCTTCTCTTTCCAAGCTTATCCTCTCCATCGTCTCCGTCTCCTGTGAGGTGACCAACGTCTGTGATGTTCATAACGTGTTTTACTCTATATCCTGCCTCTTCAAGAGTACGATGAAGTATATCTTCAAAAATAAAGGTCCTTAAGTTTCCGATATGGGCATAGTTGTAGACTGTAGGGCCGCAACAGTACATTCCTACCTTTCCTTCTTCAATCGGTACGAACTCCTCAACTTTGCGATCCATTGTGTTATACAGCTTCATGCTTAATCTCCTTTGTGCACATGGCACTCTCTATTAAGTATAATAGATTTAGTCTCATGATAAAAGGAGATTGGACTTCAATAAAGAAAGGCATTGAATATTTATTATTTGTTTTTTGTGTGTCTCTTTTTTTTCGTCCTATATTAAAAGAGGGGGGATTACCTTTAGTCCAGCTTAAGCTGGGCTATTGGTATCGATCTTGCCCTT
>CAMEQB010000005.1 GCA_945932505.1 uncultured Spirochaetales bacterium
AATAAAAAACCCCTCATCGGCAAAAAGGAGGAAACCGTGTGAGGGGAACAAAAGGAGGTTACTGAAACCGAAGAATTAACACTTCTCTCGATTTCTAAGCAAAATATAATCATTTCAAAAAAGAATGTAAACCGATAAAACAAAAATTTTTGAAAATTTTTATATTCATTCTGTAATTTCGTTAATTGCAACAAATTGCACATCACAAAAACTAAAAATTATTGGACACTACAGACATAGTGTCCAAATAATTAATATCTCACTCTTTATTTTGTATAATCTACATGCAAGAGTTGATGCTCGCGCCCCTTTAGGAGTCTATCATAGCAGGCTTTTACAGCAGGGTTGTCTTCAGAGTGTCTCAGAGAGAGAAGGCTGTCTGTCTCATAGAGGCCTTTTCCTCTCTTCTGTCTCACTTCTGAGTGTACAAATGGCTGACCACCACCAGCAACACATCCGCCTGGACATGCCATGACTTCGATGATGTCGAAGTGTTCGCCGTTCTCTACTCGTTTCAAGACTTTCTCGGCATTCATCAGTCCGCTGACAACTGCGATTTTCACTACAGTGTCATCGTTCCCTATTTCAAACTCTTTGATGCCTTCGTTTCCTCTTACACCAATCTGAGAGATCTTAGACACTGTACCTCTGCTCTTCTCTTCCACAACATTTCTAAGTACAGCTTCAGTTACACCACCGGTGACTCCGAAGATTACACCAGCGCCGCTCTTTCTGTCATATGGAGCGTCAACAGGTTCTGGATCCAAATCTGCAAGAAGGATACCAGCTTCTCTGAGCATATGAGTAAACTCTTCAGAAGTGATGACTGCATCAACATTAGGGATGCCATTCTTCTTAAACTCATCTCTCTCAGCTTCGAACTTCTTTGCTGTACAAGGCATGATTGCAACATGGAAAAGTTCCTTACCCTTCTCTTTTCTCTCTTCCTTAATGATGGATGCGAACATCTGCATAGGAGAGCGGCATGTAGAGACATTGCCCAAAAGGTTTGGATGCTTCTTTTCACAGTACTGAATCCAACCTGGACAGCATGATGTGATGATAGGAAGCTTTCCGCCATTGTTGAGTCTTTCCAAAAATTCCTTAGATTCCTCTATTACTGTGATATCTGCACTAAAAGAAGTATCGTAGACTTCGTCAAAGCCCATTTTTCTGAGAGCGGCAAATATCTTGCCGTCTACATTCAAGCCTTCCTTTACACCTTCCATATTTCCCATTGCAACTCTTACAGCAGGAGCTACCTGAACAACAGTCTTTACGTTTGGATCTGCTATTGCATTCCATACACGGGCAATATCGCTCTTAGGCATGATTGCTCCTGTTGGACAAGCCACTGCACACTGGCCGCAGCCTACGCAAGGAGTCTCAGAAAGGGGCTTGCCGAAGGCCGTAGAGATCACCATCTTGGAACCTCTATAAGCAAAGTCTATTGCTCCAACATTCTGTACTTCATGACAAGTTCTTACACAGTCGCCGCAAAGGATACACTTACCACTGTCGAATGTGATACAGGAACTGGCGTTGGTCACTCTGTTGTCATCACTTCTGTTAGGGAATCTTACACCTTCGATATTAAATCTCACTGCAAGATCCTGAAGCTTACAAGCCTTGTTGTTTACACATGTAGTACAGTCTCTACAGTGGTTTGCAAGTAATAGTTCAAGAATGTTCTTTCTGTATCTTCTGAGTCTGGCTGTGTTTGTCTTGATCTTTAGTCCAGCTTTTGGGGGTGTGGAGCAGGCTGTATATAAGTTGCCCTTCTCGTCCTCAACCATACACATTCTGCAGGCTCCATAGATAGAGAGGTCAGTGTGATAACAGAAGGTAGGGAGTTTGACACCTGTCTTTCTAATAAGCTGAAGCATATTCTTCTCGCCATTGATTACTACCGGGATATCATCCACATACATAAATTCAGTTTTGACCATCTTATGCCTCCTTCACTGCACCGAACTTACAGGTTGAAATACAAGATCCGCAGCGTATACACTTCTCCAGATCAATATGGAACGGCTCTTTGATTTTGCCTGAGATTGCATTGACAGGACACTTTCTAGAACAAGCTGAACATCCTTTACAAGTAAGAGGATCGATATAGATTCTCTTTAGCTTCTGACACTGTCCTGCTGGGCAGCGTTTATCGCGGATATGGGCCTCATATTCGCTTCTGAAGTTCTTTATTGTGCTGACAACAGGGTTTGGTGCCGATTTTCCAAGGCCACAGAGAGCTGTATGGGAAATAGTATCGGAGAGCTCCTCCAAGAGTTCGATATCTCCCTCCTGTCCGTTTCCTGCAACTATTCTCTCCAATATCTCCAGCATTCTCTTTGTGCCTTCTCTACATGGGACACACTTTCCACAGGATTCGTTCTGAGTAAAGTGCATGAAGAATCTTGCAACTTCAACCATACATGTGTGGCTATCCATGACAACAAGACCACCAGAACCTATCATAGCCCCGATACTTTTAAGGTTGTCGAAGTCGAGAGGAAGGTCCAAATGCTCTTTTGTAAGACAAGCACCGCTTGGTCCTCCAATCTGTACAGCCTTAAACTCGCCGTCCCCTCTCATACCTCCACCGATATCGAAGATAATCTTTCTCAGTGTAGTACCCATTGGAACTTCAATAAGACCAGTGTTTGTAATATTTCCTGTGAGGGCAAAGGCCTTTGTTCCAGGGCTATTGGCAGTTCCAATAGAAAGGTACCAGTCTGCACCCTTTCCGATTATCTGGGAAACAGTTGCAAAAGTCTCAACGTTGTTAAGAACAGTAGGAGAGTCAAAGAGACCATGCTCAGTAGTGCGAGGTGGCTTGACGCGAGGGAAGCCTCTCTTACCTTCGATGCTGGCAGTAAGGGCGGAACCTTCTCCGCATACAAAAGCTCCAGCTCCCTTTGCAATATGTATTCTAAATGACTTGCCGGAACCCAGGATATCATCACCAAGGATTCCTATTCTCTCGGCCTCAATGATAGCTTTCTGTAATCTCTTTACAGCCAATGGATACTCGGCTCTTACATAGATATATCCTTCAGTAGCTCCTACAGCAATTCCTGCGATAATCATACCTTCAAGCATTCTATGGGGGTCGCCTTCCATGATGGAACGGTCCATGAATGCACCTGGGTCGCCTTCGTCACCGTTGCAGACAACGTACTTCTGATCACCCTTTGCTCTTCTTACCTGCTCCCATTTCTTTCCTGTAGGGAATCCTCCGCCTCCGCGTCCTCTAAGGATAGACTTCTTTATCTCTTCGATAATTTCTTCTTCCTTCATGTCAAAGAGAGCTTTTTCAAGGGATGCATATCCGCCGATTGCAATATATTCCTCGATACTGTCTGCATCTATTCTTCCACAATGCTCCAAGACGACTCTGTTCTGCTGCTTATAGAATGGAATCTCTTCCTGCTTTTTATAGAGGACACCTGCTGCAGAATATCCAAGTCTATCGATGTATTCACCTTCAAGCACGGTCTTCTCAAGAATCTCTTTGCAGTCATCGACTTTGACCTTTGTATAAAGCCAACCCTGTGGTTCTATTCTTACAAGAGGACCCATTTCACAGAAGCCATGGCATCCGCTCTTTTTTAGTCCTACTTCTTCTCCATGAGGCTCATGCTCAAGAGTGACAGCTACATTGATGCCATTCTTTTCCATGAGCTTTTTTAATGTGTCATAGATGTTCAATGAGCCGCCTGCTACGCATCCCGTTCCCCCACAGACGATTATCTTTCTTGTCTGGTTGTCATATGCGTTTTTCCAAAGTGCTCTTGCTTCATCAAGGGAGGCCCTTGTCTGGAATTTATCACTCATTTGGATTCCTCCTTGACTTTAAGACTATAGATGACTTCCATAGCCTTATCTGGGGTCATTGCAGGGTGAACTACATCATTTACTGTCATTACAGGAGCAAGTCCACATGCTCCGAGACAAGATACTGTCTCAATAGTAAAGAGCTGATCGTCAGTAGTCTTCTTTTTCTCTGTGACACCTAATTCAGATCTTACCCTTTCAAGAATTGGGACAGAACCTCTTACGTGGCATGCTGTGCCGTCACAGAATTTGATTACATATTTCCCCTTCTTTTCCAAAGAAAAATTCTCATAGAATGTTGCGACGCTGAATATTCTGGCTTCGCTCATTTCCAGCTTTTTAGAGAGATATGGAAAAGCTTCCTCTGGGAGATAGTGGTAGTGTTCCTGAATTGTCTGAAGGATTGCTATTATGGCGCTTTGTTTACACCCGCATTTTTCCAATGCAGCATCCACTACAGAATAGTCGAATGGTTCAGGCATATGTAGATTCTCCTTTTTTATAAACTGGGCAAAATAACCCCATCAATTATAATTGTACGATAGATAGCGTACAAAAAGATAGATAAATTTTTATTGAATTTAAGTTTTATAATAACTCTTTCAGCGTTTTTCTTTTCCGAAACGTTCATCTATATATTTATGGATGTGATAAATATAAGGAAGTCCTAGATTTGTCTCGATAAGGGAGTTGATGACTAATGTCTCCATTCCAGACTGGCGTATTCCAGTTACAAGGAGTGCTGTCTCCCATCCAAGCTGTACAGTGATTCCAATAAACAAGAGATACAGAATATTGATCTTCTTTTTGAAGAAAATATTCTCTACTATAAGAATCAAATAACCCACTATCAGGATAAGGGCCATTACTCCATGGTATGATGTTGTTGTCCTTGATATAGATATAATAGGCCACGAAGAGCCGAAGTTTTCAGAGAGGAGCGCTTCAGCTATCCAATAGAAAAAGATGAATACAGACCATTCCACTCTATATTCGTCTTTATCCAGCATAAGATAAATCCAGGCAAAGTTAGTAAAGCCATAGCTCATGCTGAGCCAAAATAGGAATGGGCCTGTGGGTGCTCCCTCTACCACTCTCGCACCTAGAGCTCGATAGAAGATTCCATAGTCTACAATAAAGTATAAGAGACCTCCGAAGAGACCGAAGAAGAGAGCTCTTCTACGCTTCGAGAAGAACAACATGGCCCCTAGAATCAGAAGAAATACACAATCAATGATTATATATAAACCTGAAAAGACTCTAGAAGGCACTATGTTCATATTCACCTCAATATTTTCTTTACATCGATATATGGCTCACGCCAACCTGCTTTCTTTGCATGGTCCAGCATTTCTTCTCTTCCGTCTCCATGGATTGCCATAATAAACTGGTAGTAGAAGATCTGGTCAGGACCGAATAAGTCGTATCCCTTTTTGTAGATACAATCGGGAGCAGACTCTTTAAGGACATATCTCAAGGAATCCAGATACTCGTCAAGGGTGAGATAACCTTCCTTGATGAGGGAGTACACATTGTCTTCCATCGTTATTTCGAAAGTAAAACCTTCAAAACCTTCTTCTGTGTACTGCATCATCAAGAGTTTATCTGTAAATGGCTTAGGAGCCCATCTTGATACCATTGGTCTCTTTCCCTTTGGCCTTTGGTCGAAGGAGTATTTCTTCTTTCCTTTTGTTGTCAAAACATCCTTGATCTGCAGGTCTGGAGAGAGGTTGTCGGAAAAGACATATTCATCATTTTCTTTCTCAAAGGAAGAGAGGAAATCGAGATTTGCAGGGCACTCTGATAGGGATACGTTTCTTCCGTTCAGGTCCAAACCCTTCTCTCTGGCATCTCCAATCTTCTCAGAAATAGATGTTTGGGCTTCTTCATAACTTCTCTCAGGTGGCATCATCAATGCCGGGATAAGTGGTGGTATCATATTCTTGGAGCCGAATCCCAAATCTTCCATACATAGGCAGAATGTGGAGTCAGGAGGCGTCTCGAAGATATCTCCACAATGATTAAGATATGTCTCAAGATTGGGGCACAGTCTATCCCAGTCATCGTCTTCCAAGGCAAAGAAGGATCCCATAAACGATGGTATCAGGCCAAAAGACCTGCTGATTATAGAAGAGAGGACTCCAAGAGGTGTTCTATCGGGAACGAGAATCCATCTTTCAACGGTTCCATCCTCCACGTTGGCATATTCTTCCAGATTTTCCAAAGCCTCCTCATTCAGCTCGTTAAAAGTCATCTTGACTCTCAAAGGGACAATCTTGAAAAAAGGCGATGCATCTAGAAAAACCTTATCCAGCTTACTAAGCGGGACGTCAATGTTGGGAGCTTTGGCCATTTTTCCTCCTTAGTTTTTCATGCTTACAGGCTGTCTTGTGTTCTCCAATACGTCTCTCCAAAGTGCTCCTTCAGGATTAACATGGTTACGTTTTGCCACCGCTGCCTTGATAGGTATATATACGAACCTATTATTTACACTTGATGCTATGCACTGTGTCTTTCCAGCCATTGCTGCGTGTACGGCATGGGCACCAAGACGTGCGCAGTAAATAGAATCATAGCTGTTTGCAGGTGTGCTTCTGATAATATATGAAGGGTCGATGTACTTGATTGATACTGGGATATTCTTCTCTTTGAAGTACTCTTTGATCTTTTCTTTTAAGAATACTCCTATATCCTGATACTTGATGTTTCCACCTGCATCTACTTCTCCTGTTGGAGGAACAAGGTCTGTACCAGCTCCTTCTGCAACTAGGATTACTGCGTGTCCTCTATCCAAGATTCTCTTTTCAAGGTGGTGCAACAAGCCATTAGGACCATCCAAGTCAAATGGGTTCTCAGGAATAAGACAGAAGTTTACGTCGCTCTGTGCAAGGGAAGTATGCGCTGCAATAAATCCAGACTCTCTTCCCATGACCTTCACTAGTCCGATTCCGTTATATGCACTCTTAGCTTCAACGTGGGCTCCTCTTACAGCAGGAACAGCGGACGCAACAGCAGTATCGAAACCGAAGGATGTGTCGATAAATGACAAATCGTTGTCGATTGTCTTAGGAACGCCCACTACAGCGATCTTGAGGCCTCTTCTCTTTACCTCTTCCCCGATATCATAGGCGCCTCTCAAAGTACCGTCTCCACCGATGGCAATTAGGATATTGATATTCTGGCGCTCCAGAGTATCTACTATCTGCTCCACTTCCTTTCCACCGCCTCTAGCAGAGCCGAGGATAGTACCACCCTTTTCCTGGATGTCGTCCACAACATCTGGAGTAAGGTCGATCATCGGCCATGGAGAGTTTTCCAAGAGACCAAGATATCCGAATGGGATTCCTGTGATTCTTCTTACACCATATCTATACCAGAAACATCTGACAACGCTTCTTATTACGTTGTTAAGTCCCGGGCAAATACCACCACAAGTACAGATGGCTGCATGGACATGGGCAGGATTGAAATATATCTTCTTTCTTGGACCTGCGAGTTCAAGAACATCTTCCTGGTCCTTTGATTCGTCAGCTTCGTCGTGGTCTATGTTGAGGTATATTTTATCTGTATCTTCTACATAGTCTGCGCTTCCATCGCCATGGACAGATGACATACGTATCGGATTATCGATCTTTGCTGCTCCGATTCTATCGATTGTGAATTCCTGTTTAATCATTTCTATCCTCCTCAATCAAAGTCTCCACTTTTTCTCTAAATTTAACAAACTCTTTTTCTGCAGCTTCTTTTGCAGAAGTCTGGAATTCTCTATAGAGTTCCATATAGTTTCGGGCAAAAGGGGTAAGCTCCAAGCCTTCTCTACTGGCTCCTCCCCTCTTTCTCTCCACAAATGGTCTCCCCACCTCTTCTTCTAGTCTTTTAAGCATACCATAAGCTTTGGAATAAGAAAGACCCATATTTATACTTGCCGAACGAAGCGACTTGGACTTGTCTATTTCTTCCAATAGCCATAGGACTCCGATGCCCATGTACTTCTTGCCGTCACTGCCTGTTATGTAGAGTTTGGTATCTAGCTCCATATCTCCTCTGCCGCCTTATAAACGATCCTGACCAGGTCTTCAAGGTTCTCTTTCTCAACTGAGCAGTATGCCAGTCTCAGAGTTCTTCCCATAATATTTATAGCACCGACTTCATACTTTGAAAGAAGATGCTGTCTAAGCTCCTCAGCGTCTCTTCCCATAGTATCGAAGGCCATGAAATATCCTGAGTTAAATGGATATGGCTGAAGCAGCTTGCTGTCTTTGTATGCTTCAAGTGTCTTCTGTATGACTCTATATCTCTCACCAACAGTATCGAAAAGGTGCTGCTTGTCTTTATCATACTCCGAGCCCTTCATACCTATCTTCAATAGAGACTGGCCGGGTCTGTCACAGTTTGAGACAGTGCATCTTACAGCACCAAGAGTCTTCTTCTCCAAAGCATCCAGCTCCTTTGCTCCAAGAGCCTTTCCTGCATATGTGATGAATCCTACTCTGAATCCCCATACCATCTCTTCCTTAGTAGCTGCATCGCCTTTTACTGCCAAGATGTTTTCATGAGCGTCAGCGAAACGGGAAAAGAGTGATTCTTTCTCTGTCTCCTCTTCATAGAAGAGTCCGAAATAAGCATCATCGCTTATTACAAGTATCTTCTTTCCCTTATCTGCTACTTCCTTTACAGCCTTTACAATCTCTTCCGCTTCTTTCTTTGATGGTGAGTAACCAGTAGGGTTATTAGGGAAGTTAAGGATCAGTCTAGCTGTATCACCCTTACACTCCATAAGAGCCTTCTTCATCCCTTCCACGTTGAAGCCGCCATCTTTGAAAGAAGAGAATGTCTTCAATTCTCCTCCGGCAAGATCTTCGAAGATCAGCTGATAGTTGTCCCAATAGAGATCAGGGCATACAACTTCATCGCCTTCATCCATAAATAGTGTTGCTATTATGCTGATAGTATGTGTCAGACCTCCTGTAACAATAGGAGTGGAAGTAAGTTTTCCTTCAAGGGTTGGGTTCTTCTCCACCATGGCCTTCTTCCACATAGCTCTCAATTCTTTATCACCACCGCCTGGAGCGTAAGAGAAGATTTCTTTCTTTGAGAGGACTCCGGGTACAAATGAAGAATAAATATCGCTGAGGCAGAATGGCTCGCCTTTCTCCTGGGCCAAACCTACAGTTGCATTGTATCTTTTGGCCTTCTCTCCAGCTTCAGCAGACTGGGCGACTATACCCTTTGGAAAATACATGTTCTTTCCCTTCTTTCCCAATAAGTCGTATACACAAGAATCTTTAAGAATATTGTTTAATTCTATTGCCAGTTCCTTCATATTTATCCTCCAGCAAAACAAGATGGAAAAAGAGTAATTATTTGTTGCCTCTTATGCCAATACTTTCTCAAAAATTCCTTTAAAAAAGGAAACCGTCTTGGGGCCCTTCAGACTGCTTTTCACCCAATTTTACGCCTAAAAGGAGTAAAAACTCATCTTCTGTTATTATTTTGACTCCCAGTTTTTCTGCATCAGCCCTCTTGGAGCCTCCCCCTTTTCCAGCAAGAAGATGGGTTGTCTTACTTGTAACGCTGCTTACAGTGCGTCCTCCTCTCATCTCTATCTCTTTCAATGCCTTGGAGCGAGGGTTGAAGTTCTCAAAGGATCCGGTGACACACCAGACTTCTCCTGTGAATATCTGAGGCTTATCCTCTTCTTCTTTCTTATCCATTTCTTCCGACACATGGAGACCGATAGCAGTAAGGGCATTAATAGTCGAAAGAAGGTTGGGGTCTCTGAACGCTTCGATGAGTGTCTTCGCAGTCTCTTCCCCCATCCCTTTAATAGCGAGGAATGGAGCAGTATCTCCCTTCTCTGCTGCAAGGCGTAGTTTCTCCAAGGAATCGAATCCACCCTCTGAGAGAAGGCGTGCTGTTTTTGTTCCGCAATCAGGAATGCCTAGAGAAGAAAGGACTGTGGCATATGGCCTGTTTTTAGATTCCTCAACAGATTTTTTCAGAGCATCCACAGTCTTTTCTCCTATTCCTGGAATCTTCATTTCCAATGCTTTGGAGTAATCGAGAGTGTAGATGTCTTCTACTCTCTTCAAGAGCTTATTGTTCCATAAAAGCTCAACAGTCTTAGGCCCCATGGAGTCGATATCCATTTGGTCACGGGAAGAGAAGAAAGATATTCTTCCCTTAGCTTGGTCCGGGCAGTCATAGTTAGGGCAGAAGAGATGAACGCCTTTATGGACAAGCTCAGAGCCGCAGCAAGGGCATGTAAGAGGTATTTTATAAGTAGTGTTACCCTCTTCATTCTTCTCAACTACTTCTTCTACAGCCGGTATTACGTCCCCTCTCTTTGTAATGGACACTCTGTCTCCGATAGCAAGTTCAAGGGAGTCTATGTATTCCTGGTTATGAAGAGTAGCGCGCCTAATTGTAGAGCCGCCGAGAGCTACAGGCGCTATCTCAGCCACCGGTGTTATTCTTCCTGTTCTTCCAACCTGCACAGTGATTCCCAAGAGTGTGGTCTCTGCCTGTGGAGACTCGAATTTATAAGCAATGGCCCATCTTGGGTGGTGCTCGGTATATCCAAACTCCTGTCTCACATCAAGCTCGTTTATCTTGAACACCAAACCGTCTATTTCATGATCCAGTCCTGGACGCTTTTCTGTCATACGTGAAATGTATTCTTTAATATCAGAAAAACCATATCCTGTACCTTCAAGCCCTGCTTCCTTCAGTTTCTCTTCTGCTTCTTCTTTAGTCCTGGAGAAGAAAGCGAAGTCAGGGTTGATCCTGAAGCCAAGGTCTGAAAGCTTCTTCATTATATGCAAGTGATCTTTTGGGGTAGCCTCCTCGTCTCCCCAGAAGCCTTCGTAGCAATACATATCCAATGGAATTCTTGCAGCTTCCTGAGACTTTTGGCGTCTTACAGTTCCTGCAGCAAGGTTTCTTGGGTTTGCCGCCTTCTCGTCTTCAGGTAGTGTTGCATTTACTTTTTCAAACTCTTTCTTTGGAAGATACACTTCCCCTCTTACCGCAATATCCAAAGGCTCTGGAAGAGAGAGGGGGATAGATGGTATTGTCACGATATTTGGAGTGACGTCATTTCCAACGCTGCCGTTACCTCTTGTGACAGCTCTGACGAGAATACCATCCTCGTAATAGAGGACCATAGATATTCCGTCTATCTTCTCTTCAGCGGCAAAGGAGAGTTCCCCACCCTTTTTTTCAATAGATCTGGAGAAAAAGTCCAAAACGCTTTCATCTGAGTATGCTTTATCCAAAGAGAGTACAGGGATAGTGTGCTGCACTTCAGGAAAGTCGTTTGTCAAATCAGAGCCTACTCTCTTTGTTGGGCTATCTGGAGCTGCAAACTCAGGGAATTCTTTTTCTAGTGCAATAAGTCTATCTGTAAGTCTATCGTATTCACTGTCTGAAACGAGAGACTTACCTTCTTTATAATATGTATCTTGGTATATCTTCAGCTTCTGGGCCAAAGAAATCATTTCTTCTTTAACTTCCATAGCTTAAATATAGCACAATAACCTTGGTTTAAGGATGATGTAAGTTTTTACAATTAGCTCTTTACGATAAAAAACCCTATAACTTTCATATCTCCCCTTTTCGTTTGATTTCTTGCAGGCAGAGGGCAGTAAGTGTTATTGTATTTCTATGGCTGATCGTAAATCTTTCTCAAGATACACAATGAGATGTGGTATGATTCTTCGTTCTACAGAAGCTGGCAGGAAGCTGGACGGGTTTGATATGCCGGAACTTGATTCCAGATTTCTGGTTATAACTGCATCTAACATCCCAGGTAATAACGAAATAAACATAATGGGCACAAAGATGCCTCTTTTGGCGTCTGACTTCATCGCATATAAGGGACAACCCTTATTGGTGCTTTTCGGCCCTGATTATGAAAACACCGAGCTTGCTCTTGAGAAGATAAAGGTAAAGACATCTCCCATGGATTCCAAGGAAGATTCTTCTGATTTTCCTGATCCCCTGTTCTTCTCTTGGGGACTGGATGAAAACGGAGAGAATGACGAAGAGCGTCAGCAGATGAAGAAGATTGAGTCCAGCTTTGAGCTTGAGAGCGGAGACGAAGAGTCTTTCAACAGGTTTCCGATCCTCAGCTGGCAGGATTCAAATAATACCATGCATGTAGAGTGCCCTTCCCAGTGGCAGTCTATGGTAAGAGAGTGTGTGGCATCAGCCCTTAACCGCTCTCCAGAGACTATTACTCTTCATCCAGACAAATATTCTGAAAAGTATGACGAGTACTTTATAGGCCCTGCTATGTATGCAACCTACACTTCCATAGCTACTTTTATTACAGGAATGCCATGCGAAATGAGGGAATCGTGTATTGCAGCAAGGCCTGGAATCTCTTTCCATACTGTCACTTGGATCGATAAAAACAGTAAGCCGAGACATGAAGAGACCACTGTAATAATAGACCAAGGTTATTGGGCTATTATGGGAAAGGAACTTCAGAGACAGATAATGGTGAATATTCTTCCAAAATATTCCCTTGAATCTTTCAAAGCCATGATCAGGACACAGCGTAGTCCAAAGAGGCCAAGTGTATTCTGTGGCTCCATGGTTCATGCAGCATCCCTCTCTTCCCGTGGTATTCATACATCTCGCTTGGCGTTGAAGCTGGATCTTACTCCTTCTTCTTTTATCCAAGATACAAACAAAGATGCCACAAGGTTCACAGACTGGGCTCCTCGCCATGATCTGACAGATTTAGAAGAGAAAGTAAGAAGAATATCAAAAGATTCTGATTTCGATAGAAAGTGGTCATCCTCCGCCCTTCACTCCGGGCAGTTTGGTCTTCAAGGATATTTATATGGCATCGGACTGGCTTCAGGCCTATCAACAGCTGGTTTTTCTACAACTACTGCAAAAGAAAACCAATTTATGGCCCAGCTGTCATATACAACTAAGAAGAATGTAACAGTTTCAGGATATTTTCCTCAGTCTCTCTCTGGAGACAGAACACTAAAAGAGATTCTGGGTAGGACTTTCTCGGCTACAGACCAGACTGAACTTGTGTTATTTATAGAAGGGACACAAAAGGCTCCAGACAGCGGTCCTGATATTCTCTCCTTTTATTCTTCTATTTTCCTTACTCAGCTTATGAAGGCCACAATGAAGCTTTCACAGCTGACAAGGAAAGAAGACGCTGAGCTTCCTATTACTCTAAGGTTCAACTCACAGAATCTGGCGCTTCCTTGCGAATTTGAGTATTCAGGGTTTGGAACAGCAGTGGTGGAGGTGGAAATACCGAAGACTTCTTTGATTCCTGAAGTAAAGAACGTCTGGATTGATATAGCTATAGCCCAGCCTCAGATAAAAGGTCTGGAACCAAAAATAAAGAGCATCGCACTTGTAGCCTTTGAGAGCCTTGGAGTAAAGTTAGCAAGTAACTTCAACATCAGCGTCAAATGCACTTCAGAAAGAAAAGATGTTGGAACATACTCTTCTGTAGAGAACTTGGTAAGATCATTGGTGACTTCTGCTCTCTCTTCGGCCTTTTGGCAGGCCACGGGACAAAAGAGCGGAGTCAAGCTACCTTTCGGCGATAAAGCCATAGAGAGATATTTAGGAGGAGATGAGTAATGAAGATAGACTGCACTGTTGACGGTAAGACCCTTACCCTCTCCCTCAACTCAAATAAACCATTGTCACTGATTCTCCAGGAGAATCTTGATAACCAAAGTAATACAGCACACTGCAAGGGAAGAATGTGTGGACTTTGCGCTGTCCTTATTGACGGTAAAGCAGAGCTGTCGTGCATGGTACCGGCATTTGAACTGAAAGGAAGAAATATAATGACCTTCGACCAGTTCCAGAAGACCAGGAACATGAAGGATATAGCCAAGGCTTATGAATTGGAAGGGGTAGAGCCCTGTAAAGATTGTTATGCCTCCCGCTCTATTATTTTTGAGTCTCTTATTTCCTCGGAGGAAACTACTCCCGATGAAATAAAGAGGACAATGAGCGTGGTCAAATGTAACTGCATGGAGACATCAGACGAAGTGAACATTGTTACAAAAGCTTTGGACATAAGGAGGAAGAGAAATGTACGAAGGTCTTAACTCCCCTTCTATCCATACTCCAGAAAACTTGGCTGAATATAGCCAGACAGTACTCAGATACCCGAATGTACAGATTTGGGCCGGGGGCACTAATATAATGACACGGCCAAAATCCTACCCATCAAGAAGTACTGACTCAGAGATTGTATATCTTAAGGGTATCGAGGAACTGAAGAAGATCACAAGAAACGACAGAATGATTGAAATCGGAGCTACCGTCACTTTGGATAGTATTTTGAAAAACCACAGAAACTATATTCCTGAGGTTTTGAAAGAAAATATCCTTGCCATAGGGAGTCCACTCATCACAGGTCGAGCAACCTTTGGAGGAGCCATAGCTGCCAGAAATCCTATGACTACTCTCCCTGGCACCCTCATAACTCTTGGAGCCAACGCAGAAGTAAGAAGCGTAAGAAAGAAGACTGTAAAATCCAGGTGGATTCCTATTTCTTTGATGCTCAACGAATCAAAGGATGGTATGGTGACTCTCCCTCCAAGAAGTCTCATTACTAGAGTAAGAGTCTCCCTTCTCTCCTCTGACTATTCCTATTTCAGAGAAGAAGGATCATATATCGACGACCCAGACAATGCTGTGGCAGTGGCATTCACAGCAAGAGAGGGACAGATGGATACTCTCATCAACCCTCACTTTGCCATCACATTCCCCACCCAGGGCATTGTCTACTCGAAAGATCTTGATAATATTCTTATGCAGCTGCACTTTCCTCTCTCCGAGGAGGAGTTTACGCAGCTATTGCAGATAATCTACACCTTCATAAATGCCGTCACTCCCAATATTACCAATCTTCAGAAACGAAGACTCGATAATATTCTTGAAGACATGATCAACGGCATCAACGCAAAGGTTCTCGCCCCATCTTCAATAGAACAGGGCTAATTTGAGGAAATAATATTGAGTAATTTTGTTCATCTACACAACCACAGCGACTTTTCACTCCTTGACTCAGCAGCTTCTATTCCTCGCTATATAGCGAAATGCAAGGAATATGGCATGAATGCATTGGCACTGACCGACCATGGAAACATGTATGGCGCCGTTACTTTCTATAAAGCATGCAAAGACAATGGCATAAACCCTTTGGTGGGATGTGAGTTTTACTACACCCACGACAGGCATGTAAAAGATCCATCTGCCAAATATTACCATTTGATCCTTATAGCCATGTCAGACAAAGGCTACCACAATCTTATGGAGTTGAACTCTATTGCATGGAAAGAAGGTTATTACTACAAACCAAGAATCGACGATGAGAGCCTTTTGTCTCATAGCGAGGATCTTATATGCCTTTCAGCCTGCGTCTCAGGAGAAATTCCTCGCCTTATCTTGGGTGGAAAAATAGCAGAAGCCAAAGAAAGGATTCTTTGGTTCAAGAATTTATTCGGTGATAGATACTACTTAGAGATACAGAACCATGGACTGGAAGAAGAACAGATTGTTCTGAGAGAAATGCCAAAGTTATCGAAAGAGATGGATGTTCCTCTCGTCTGTACCAACGATATCCACTACATAGATAAAAGTGACTGGAATGCCCATGACACTCTTATCTGCATAGGAACCCAATCCAAGAAAACAGATAAGAACAGGATGAGATATAAAGAAGGAGAGTTCTACTTCAGATCCCCAGAGGAGATGGAGGAGCTTTTCAAAGATTTCCCTGAAGCTATTGAAAATACTGGGAAAATTGCGGAACGCTGCCAGCTTACAATTAACTTCCCGGGTCCTGTCCTTCCTAAGTGTCAGATTCCACCACAATATAAAGATGATGCAGAATACCTAACCGCCCTTTCTTATGAAGGTTTGACAACAAGATATCCAAACGCAGAGGGAGAAGAACTGGAGAAGCTGAAACAACGCCTACAGTATGAATTGGACATCATCATAAAGATGGACTTCCCTGCTTACTTCTTGATCGTCAGAGACTATATTCACTGGGCCAAGACCCACGATATTCCAGTAGGTCCTGGAAGAGGATCAGGAGCTGGTTCTCTTGTAGCCTACACTACTACGATTACAGATGTAGACCCTATAAAATACAATCTCCTTTTCGAAAGATTCTTGAACCCTGAACGTGTCTCCCTCCCAGACTTCGACGTCGACTTCTGCTTCGAAAGAAGAGGAGAAGTAATCGACTATGTCACTGAGCATTATGGACACGACTCTGTAGGACAGATCACTACCTTCGGTACTCTGAAGCCGAAAGCTGTAGTAAAGGATGTATGTAGAGTCCTTGATATTCCTTTCGACGAATCAAATAAGATTACAGCTTTGGTTCCTGATGAAATTCCTGGAATGAAGAAGTGGCACCTTCCCGACGCCTTGAAGTTTGAGAAGAAGCTTCAGGATGTAAGAGACAGAGGAGGTATTTATGAAGAGCTCTTCGATACAGCAATAAGACTAGAAGGCCTTAACAGACACACATCCTTACATGCTGCAGGTGTAGTCATCGGAAGAGAGCCATTGGACAAATATGTTCCTCTCTGTGTTCCTGATCAGAAGAGCGGAGGACTCGCAAGCCAGTACACCATGCTTCAGATTGAAGAGTGCGGACTTGTCAAGATGGACTTCTTGGGTCTTAAGACTCTTACTCTCCTAAAGCACGCTGTAGACTTGATACATAAGAGGGAACCAGATTTCGACCTGAATAAAATCAGCGATACAGATAAGAATACTTTCGACATGCTTTGCCGTGGAGACTCCGCTTACGTCTTCCAGTTTGAATCGGCAGGTATGCAGGATATTCTGAAACAGGCCCAGCCAAGCACTATAGAAGAGCTGGTTGCTCTCAACGCCCTCTATAGACCGGGCCCTATGCAGTTTATTCCGAAGTACATCGACTCCAAGTGGGGAAGAACACCAATCACATACCCTGACCCTGCCCTGGAACCTATATTGAAGACTACTTATGGAGTAATCGTATATCAGGAACAGGTTATGCAGACAGCTCAGATCATCGCAGGATATACTCTTGGTGAAGCAGATATCCTGAGAAGAATCATGGGTAAAAAGAAGGTGGAAGCCCTAGCAAAGGAGCTTGTAAAGTTTAAGGCTGGAGCTGTCAAGAAAGGATATACTGAAGAGCACGCTGAAGAAATATTCCACATGCTGGAGCCATTTGCAGGATATGGATTCAACAAGTCCCATGCCGTTGCATACTCCATCGTCGCTTATCAGACAGCATACCTAAAGGCAAACTACAACACTGAATTCCTGGCTGCAAACTTGACAAACGAAATGAACAGTCCGGACAAGTTCAAAGAATATTTGAATCTTGCTCCGAAATATGGAATCAAAGTAGTCCCTCCTTCAATAAATAGATCTGAGACTCAGTTCTCTGTCGATAACGGTGAGATTTTATATGGACTAGCAGCCATTAAGAATGTGGGAGCCAACGTAGTAGACTCCATCATCGCAGAAAGAGAGAAGAACGGACCATATAAATCATTTATGGACTTCTTGTCTCGTCAGGGAGAGACTACTCTCAACTCAAGACTCGTGGAGTGTCTCATCAAGGCAGGATGCTTCGATGAACTTGGTACAGACAGGGCAGTGCTTCTTGCAAACCTTGATGAAGCTTTCCGTTTCGACAAGGCCCAGAAATCACAATCCGCCTTCGGTCAGCTCTCACTCTTCGGAGGAGAAGAAGAGGATATGCTGGGAGAGTTTGAAATGAAGAGTGCAGATCCTCTTCCATTCTTGGAGAAGCTGAAGATGGAGAAGGAGCTCTTAGGTTTCTATATCTCAGGTCATCCTTTGGATAGTTACGAGAAGGAGATAAACGAGTGTGTGAAAGTAAATGTCTCCGATCCCGATACTATTATTCTTGGCCAAGATACTCAGATTATTGGACAGATCATCGCTCAAAAGGTGGTCATAAGTAAAAAGAGCGGAGGAAAACTTCTCTTCCTGACCATACAGACCCAGGACGGAGATGTGGAGGCTGCAGTATTTACAAAAGTCTACGAAAAGATCGACGGAAAGACTGAAGTAGATGGAATCTATGGCTTTAAAGGTAGATTCGACAAACGAGACGACAAACTTAGCTTCGTCATCTCCGATATCGTAGCTCCAACAGAGCTTGAGCCGCTAGCTGTACAGAGAGTCAACATAAAAATAAAAGCAAGCGTAGATATAAACAGAAAGACCCTTACAGGCTTGATGGAAGTAATGATACAGAACGAAGGCGGTGTACCTGTTTCTCTCTTTATCAGCGACCTACCTGAGGAGGAATTGAGACTAAAAAGTACCAGCAGCGTCCAGTATTCACAAAATCTCTACAATAGTTTGATGGAGTTGGATGTTGTCGAAAAGGTCTGGGTAAGCTAACTTTTCTTTGGAGGCGCCAAAAAATGGTAAATAACGTAATATTAATGAAGCTTTCGCTGTTCCTTGCAAGGCTTTTAAATGCATATTCTATTCTCATCTGGGTAAGAATCATATTCTCCTGGATTTTTCCTCGTCCTTCACGTCAGAACTGGATCTATTGGATCGGACGTGTAGTAGACCCTTATTTGAGCGCCTTCCAAAGCAAGAAGAGCGTAATAGGAAGACTTGACTTCTCACCTATCATCGCCATCGGAGTATTATCAGTTGTGGAGAGTATTCTCCAATACTATGGATACTACGGAACTATTACTCTCTCCATGTTTTTGTATGTGTTTTTGTATGCTTTTTGGAACTATGGCCTCTCCATTTATTTCTGGATCCTCTTCTTTGCCCTTGTGTTCAAGACAATCGCATCCTTCTCCCGTAACCCTCAGATGTGGGGAATGGCAGATGGAATAGGAAGCGCAGCAAGGCCTGTCACTGATTTCGTAAGAAGTTTTGCAAAACGAAGAATACTCAGTGAGAGAGCTGTAAGCCTCATATCTTTGGCCTTGGTCCTTGTTGTCTGGTTCATGGTGAAGTATCTTGTGGCATGGCTTGGAACCATAGTTTTGAGAATACCTCTATAATATGGACGAAAGCATCACTAAAGTCCCCGGAGTGGGAAAAGCACTGAAAGGAGAGTTTGAAAAGCTGGGAGTATCCACATTGATGGATGCTGTAGAGCTACTGCCTCGTGGCTACGACGACAGAAGAAAAGAAAGAAGAATGAATGACGCTACGGCTCTGGACCCCAGCGTCAACTGTCGCATAACAATACTCTCCCATGAAACTTTCCCCTCTCCCAAGATGGGTATGACACTGAAAGTGAATGCTGAAGACGATGACGGAGAAAGAATAACTCTCCTTTGCTTCAATAGGCCTTTTTTGAAGAACCAACTTAAAATCGATTCATCTTGGTACCTCAATGCAACTGTACAGAAGTATAAAGGCCTATACTCTACTTCACGCTTTGAAATAAAGAAGACAAAAGAGGAATGTGGAATAGGAAAGATCCTCCCCCTCTACCCTTTAAGTGGGAACCTGAAACAAAAAAATGTGAGGGATGCAACCCGATTTGCTCTTGTCTCTCTTTCACCCTTTGATGAGATTCTCCCCCAGGAGACAATAGATAGAAATAAACTTGTTTCCAGAACTGATGCTTTTAACTTCGTCCATTGGCCAAAGGATGAGACGGAGATAGAAAAAGGAAGAAGAACCCTCGCTTTTACAGAGCTTCTTCTTTTGGAGTTATCTATACTGAGAGAGAAGAAAAATAAGAAAGCAATAAAGAAGACAAAGCCATCGAAGTTAGAGAAAGCTTTTATCTCATCTCTCCCCTTCTCCCTCACTCCCGACCAAGACAAAGCTATAGATGAAATAAGAGAAGACTTATCTTCTACTCCTCCAATGTATAGACTTTTGCAGGGAGATGTAGGAGCGGGAAAGACGCTTGTAGCATGGATCAGCGCCCTATCCATCATTGAGAAAGGCGGACAGGTTGCATTTATGGCTCCTACAGAACTACTGGCTCGTCAGCATGCGGAGAAGGCCTCAGAGCTTCTTTCTCCCCTTGGAGTAAGGATTGCTTTTGTTACAGGAGAAGTAAAGGGAAAAGGAAGGAATCTGTTACTTAAGGCATTAAGGGAAGGAGAAGTTGACCTGGCTATAGGTACACACGCCCTCTTCTCTTCCGATGTAGTATTTAAAAACCTTAAATATGTAATCATAGACGAGCAGCATCGATTCGGAGTTGAACAGAGAGAAGCTTTGACTAAAAAGGGAGAGACGCCTCATGTGTTGATGATGACTGCAACTCCTATTCCAAGAACTCTTGCAATGACAGTCTTTGCAGATATGGACACTTCTATAATCCGTTCCATGCCTAAAGGAAGAAAGCCTATCAAGACTCATACTGTATCATCACAGAACAGAGACAGAATGTATGAAGCGGTGGGAGTGGAATTTCAGCGGGGACACCAAGCTTATTTTGTTTATCCAAGAATCGATGATGAAGGGGACTCCGACCTAAGGGATGTCACTACTATGTATTCATTTCTCCAGAAAAAATATCCAGGCGTTCCTTCAGCATTGATCCACTCAAAACTAGACGAAGAAGAGAAAATAAGAATACTTAGAGATTTCAGAGAAAAAAAGCTGTTGTACCTTGTTTCAACAAGCGTAGTTGAAGTAGGTATCGACATTCCTGACGCAACATGTATGGTTATTGAGCACGCTGAGCGCTTTGGCCTGGCAGCCCTTCACCAGCTAAGGGGAAGAGTGGGAAGATCAGACTTACAGTCATATTGTTTCCTTGTATTCGAGCCCAATCTATCGGAGGATGGCAAGGAGAGACTAAAAGTCATGCGTGACACAAACGATGGTTTCTTGATAGCAGAAAAGGACTTGGAGATAAGAGGACCTGGAGAGATGTCAGGCAACAAGCAGTCGGGTTTCTTAAAACTTAAGTTCGCTTCAATAACAGAAGACCAAGATATTCTGGAAGACGCAAGAAATGAAGCTGAAAGAATATTAAATGAAGACAAGGGCCTTATTAGTGGAGTCAACACTGGCTTGAGAAAGGCTTTGGAAATGATGAAGAGGGACTAAACTTCATAAAAACAACAAATGTATACTTTTCTATCACTTCAAAAGAGAGTGACATTATTCTTATTTTTGTAGAGAATAAATAAAGAGGAAAAATATGTTCGATAGAAATACTGCTGTAGAGTTATGGCACAAATATAACGAGAGTGAGAGCCTCTGGCATCATGCTCTCTCTGTAGAAGCTGTAATGAGAGAATTCGCTTCTTATTACTCAGAAGACGAGGAATATTGGGGACTTGTAGGCTTGTTGCATGATATCGACTGGGAAAAATTCCCAGAGCTCCACTGTAAGAAAGCTCCTGACCTACTGAGGGAAATCGGAGCTGATGACGATTTTATTCATGCTGTATGTTCCCATGGCTGGTCTATCTGCGTTGATGTAGAACCCGTGAAAAAGATGGAGAAAGTCCTCTTTACTATAGATGAGCTGACAGGTCTCGTTACAGCAACAGCTCTTATGAGACCAGAGAAAATGAAGGGGATCTCCGTTAAGAGCGTAAAGAAAAAGTGGTCAAGCAAAGGCTTTGCCGCCGGAGTAAATAGAGAGATTATTGAAAAAGGTGCAGCACTCTTGGGAGAAGAGATTCCATTTATCATAGATATGACTATTAAAGGAATGACGAAAGTCGCTCCTGAGATCGGACTTTGGCCTGAGGAGGAAGCGTGAGAATCACTGGAGGAAAATATTGTAGAAGAAATGTAGTCTGCCCTCCTGGGGTTATAAGACCGGCAATGGATAGAATGAGAGAGTCTCTCTTCTCAATTCTTGGAGATCTCACAGGCTGCTCTTTTCTCGATCTTTTTTCTGGTTCAGGCTGCGTTGCCATTGAAGCTGCAAGTAGGGGCGCCAGTCCCATTCACCTAGTTGAGATGGATAGAGGAAAGAAAGCTACCATTGAGAAGAATCTTTCTTTTGTAGAAGAAGATAAGAAACTCTTTGTAATGGATGCCGAGAGATATATCCTCTCTTCACTCTACAGCTATGATATAGTCTACGCCGACCCTCCATTTCCAATGGAAGGAAAAGTTAATCTATTAAAGAATATCGCAGCCCATCACACAGTGAAAGAGGGAGGATTATTCATCATCCACTACCCTGTGGAAGAAGAAAAAGAGTGGCCTGAAGAATTGGACGGCTTCTCTCTTTGTGACAAACGTAAGTATGGACGAAGTATGATAAGAATGTATAAAGCGGGGGAAAAATGTTAAATATCGGACCAGATAATATTGGAAGAGACTCTTCCTATTTTCAGAGCACCGACACAGATGGCTTCTACACCGTAAAGCCACAGAAATACTTTGGTATCAGCCAGGAAGTGGCAGGAGTGCATGCTACCCTTAAAGGTGCTGGTCTCAAGGACATGCTGGATAAAGAAGGAAGAACCTGGATGATTCTTCGAACTCAGATGACTATCTCAAAATACGCTTCTTGGTGTGATGAATATGATATAGAGACATGGTGCCAAGAGGGATATAGACTATATTGCCCAAGATACGTTGAGGCAAGAGACAAGAAGACAGGAGAGCTTCTTTTCAACTCAAAGAACCTTTGGGTAATAATGGATATGGTGAAGAACAGGCCTGAGAGACCCAGCTATGTAAATGATAGGCTAGCCTATGCAGATCCAAGCGTCAGGCACTTCGATCCTGCTCTTCCAAAGTTCCCTCAAGAAGAGGAATATACGATTTCTGAAACTGAGCCTTACTTAGTCAAAGTAAACTATTACGACACAGACTATAATAGGCACGTCAACAATATTGTATATGTCAACTGGCTAATGGAGTCTTTCCCTCATGAGTATCTTGACCAGTATCTACCTGAATTCTTTGATGTAGAGTGGAAGAAACAGTGTCATTGGGGAGATGAAATAAAAGTCGTAACAAAGAAGAAAGAAGGATCTGAAGAGTATTACACCAAGATACTCCATAAAGACTCAGATGGAAACGAAGAAGTAGTATTCCATGCAATAACAAAATGGAGAAAGAGGGACTCTATATGAGTTTCTCTTCTCTCTCTGAGTATATATCATCATTAGGCGACAAAGAAAAAGAATATATCCTTCGTTTTATTAACCTGATGGAAAACGAGTATCCAAACCTGAAACTTCGTTTTTCTTTTTCTATGCCTATGTGGTGGTTTAAAGATAAAATGAGAGACGGATACGTGGGAGTATCTGCAACAAAGTCTCGTTTTACTCTCCACGTCTCCTCTGAAAGCTATGTAAAAGATATAGAAAAAGAGAGACCCGAGCTTAAATATGGAAAGCAGTGTGTCTCTATTTCTTACAAGAGAGAAGATGACTTTCTATTTCTTCAAAAGAAAGCCAAAGAGTTTATATCAATCAATGTTGATCAATAGTGTGGGGGTTTCCTGTTGGCCCTCTCGTCTGCAGTCACATCCATAAGGTCTTTGACTTTCTTCTTCATCTCTTCCATCTGTACCATTAAGTGAGTAATAGTCTTACCCTGCTCTATGACCACTTCATTTAACTCTTCATTCTGCTTTTCCAAATAGCTAATTCTTATTTCAAGTCTATCCAGTTCGTCTTCGTACATGTAGATATTATCTCTTTCTTTCGTTTTACAAACAACTACCTTTCAATGTGTAATATGTGTTGCGTTCAACAAAGAATTTGTTGCAGTTTGTTTCATTTTTGCTTTATATATCATTTTTTTGTTGTTATACTTACAAAAAAGGAGAAGCAACATGAAAGGAGAGAGGGTTGCACAGCTTGAGCTGTTACTCAGATCGCATCCAGAGGGATTGAGAAGGGCTGAGATTGCAAGAAGACTTGGAGTCCATAGATCTACAATCTCCAGATATGTAGAGGATTTATCACAGCATATCGACATTTACGAGGAAAACAATCTTATAAAAATCAAAGAAGGGGATGACGACTCCCCTATGGAACTCTCCGTTTATGAATCTCTGGCATTTAATATGTCTGCAGAAGCCTTGGCTTCTTCAGTTTCCATGCAGAATCCTCATCTGGCTTCGGGACTGAGAAAGATTGCGATGAACATGCGTACCTATGCTCCTAAGATCAGTGAGAATATCTTTGTATTGGCAGATGCAATAGACAAGAAGATAGAAGAAAGTATGATTGAAACTTCCTCATACAACAAGGTGTTGGAAGTTTTGATAGACTGCTGGGTATCAGGAAGAATCGCAAAGATCACTACAAATACACCAGGAAACGAAGAGATAGAAATAGCTCCATACTTCATAGGATTCTCAGATAGTATAGATGGAAGAAAACCTATGACTGTCACAGGAAGACTGAGACATACAAAAGATATAATCACACTCAACATCGAATCTATCATCTCAGTGCAGATGTTGAATGAAACATATACTATCCCAGATAACCTTAAGCCATTTACAAAAAAAGAGAAGGAAGACTCCTACGACGCCATTGATATGATTCCGTTGGTATTGAAGGTAAAAGAAAAAAGTGCCCTCAACTCCTTCTCCACTCTCGTCCATGAAAAACCAGAGATGAGTGAAAATGAAAAGGGAGAGCTTATCTGCAATATCAAAGTCGAGAACTCAATCGAACTATATCTACGTTTAGTGCAGTGTGGAACAAGCGTTGAGATTATTTCTCCTGAATCATTGAAGACTAGGTTCGTGGAAGAACTAAAGAAAATACTAGCAATGTATTGATTGTCTTACTATTGAATATCCCCTCGAGATGAGGGGATAATTCTTTATTTACCAAAAAGATAGAAGATTCCATTGGCTTCCAGGATTATCAAAACGACGACAATGATCAATACAAAGACACCGATTCCGATAATCCAATCCAAAGTCTTCAAGGAGACGTGGACATGACTGTACCACCCCTCCTTTATGCTTTGCCATCTTTTCTTCTTTTTCTCTTTATCTGTCATTTCTTGGCAATGTACTTTCTGATATCGAGAGCGACAGCAACAACGATGACGACACCCTGTACGACATAGTTGTAGTATGGGTTGACGCCCAAGAACTGAAGAACGATCTTCAAAAGTTCAAATACTAAGACACCCACAAGAATTCCAGATACGGTTCCGATACCACCTGTTGTAGAAACACCACCGATTGTACAACCAGCGATTGCTTCAAGTTCGTATCCCATACCCATGGAAGCGGAAGATCCACCTGACTTAGCAGCCAATAAGTATCCTGCTACTGCATACATGAATCCTGCTGTTGCATAAATTCTGATGAGGGTAGCTGTTGTATTGACACCAGAAACTTCTGCAGCAACTTCATTTCCACCGATTGCATACATATACTTTCCATGACATGTCTTGTTGTAGATGAACCAGAATATTACACCGAAGAAGAGTGCAATAAAGAAGAAGTAAGGAATATAGAAACCTTTTGTGGATCCTATTCGTCCAGTGATGAGAGAGATGTACTTCTTCTGGAATCCACCGATAGGCTGAGCATCTGTGAATACAAGACAGATACCGTAGATGATTGTCTGTGTACCAAGAGTTGCAATGAATGGAGGAACTTTAAGTTTAGCTATGATGATACCGTTGATAAGACCGATACAGATACCTACAGCAACGACGATCAACAATACTAGCCACATGCTCATTTCAGGAACACCCTTCCATAGTCTTCCTGTGTAATCTCCTCTCTGGACAAGAGCGCCGGCAAGACATGCTGCAAGACCGACCTGTCTTCCTGCCGAAAGGTCAGTTCCCTTAGTGATAAGACAACCTGAGACTCCAAGGGCGATGATAAATCTTATAGCTGTATTGGAGATAAGGTTACCAAGGTTTCCCCAAGAGAAGAAGTTTTCTACGAAGAATCCGACAATTATACTGACAATTGCCAGAAGAACGACGATGGGGTTTGATTTTGCAGCGCTCAAAGCTTTTTTGGCCCAAAGCTGAGGTGTGATTTTCTTTGTATTTTCCATTTTTGCTATCCTCCTTATTCAAACTGTGTAGCAAGGGCCATGATGTTTTCCTGTGTTGCATCCTTGCCTTCCACAAATCCTGTGACTCTTCCATCACACATGACCATAATCCTATCCGACATACCTATGAGCTCACCCATTTCAGAAGAGATCATGATAATGCTCTTACCCTGCTTTGCAAGATCTGCGATGATGCAGTAGATTTCATACTTTGCACCAACGTCGATACCTCTTGTAGGCTCGTCCAGAATAAGGACGTCAGGATTATTTGCAAGCCATCTTCCCACCAATACTTTCTGCTGGTTTCCACCAGAAAGTGACTTGATCTGAGTTTTGGAAGAAGGAGTCTTGATGGCCATCTTCTTAACATTTTCCTGAACAAGGTTTTCAACTTTCTTAGAGTTAATACAGATGTTCCAGTCCAAGTATTTCTTCAAACTTGAAATTGAGATATTATCTGCAATAGACAATACACCCAAAATACCGGAACCACGTCTGTCTTCTGTAAGCATTGCAATTCCTTGGTCGATTGCATCTTTCGGTCTATTGATCTTCAGTTCCTTACCTTGATAGTAAATCTTACCTGCACTATGGGAACGAGTACCAAATAAACCTTCCATCAACTCTGTTCTCTGAGCACCGACAAGGCCTCCGACACCAAGAATTTCACCCTTTCTCAGTTCAAAGTTAACATGTCTGAAGCTCTTAGGATTAATGGAAGTAAAGTCTTCAACTTTGAAAACAACATCTCCAGGAACATTTTCTCTAATAGGATAAAGGTTTTTAAGCTCTCTTCCGACCATCTTTGTGATGATCATATCTGTTGTAAGTTCCTTTGCTTCCCATGTCCCGATATAGTGACCGTCACGCATGATTGTGACTTCATCACTTATTCTCAAGATTTCATCCATCTTATGAGAGATGTATACGATGGCTACGCCTTCAGCCTTCAAGTCCTCGATA
This sequence comes from uncultured Spirochaetales bacterium, assembly GCA_945932505.1. GTDB lineage: Bacteria > Spirochaetota > Spirochaetia > Sphaerochaetales > Sphaerochaetaceae > Ornithospirochaeta. The sequence goes on from CAMEQB010000005.1 coordinate 26,808, forward strand.
ATTCTAAAGAGAGCATCGACTTCATTCTGAGTCAAAGAAGAAGTAGGCTCGTCCAAAATCAGAACTCTACAGTTGGCGCTGACGGCTTTTGCAATCTCTACAGACTGCATCTGGGATACACTTAAAGAACCTACCTTGGCCTTTGGATCAAAGTCCATTCTTACTTTCTTCAAAAGCTTGGCTGTATCTTCATACATCTTGGCATGGTCTACCATCGGGATGAAGCCCAGAGCCTTCTTCATAGGGTAACGACCTAAAAAGATGTTCTCACCGATTGTTCTTGCTGGAATAGGCTGAAGTTCCTGATGGACCATTGCGATACCTTTCTTCAAGGCATCCATCGGGTCTGTAATCACAGACTTCTGTCCATCGATTAAAATCTCCCCTTCATCCATTTTGTAGATACCGAACATGCATTTCATCAAGGTGGACTTTCCGGCACCATTCTCACCCATCAGAGCGTGGACCTTTCCAGGGCGTAGGCATAATTGGGCATGATCCAAAGCCTTTACACCCGGGAAGGATTTACTCACGTCATGCATTTCTAGCAAATACTCAGACATGCATAACCTCCTTTTTATTTATATCCTTCTTCATCTTTCCCCATTAGAGAAACATGAAGAAAGAAATACTAGAAAGCGGGTGAAAGAAAGTATCTCACCCGCTTCTTTTCAACTAGATTAAACGGAATTATCTGACCATTACGTAGTCGATCCAGTAGTAGTTCTTGATTTCCTTACCATTGAGGAGGTCAATAGCTACGTCGACTGCTGCGTGGGACTGTCCGATGTGGTCGTTGAGAACTGTACCAGTCATTTCACCCTTTTCAACCATTTCCTGGCACTCAGCAAGTGCGTCTACGCCAACAAGGTAGATGTCCTTACCAACTGTTCTGCCAGCTGCTGTGATAGCTGCTGCTGCACCAAGAGCCATAGCGTCGTTGTTACAGAATACAACTTCGATCTTGTCGCCATACTTAGCAAGAGCGTTAGCTGTGATTTCCTGTCCCTTAGCCTGAGCCCAGTTACCAACCTGATCGTCGAGGCATTCAACTGCGATTCCGTTGTCCTTGAGATACTTGATTGAGAATTCTGTTCTGTACTGAGCATCGATGTTCTCTGGGTCGCCTTCTACCATGATGTAAGAAACCTTTCCGTCTCCGTTGATATCGCCGTGGTTGTCGAGCTCAGCGATGATTCTTCCCTGGAAAGAACCAGACTGACGAGCATCAGCACCAACATAACAAACCTTAGGATTGTTGATGATTCCTTCGTAAGCTTCATCGATTGTGTTTCCATTTGCATCGTAAGCAAGTGGTTCTCTGTTGATGAGTACGAGTGGGATGTCAGCTGCAACGATCTTGTCGATGAAAGCATCTGCACTTGATGTCTGAACGAGGTTGAGGATGATTACGTCAACGCCCTGTGTGATAAAGTTGTCGACCTGGTTGGACTGCTCGCCCATGTCGTTCTTTCCGTCAGCCATCAAAACCTGATACTTGACTGTGTCTGTTTCGAGGGAAGCGAAGTAGCTCTGAATCTCGTTTCTATAGAGAGTCATGAAGTTGTCATCATAAGTGTAGATGCCGACACCAACTTTGTATGTCTTGACTCCAGATCCTTCAGCTGAGCCCTGTGCGAAGACAGCTGTCAATGCGACGACGGCGATTAAAAGAATTGCCAAAAATTTTTTCATACTTACAATCTCCTTTTTGTTGTATGTGTAAATTACTTTATCATAGAAGCAAAAAAAGTAAAGGAAATACTTTAGATAAACCGGTTTTAGTCTGTGGAGTTATTGTTAACAAACAAGAAATTATTAGACGTTTTGACTGTTATAAAACGTTTTGTTTTTTCTATTTATTTATACAGTCAAAAAGTATTGTGTAGGGGAAATGAATGTCAAAATTCTTTAGTAGAAATCGGACAATAGTGTTTTAAACAACTCTATTTTCAAGTAATTGCGGGTTGTAAACATAAAAAGGCCCTGGATTTCCCAAGGCCTGGTTTCACATATAATGAGGATTAATATCCCTGCTGGCACATTGCATCTGCAACTTTCTTGAAGCCTGCAATATTTGCACCTTTGACGTAATCAATGTAGCCGTCAGCGCATCTTCCTTCCTTGACACATGCATTATGGATGTTCTTCATAATGCCATGGAGTTTCTGATCAACCTCTTCGCTTGACCAGTTATAATGCTGAGCATTCTGGCTCATTTCTAAGCCTGATACAGCGACTCCACCTGCGTTTGCAGCTTTTCCAGGAGCGAACGGGATTCTAGCCTTCTGGAATGCTTCTATAGCTTCTGGGCAGCATCCCATGTTGCTTGTCTCCACCACATACTTGACGCCGTTTTTAATAAGCATCTCAGCGTCTTCCCCTGTCAATTCATTCTGGAGGGCACATGGGAATGCCATATCAACCTTTACTTCCCAAGGCTTTCTACCTTTGACAAATTTGGCACCGAATCTCTCTGCATATGGTTCAACGATATCGTTGTTGGATGCTCTGAGTTCCAGCATATAAGCTATCTTCTCAGGAGTGTTGATTCCTTCTTCGTCGAGAACATATCCGTCTGGTCCGCTGATAGTAACAACCTTTGCACCAAGCTGAGAAGCCTTTGTAACGGCACCCCATGCTACGTTGCCGAAGCCAGAGATTGCAATTCTCTTTCCCTCAAAAGAGTCACCATGCTCTTTGAGCATCTCGGAAGCGAAGTACATTGTTCCGAAGCCTGTAGCTTCAGGGCGAACAAGAGATCCACCCCATCCCCAGCCTTTTCCTGTAAGGACACCGGTATTTTCATCTCTGATCTTCTTATATTGACCATAGAGATATCCAATTTCTCTTCCGCCGACACCCAGGTCTCCTGCTGGAACGTCTGTGTCAGGACCGATATACTTCTGAAGTTCAGTCATGAATGCACGGCAGAATCTCATGATCTCCTGGTCGCTCTTTCCCTTTGGAGAGAAGTCTGAACCACCCTTACCGCCACCCATAGGGAGAGTTGTGAGAGCATTCTTGAAGATCTGCTCGAAGCCCAAGAACTTCAGAGTTCCGAGAGTAACGTTAGCATGGAATCTAAGTCCACCTTTATATGGGCCCAAAGCATTGTTGTATTGGACACGATAACCTCTATTTACCTGTAACTCATGGTTATCGTCTTCCCACTCTACCTTGAATGTGATGATTCTATCTGGCTCGATAATGCGGTCGAGGATCTTGTTTTTAAGATAAAGAGGGTTGGAATTGACTGTATCAATAACAGAGGCAACTACTTCTCTTGCTGCCTGAATGAATTCCGGCTGTGCAGGGTTTTTTCTTTCTACTTCAGCCATGAACGAATCGAGATCGTACATATTTTCTCCTTTTGTGCCCATAGGTTAAATCGGGTTTTAATATACGTCAATCTTTATTTTTACGTTGATATTTTTTATTTTTTTGATGGTTTCATTACAGTTTTTATAAAATATTGAGTAAATCATAAAGTTTTATAAAACATGTATTTACAATAACATAATTCTTATATCTTTTTATAATACAAAGAATTATCTTTTTATTAACTCGGTTAACAAAATAATGCATATATACACTGAAAATATAGTAAAATACTAAAAAAGAGGTGTTATGTCCGAAACAGAAACCAGAAGCAGAAGAGTAATAGACTTTCATAGTCATGTACTTCCAAATATAGATGACGGTTCTTCATCTCTCGAGATGAGTCGGGAGATAATGGAGGAAACCAGAAGGCAGAAAGTGAAGAAGATGGTGGCCACTCCCCACTTCTATCCAGATAGGATGTCGCTGGACATTTTCCTTTCAAAAAGAGAAAAGGCAGCCAAAGCTCTTTTGAGTGTCCATGACATAGATACGTGCCCATCTATATTCCTTGGAGCGGAAATAGCATATTACGAAGGAATTGGAGATAGTCCCTTCTTAGGTGATTTGACTATTGTAGGAACGAACTCCCTGATGATAGAAATGCCTTTTCATAAATGGAGCGGCAAAGAAATATCGGAGATATTAAGTATATCTCTCTGTTCTCCTTTCTCTGTCATTCTCGCCCATATAGAAAGATACCTTAATTGGCAGGATCCTGATACCATAAACAGGCTACTGGATGCAGGAGTATTTATCCAATCGAATGCTGAATTCTTTATAGAAAAAGAGACGAGGAACAAAGCTCTATCAATGTTGAAAGATGCACAAATACACATCCTTGGTTCTGACACACATAACACTGACACAAGGCCTCAAAGGATAGGAGAAGCAAAAGCAATAATCAAAGATAGCTTGGGAGAAGGTGTAATAGAAAATATGCTTTATCACTCAAAGACTCTTTTGGATGGTGCACTATCCATAGACCAAATGGGGTTTTGATAATTATCATTAACACAATACGGAGAATAAAATGTTAGATAAAATTTTTAAGATTTCTATGATTCTTTCAGGTGTTCTTCTCCTGCTTCTCATTGTCCTTACAGCCGCAATCGGAGCTGAAGAGATGACTCTGAAGATAATAGGTTGGATAACTGTAGTCCCTCTTTTATCATCATTAATTACATTCCTACTTATTAGAACAAAGAAATAATATGCATTATCAACTGGACGAAACTTGGATTCCTTTCTCTTCTTTGATGTTGAAGCATGTATATAACGTGCTTCTCATCTGCTCTGACTACGACCGATTCATGCTTGAAGAAGACGGAAGAGTGGAAGAAGAGCTATATAAAGAATATACAGCCTTGGGGCTCTCAAACCCACCTAAAATTACACATACATCAAGTGAAGACGAAGCTTTAGAGTACCTGAAGAATGGTAAGTTTGATCTCGTAATATCTATGCTGGAGCTGGGATCAGGGAGAGTTGAAGCCTTGGCTGAAGCTGTGAAGAAATATGATTCATCTCTTCCTTTTATAGTCCTCTCCCCTTCTCCTGACCATAGGAGAGTAAAGGAACTAAAGGGTGAAAATTGTCCTTACATCGATTACATGTTCTATTGGATGGGAGACCCGTCTGTATTCCTTGCAATGATAAAGCTTATTGAGGATGCCATAAATGTAGACCATGACACTGAGGAAGCTGACGTAGAAGTCATTCTCTTTGTAGAAGACTCGGTCAAGTTCATATCCTCTTATCTTCCCCAGCTCTATATGCTTTTGATCCAGCAAAACAGAGCCTCTATTCTCGAAGCCCTCAACGAGTGGGGAATGAAGCTGAGAATGAGGGGAAGACCAAAAATCATCCTCGCTAGAAACTATAATGAAGCTTGGGCTCTCTACAATAAATACAGAGACAATATCCTGGGAGTAATAACTGACCTCTCATTTCCTTCCCCTTACGGAGACAAAGAGGGAGGGAAAGAGCTGGGAAAGGCAATTAAGAAAGATAACCCGGAAATCCCAGTGCTCTTGCAGTCTACAGATGAAAACGCAGAAATAATCGCCAAAGAAATAGGTGCAGACTTTATTTGGAAACTTTCTCCAGATAGATATCATTTCTTAGAGTCATATTTTAAAACAAAATATGACTTCGGAGCTTTTAATTTTATAGACCCAGCTACAGGGGAGACTATAGCCACAGCCTCTACAATGAAGGAGCTGCAGGATAAGATGATGGAGGTTCCTATCTCATCCTTTGCCTACCATGTAAGAAAGAATGATCTCTCCAGATGGCTTAGAGCCCAATCTCTCTATCATCTTGCTTCTATTTTAAAGCCCATAACTATGAAGAGCGATGGAAGCGACGCAGAGAAGACAAGAGAGCTTATATACACAACTATAAAAAGCTACAGAAAAGAAAGGACAAGAGGCTCTATAGCTGAATTCAACAGAAAGAGTTATGACGAGACCTTCCTTTTTACCAGAATCGGTAAAGGTTCCTTGGGAGGAAAAGGTAGAGGACTGGCATTCATTGCTATGGAGATGAAGGCTGATGGAATAGGCAAGAGATATAAAGATGTCTACGTCTCTATTCCTCGCACTGTTGTAATATCTACAGAGCTTTTCGATAGATTCCTCGCCCTCAACGACTTCTGGCCAGGAGATTTTGTAGATAAGAAAGACGATGAAATACTCTCTATTTTTCTTAGTGCAAAGCTGCCCGAGGATCTTGAATTAGACTTAAAGAGAATCGTCGAAGTAATAAAAGTCCCAATTTCTGTAAGATCCTCTTCTCTTCTTGAGGACAGCCACTTCCAACCCTTTGCCGGAGTCTATCAGACATCCATGATTCCAAATAAGGGAAGCGACGAGAAGAGGCTTGAAGACTTGGAGAACGCTGTAAAGACAGTGTGGGCTTCAACGTACTTTGAGGGAGCGAGAGAGTATCTGAAGCGTACAGGCCATAGCACTGAAGAAGAGAAAATGGCTGTAATAATCCAGCAGATTACTGGAAGCGACCATGACGGATTGTGGTTTCCAAATATATCAGGAGTAGCAAGAAGTCTTGATTATTATCCATCGGGAAACAGAAAAGCGGAGGATGGACTGGGAATGCTTGCCTTCGGTATGGGAAAAACTATTGTGGATGAGGGCGCAGCCTTCAGATTCTGCCCAGCAAAGCCTCAGATTCCTGTAACATCCCTTACAGGTCGCGGTTCTTCCCAGCGCTACTTTTATGCCCTGGACACCAATAAGCCTTTCTCTCCTCTCTGTGATATAGACAACCTCGTCCAGCTTCCTCTCTCAAAGGTATCTAAATATCCGAGAGCCACTATGGGAATAATGTCTGTAATGAGAAGCGACGGATTTGTCTCAGAAAACCCATATGACGAAGGCTTCAGAAGTCTTACATTCAACGGCGTCGTAAAGTATGAGATGTTGCCTCTGGCGAGAATTATCGACAACATGTTGAAGCTGGGAACCAGAACTATGGCGGAACCTGTGGAGATTGAGTTTGCTGTAAACACAGAGCATAGCGGTATGCCTGACTTCTCTATCCTACAAATCAGGCCTATATCATCTACAGACAGATTCGAAAACATCCAAGTCACAGACGAAGAACTTAAGAGTGCTCTGGTCTCTTCTGAGAAAGTTATGGGGAACGGCAAAGTCAGCGGAGTGAGAGATATAGTCTCTATACTTCCTGAGAAATTTAATAGAAGCGAGATGACAGAGATGGCTGAGGAGCTTGAAAGGATAAACAAGCGCTTAGAAGAGCCATATGTCCTTATTGCAGCAGGAAGGCTGGGATCAAGTGACAAGTGGCTTGGCATTCCTTGTTCATGGCCCCAGATTTCAAAGGCGAGAGTAATTGTAGAGACGGGACTTGAGGAGTTACAAGCAGAACCAAGCGAGGGTTCCCACTTCTTCCAGAACGTAACAAGTCTAGGTTGCCTGTACCTTACCAACAACCCTATAGACGGAGAAGGCAGGGTCGACTACGAGGGAATAAAGAAACTTCATCTTGTTGAAGAGACTAAGCACTTTATCCATGTAAGAAGCGAAAAAGAGCTTTTGATCAAAGCAGATGGAAGCGAAGGAAAAGCTGTAGTAATGGAGAAGAATAATGACTGAATACTATACACCTACCAGAGTTCTATTCGGGAAAGGAGCTGAAACCAAACTAGGAGAGACTCTAAAGAAAGATGGATATAAGAGGGCGCTGTTGCACTATGGAGGAAAGAGTGCAGTACAGTCTGGTCTCTTGGATAGAATCGAAGCAGACCTAAATGAAAACGGAATCGATGTAATAAAGGTAGGAGGAGTAGTACCAAACCCAAGAGTAACAAAGGTAAGAGAAGCCATAGAAAAAGCAAAAGAACACAAATCCGAGATAATAATAGCTCTCGGAGGAGGTAGTGTAATCGATAGCGCTAAAGCTATTGCTTACGGCTTATTTAATCATGATGGTGATATTTGGGACTATTATTTGGGAGAAAGAAAAGTAAAAGGAGCTTTCCCTTTGGCTGTCATTCTCACACTCTCTGCCACCGGTAGCGAGATGAGCGCTTCAAGCGTCATATCAAACGACGAAGGACCAGGATATAAGCGTGGACTCAACTCTGAATGGGGAAGACCTAAGTACGCTTTCCTTAACCCTGAGCTTACCTATTCTGTTTCCCGTTATCAGACAGCAAGTGGATCAGCAGACATAATGATGCATACTTTAGAGCGTTTCTTTCATAGTGGAAACGGCCTTATGCTGACAGATGATCTAGCAGTATCACTACTAAAAACTGTTATGATTTATACTCCAATAGCTATTTCAGACCCTTCAAACTATGAAGCAAGGGCTAACTTAATGTGGGCAGGAGCACTATCCCACAACGGTCTGATGAATATGGGTGCAGATAGCCGCGGCGACTGGGCATGCCACCAAATGGAGCATGAACTCTCTGCAAAGTTTGATGTAGCTCATGGAGCAGGACTGACTGCCATTTGGTCAAGCTGGGCTAGGTATGTATTTCCTTCTATAGAAGATAGACTATGTATCCTTGGGGAAAAGCTCTTCTCTCTAGAGGGAGAAAAAGAGAAAATTGCTAGAGAAACGATTTATGAAATGGAGAAGTTTTTCTTATCTATCGATATGCCTATTAGAATAGATGGCCTTGGAATAGATTTGACAGAAGATGATATTTCGGATCTTTCTTATGGTGCTACATTCCACAGAAAGAGAACAATCGGAGACTCATTCAAGCTTGGAGAGAAAGAGATATCAGATATATACAGATTGGCTAGAAGCTGACTATCATTTTCCTCTTTCAAAAGCTAAGATATCACTATGATTGAATTAGCATTACCGGCAGGAAGTTTATCTGGAGCATTGACGGCACTGCAGAATGGAGCAGATGCCGTTTACTTTGGTCTTAAAGACTTCTCTGCAAGAAAAGGGGCTGTCAACTTTTCAGAAGAAGATCTATCCAAGATCAGACGCTATAGCCTTGAAAACAATAAAAAGACATATATAACAATAAACACTCTCATAGATGACGAATCTATGCCTTCCCTTATCGACACCCTTGATATGGTTGAGTTCTATGGAACAGACGGCATAATCGTACAAGACTTAGGGGTAGCTGATATTGTGAGGAAATACTATCCATCTATTCCCCTCCACGCATCAACTCAGCTTGCTGTACATACAACACAAGGTGTCAAGGTTCTGCAGGATTTAGGCTTTGAAAGAGTGGTGCTATCACGAGAGCTAAATCTAAAAGAAATAGAAAAGATCAGAAGAGATTGCCCTGATATAGAAATAAAAGCCTTTATACATGGAGCCCTTTGTTATGGTTTCTCTGGGCTATGCTCAGCATCTGCCATCAAATGCCATAGATCTGCCAATGGTGGAGAATGTGCCCAGATCTGTAGGTCTTGGTTCACAGATGAAGAGACAGGTAAAAAAGGATACTTCTTCTCCATGGAAGATATGGATGCAGGAGAAGAGATACTGGCTTTGGACAGAATGGGCATAGACAGCGCAAAGGTGGAAGGAAGATTAAAGAGCCCTGAATACTACGCATATGTAGCCAGATACTATAGAGGTATTCTTGATAGGGGATATGTCGACGAAAAAGAGAGAGAAAACGCTGCAGTAACATTCCTTAGAAAGAGCGGCGACGGTTATCTTAACTACAAGAAGGACCGACCTTCCCTCCTCTCCGGTGGATACCCAGGCCATATGGGCGTAAGAGTGGGAAGAATTGTAAAGGAAGAAGGAAACATCAGGACAATAGAATCGGAAGTGAACATAGAGTCTCATGACGGCCTTCAGTACTTCACTCTTGATAAAAACTCTCTTCCTGTTTCAGAAAAATTCTCCGCTAACGTAGTAGGAAAAAACAGAGGATTTATTAAAGTCAAAATCGACTCTAGAGATAAGCTTGTTGGGAAAGAAGTCTATAAAATATCAGACTCTACGAAGAAAGAAAAAATACAGAGTACGAATATTCCTCTCTACAGAAAGCCTGTAGATATTTCCATCTCTCTTGAAAATGATAGGATAATCGCAAAGGCACTAGGCGTTTCAAAGGAGAAAGAAGTGACTCTAAGCGAGTCCAAGTCGGAAGTAAAAGCAGAGGATAGAATAGAGAGTGCATTCAGAGAATCAGGAACTTCAAAGTACACTCTTTCTACTCTAACTTATACAAATAATTCTGGCCTGACAAACCCTTTTATTCCTCCTTCAATACTTAAGGAATTCAGAAGATCTTTCTACGAATCTTTGGATCAAATAAAAAGAGAAAAGAAAAAGATCAAAGAAACAAAAGAGGAAATAAAATCCATTTCCCTTCCAGATAGGAAGCTTCTTTCCTCCGATCTTCCTTGGTCTATTGAACCTAAAACCATCGGAGATAGAACCTACATCACACTTCCTCCTGTATCTTTTGATGAAGATAAAGTCTGGAATATGGCACTTAAGAATGTTGAAGGAAAGGAGAATGTAACAATAGGCCTAAACAACGTCGGGCAGATAAACTTTGCTAAAGCTCATCCTGAGTTTTCTTATTTCATCGACATATGGCTCTATGCATCTAATAGATTTACATCCCTTCTTTTCTATGAAAATATACCTTCATTGGTAGGAGGATACCTTTGGTTCGAAAGAAAACAATGTCCTGATAATTGGATTTGGTCTCCTTCTGTGACGAATTTTGAGCCACCGTACTTCATTTCACGCACCTGTTACCGTCACGATGCCCTAGGGGAGGAGTGCAAAGGGTGTAAGGGAAAATATGACTATAAGCTATATCAAGCACCGGATCACTTCACTCTAAAGGTACGTTCATGCCTTACTGTTTTGGAGCGGACCTCTCAATAGTATGGCTATGGTTAACAATAACTATAAATGTAGTGGCTAAATTCAACCTCGGTAGTTGACAGGCAACTTTTTCCATGCTTAGATGAAATCAGATTAAAGTTTGGGATTTTCAGACCCTTTTCCGTATATACATGTGAGAGCTGGCAATGCCAGCTCTTTCTATTTCAAAAG
>CAMEQB010000006.1 GCA_945932505.1 uncultured Spirochaetales bacterium
AAAGAGGACATTGGAATTCGATGAGTGAGTACAGTCAGGAAAGGCTGGAGAATAAAATACTTGAGACTATCTCCAGCCTCATAGTAAAAGGTGCCATCAAGAATCATAACCTTAATACTCTTGTCAGTATTACACGAGTGGAGCTTAGTCCTGATAACTCGAGTGCAAAGGTTTATGTTTCATATATTTATGACAACAGCGTCCTGGAGAAGTCTGTCAAAGCCCTCCAGGGTGCATCTTACTTCATTCAGTCCAAGCTTGCCGGCGTTATGAAGACAAAGAACACTCCTGTTTTGAAGTTCATAAAAGATAATTCATATATCGAAGGTGAAAGAATTAATAGACTGATAGATGAGGTGGTCTCAAACGATGGGAAGTGATTTTTCTCTTCTCTTGATGGATAAAAAAGAGGGTGTCACTTCTTTTTCTTCACTTTATCCTATAAAAAAGGAACATAAGGGAGAAAAAGTAGGTCATGCCGGTACTTTAGATAAATTCGCTTCTGGCCTGATGGTTGTATTTATTGGAACAGCCACCAGGCTTAATCCTGTATTTTCTTCTTTTGGCAAAAAATATCGTGGTAGATTAAAGTTCGGTGCTGAGACAGATACACTGGACCCTGAAGGGAATATAGTTAAAGAAAGCTCTTATATTCCAATGCTAGAAGAAATAGAGAAAATACTACCAACTTTTATTGGAAAACAACTTCAGACTCCTCCTCTTTATAGTGCTCTGCATATTGACGGTAAAAGAGCCTATCAAATGGCAAGAAAAGGCCTGGACGTGGAAATAGAGCCCAGGGAGATTGAAATTTCAACCCTGAATATCGTCTCATATGAAGATGGTATTTTGGAGTTTGAGACAAATGTCTCCAAAGGCACATATATACGCTCTCTTGCGAGAGATATTGCATATCGTTTGAATACCTGCGGACACTTGGTCTCTTTAAGGCGATTGGAAGTAGGTCCATTTACTCTGGAAGACATCGATAAAGACACCATGTTTTTACTTGAAAAGACTAATCTATTCTCAAAAGTTGAAATGGATGGTAGTCAAAAGAAAAACATCGATAATGGAGCCCAGCTTTCAAAGTACATTATCAGTGATACAGCTCCAAGTAAACCATATTGCTTTGTTTCTATAGACAATAAGCCATATGGAATAGGCGAGAAGGGTGAAAAATTTAAGTTTCTTACGAGGTTCTAATGAAAGAGTATGACTTTATATCTTTATTGAATTCAAAAGAACTTAAAGATAAAGAAGCTGTAATCACGATAGGAGTCTTTGATGGCGTACACCTAGGACATCAGACTCTTATAAAAAGAGTTAAAGAGGAGAGCATTAAACTCCCATCTTCCATCTCTATGGTGATAACTTTTTCATCTAATCCGAAGCCTGGTAAATTCAGAAATATCGATACATTAAGATTAAGGAAAGAAGAAGTGGAGAAAGAGGGCATAGATGCCTTTGTAGTCATTGACTTTTCCCATGAATTCAGTATGATATCAGCTAGTGGGTTTATAGAGATGCTAACGTCTCTTACAACACCTAAAACAGTGGTGGTAGGTGAAGATTTCCGCTTCGGTAATCCTAGTTCCTCTGCCTCTGCTCAGGATCTTGGATCTATTTTTAAGAGTATAGGAATAGACACCAAGGTTATTATTGAGAAAGCAATTCTTACGGAGGGTGGAGAAAAGATCTCGTCAACTCTTGTAAGAAGGGTGATAGAAAAAGGTGAGACCGGATGTATTCCGTCTCTCATCGGCCGGAAGTATCGCGTCGATCTGATGCCATGCCCTTTCAGATTGGAAGATGGTGCTCTGGTTTATGGTAAAGATTCAATTCATCAACTTCTGCCGCCACCGGGAGTTTATGAAGTGGAGAGTCTGGATGAATCCGGATTAATCTGTAATGGTTTATGTTATGTAGAAGATGATAATCTTCGTTTTAAGCCAACAGACAAGGACAAGACAGAGTTATCTACATGTTCTTTACCCCTAGATTCTATATTTTTTGGAGAACGGAAATGATTTCAGCAGAACAGAAAAGAGAAATCATCGAGAAGTTTGGCGGTAACGCTGCCAACACTGGAGACGCTAAGGTTCAGATTGCACTTCTTACAGCAAGAATCAATGACCTTCAGAATCACTTTAAGGCTAATCCTAAGGATTACGCTTCTAAGAGAGGTCTTTTGATGCTAGTAGGTCAGAGAAGAAGACTTCTTGCCTATGTTAAGAACAGAAATATCGATGAGTACAGAGCACTTATTGCAGAGCTTGGACTTAGAAAATAAAAAATATTTGGAAAGCCAGAGTCATCTCTGGCTTTCTGTACTGAACTATAAAGAACTATAAAAGAAAGAAAGAAGGTAATTTTAATGTCAAATGTAACAACAGTATCCGTAAACGTAGGGGGAATTGACCTTACATTCGAGACTGGAAAGATTGGAAAGCAGGCAAATGGTTGTGTATTTGCACGCTCTGAAGGATCTGTAGTCATCGCCACTGTTTGCTGTGGAGAAGCTCCAAGCGAACCCCTCGATTACGTACCTGTATCCGTTGAGTACAACGAAAAGTACTATGCAGCAGGAAAGATTCCTGGAGGATTCCTTAAAAGAGAATCAAAACCAAAAGATAAGGAAATCCTTGTTTCTCGTCTTATCGACAGACCGATGAGACCATTATTCGACAAAGCATTCGGAAGAGAAATCCAGATTGTCCCAACAGTAGTATCTTCTGATATGGTCCACACTCCAGATATCGTGGCCATCAACGCAGCATCTTGTGCTGTAACAATCTCAGATATCCCATTCTACGGACCAATTGCAGCTGTAAGAGTTGCAAAGATCGGTAATGAATTTGTAATCAACCCTACATTCCAGCAGATTCCACAGGCTGACTTGGACATCGTTGTTGCTGGTACCCATGATGGTATTACAATGGTTGAAGGTGGTGCACATGAAGTCAGCGAAGACGACATGCTCGGTGCTATCGCAGCAGCACAGCCTGAAATCACAAAAATCTGTGAAGCTCAAACAAAAATGAGAGAGCTCTGTGGAAAAGAAAAGCTTCCTTTGATGGAAATCAAAGAAGAAGATCTTTCTTGGATGGAGCCAATCAAAGAATATGCATATCCACTTGAAAAGGAAGCTTCCTTTGTCAAGGGAAAAATGAACAGAGGCAATGCTCTTAGCAAGGTTCATAGCGATGTAATCGAGAAATTCAGTGCTCTTATTGATGAAGATCCAAAGAGATATGACCTTGTCATGAAGATGTTTGATGATATGGAATACAACATCCTCCGTGCATCTATCCTTAATGACGGTGTAAGAACTGATGGAAGAAAAGTAACTGAAATTAGACCTATAACTTGTGAGGTTGGTGTTCTTCCTTGCACACATGGTAGTGCTCTCTTTACACGTGGAGAGACACAGTCTTTGGCTGTAACAACACTTGGAACAGTCAACGACGAACAGCTCTTCGACAACATTGATGGTGAAAAGACATACTCCAACTTCATGCTCCACTATAACTTCCCTCCATATTCAGTAGGTGAGTGTGGAAGACTTACAACAGGAAGAAGAGAGATCGGTCATGGTCACCTTGCTCAGCGCGCTCTTGAGGCAGTCGTACCAAAGAAGGACTCCTTCCCGTACACAATCAGAGTCGTATCTGAGATCATGGAGTCAAACGGTTCATCTTCTATGGCCAGTGTCTGCGGCGGATGTCTCTCTCTTATGGATGCAGGTGTTCCAATTTCAAAGCCAGTTGCAGGTATTGCTATGGGGCTCATTACTGAAGGTGCTGATTATTCAAGATATGTTGTTCTTTCAGATATTCTTGGAGAAGAAGACCACCTTGGTGATATGGACTTCAAGGTAGCTGGTACTAAGGATGGTATCACAGCATTCCAGATGGATATTAAGATTGCTGGTGTTACACCAGAAATCATGAGAAAAGCTCTTAATCAGGCAAAAGAAGGAAGAATGCATATCCTTGGCATCATGACTTCTGTTCTTCCTGGTCCAAGAGAAGAGGTTAGCCCTCTTGCTCCTAAGATTCTTTCTCTCAAGGTTCCTGAGGACAAGATCGGTGCTGTCATCGGAACAGGAGGAAAGACAATCAGAGCTATTGCTGAACAGAGTGGTGCAGAGATCAACATCGATGATGACGGAACAGTCATGATCTATGGAAAGAACAATGCAGCTGCTCAGGAAGCTAAGAAGCTTGTCCAAGCAATTATCGAAGAGCCAGAATGTGGAAAGATTTATCATGGAACAGTAAAGAGAATCGTTGACTTCGGTGCATTTATCGAGATTCTCCCTGGAAAAGAAGGCCTTTGCCATATATCCAAGCTTTCTCATGATAGAGTAAAGAATGTTTCAGATGTTCTTGAAGTCGGACAGGAAGTTGATGTAAAGCTTATTGAAATCGACAGAATGGGCAGACTTAACCTCTCTTATATTGATGCTCAGCCAGGCGCTGAAACAGAAGAAGGTGCAGCAGAAGATAAAAAAGAAGAAAAGAGAGAAGAAAGAAGAAGAGACTACAATAGAGATAGAAGAGATAACAGAGACTATCGTGGTCCAAGAAGAGACAGAGACTTCCATAAGGAAGGCAGAAACGAGAAAAAGGAAAATAAGGACGCTGAATGATTGTTGTCCGATTTAGGAAAACTAATCCTGATGTCACTCTCCCTCAATATGAAACAAAGGGTGCATCAGGTTGCGATGTAAGGGCCTTCCTTCCGGAGGGCCCATTGGTAATTCCATCGGGAGAATGGAGACTTGTGTCCACAGGACTATGCCCTGAGATTCCACTTGGATATGAGATACAAGTCCGTCCTCGTTCTGGTTTAGCTTTTAGAAATGGTGTTACTTGCCTGAATACTCCAGGAACTGTAGATAGTGATTACAGAGGGGAGATAAAGGTTAATCTTATTAACCATTCAAAAACAGATTTTGTAGTTGAAAACGGAATGAGAATAGCCCAATTTGTAATTGCAAAGGTGGAGAATGCTTCATTTGAAGTTTCTGACGAACTTTCATCTTCAGAGAGAGGTGAAGGGGGATTTGGCTCCACAGGAGTAAAATAAATGGCTGTCTCCAGTTCAAGGCTCTTATCTAGTTATGTGTTAAAGGAATTCTTAAAAAGCTTTATTGTTGCTTTTTTATTTTTCTTTGCCATTTTCTTTGTAAATACCATCCTTCTGTTGGTGCAGAAAATTCTTTTGAAGAATATTTCTGTGCCCACAATGGTTGAGATGGTTTTGTTATACATGCCTCAATTTCTGGTATATACATTCCCGTTTGCAACCCTTACTTCCTGTAGTATGGTTCTTGGTGATATGGCTTCTAGTAATGAACTCTTGGCAATGAAGAGCCTTGGAATTTCATCTTTCCGTGTTTATGCACCACTTGTTGTGGCATCTGTTATTCTTAGTATCCTCACTTTTATTACTGCAGATGTGCTCCAGCCATACACAAGTGTCATCTATCGAGATAAATTAGCAGTGCTGATGGCTGAAATGCCAACAATGGAAATAGAGAGTAATAGTATTAACAGTGTCGGTAATATAATGCTATCCAACGGAAAAGCTGAAGGCAGTGAGATTGAAGACTTATTGCTAATCAGTAAAAATGAAGATAAGTTTAATAAAAGTGTCTATAGCAGCAGGGGAGAAATGACTATTGTAGATCCTGTCTCTTTTGTCTATTCCCTAGACTTAGATGCCCCGTCTATTCTTCTTTCATCTACTGATGGCGACGATACTTTTGCCTATGCTGTTGCAGAAAAAGGAAGAATCTACTTGGACTTTTCATCTCAGGTTCCATCCCTTACTTCCACAAGCCCTGTTAATCTTTCATCAAAAGAACTTATTGAAACTATAAACGAAAGAAACCAAGTTCAAGAAAATGATCAGACTATATATTACAAAGAAAAAGAAAAAAACTATTTTAAAATATCTCAGTTAATAGAAAAAGCAGGAAAGGGAAGTATAGACCAAAACTATATAGATGATAATGTTTATCAAATGTCACTGCAAGACAAATACTTGGGATCCCTTCCTGTAAACTTTTATGGTCAATACTATAAAAGCGAGTTGACAAAAAAGATTGCACTATCTATAGCATGTACAGTCCTTACTCTTATTACCCTACCTCTATCAAATGTAAGAGTAAAACATGGTAAATTGACAGGATTTGCTGTAGCAATTGTTGTGGCTGTAGCTTATTGGTATATGCTCTTTGGTGCACAATTAATGATATTCAATATAACAACCAGTCCATATCTGTTGATTTTGGCTCCTGATATCTTGATTACGCTTATTGCGTTTATACTTCTATTCATATACAGGAAGGCAAGATAGTGAAGATTCTGGATAGGTACATCATTAAATCTATTATTAAAGTTGGTATCGTTGCCATCCTTGTATTTGCATTGATTCTCGTTGCAGTAGAACTTTTTGGAAGAATGGACAACATCATGACAGGTTCTATTCCTTTCAAAAGCATACTGGAGTATGCAGTGCTATCTGTTCCTCAGTATTTGATGATGGTCTCATCCCTTGCTTTCCTTTTTGCCACTACATATTTTCTTTCCATGCTCAGTGCAAACAATGAAAGGATTGCACTCTTAAATGCAGGCCTAGGAAAAAAGAGATTGGCTCTTCCAATAATAATTTTGGCTCTTATTATTTCTATTCTTGCAATCGGTGCCAAAGAGAAGATAATAAACCCTCTTATAGCTAAACACGACACTCTAGGACAAGAGCTCTTTGGACTTAGTAGTAGTAATGATACGAGAAATATAGTTCTTAAAGATGATAACGGATATCTTGTATACACAAGAAGGTTTATTTCAAGTGAAAAAGTAATCTTGGATCCTGTCATTGTGAAGACTGAGAATGGCGAGATAAAGAGTAGAATTGAGGGGGATGAAGGCACTTACGAAGGAGGTTTTTGGACTATCACAAATGCCAAGTGTTATAACATGGATGAAACAGGTGTAACAATAGCAACTCTTCCTTCCCTTACACTACAAGACTTAAATCTTGAACCTGAGTTCTTTCAATCTGAGAACTTAAATATAGAGACCATGAGCTTTAGGGCAGCCAGTTCATATTTAAAGAAGCTCAAGAACACATCTCCTCAGGCATGGCAGGAGAAGTGTACAGATTGGCTTAGGTCTGTTTTCTCACCACTCTCTATATTTGTATTAATGACTGTGGCTGCAACTATGAGTTACTCTATGAAAAAGAATGTACTTCTATTTTCAATAATTGAGTCTCTATGTATAGCTGTGGTCTATTATGTCTCTGACATGGTGTTTTCTATTGCAGCTCATCAGGGAACAATACAACCAATATTCTCTGTATTGCTTCCTGTTATAATAACATTAATAATAAACTTTATTATCGACAGATTAGGTAGAATTATATGAGTGGAATATTTACTGAGATTAAAAGAGACAAGAACTCCAAGGCAAGGCTTGGCATAGTTCATCTTCCTCATGGAGATGTAGAGACGCCTGCTTTCATGCCTGTAGGAACGAATGGTACTGTTAAAGGAATCTATCACGACACGATTAAGGATATGGGATATCAGATTATCCTGGCAAATACTTATCATTTGTATCTTAGGCCAGGAACAGAAGTGTTGGAGAGTTATGGTGGCTTACACAACTTCTCTCATTGGAATGGAAATATACTTACAGATAGCGGTGGCTTCCAAGTATTCTCTCTATCGGGACTCAGAAAAATTAAAGATAATGGTGTCACTTTCCAGTCACATATAGACGGCTCAAAGCATATTTTTACTCCTGAAAAGGTAGTAGATATACAGAAGACCATTGGCTCTGATATTGCAATGGTATTGGATGTATGTACTCCTCCTGGAATTGAACATAGGGCTGCAAAAGACGCATGGAAGATTACTAAGAGCTGGGCAGAGAGGTCTATCGAAGAGAGAAACAGGTTAGGGGAGTCATTCAGAGGAAAACTATTCGGCATTGTTCAAGGAAACTTCTATGAAGACCTTAGAAAAGAGAGTGCCTTGACTCTCAGTGAAATGGATTTCCCTGGTATTGCAATCGGTGGATTAAGTGTTGGAGAGGATAGAAACCAGTTTAAGGATACTTTGTCTTATACAGCAGAGTATGTTACTGAAGAAAAACCTAGATATGTAATGGGAATAGGTAGCCCCGACTATATCCTTTATTGCGTTGAAAACGGTATCGATCTTTTTGACTGCGTTCTTGCAACACGTATAGCACGTAACGGAGCGGTTTATACAGATGATGGACTATTGACGCTTAAGAAAGCCATACATAAGTTCAACCAGGGACCAATAGTCGAAGGTTGTACTTGTACTGCCTGCCGTAACTACAGTGTTGGTTATATGCACCACCTTATAAAGTGCAATGAGATGCTAGGTGGAATGTTGGCTACCGAGCATAATCTCCACTATCTTTATGATTTTGTATTGAGGATAAGAAAGGCGATCAGGGAAGATAGGTTTACAGAGTTCAAGAAAGAATACTTGAAAAGATTCTATAATAGAGAAGATTAATAAAGCGGCCGCTTGGCCGCTTTATATTAGAACTCAACTTTTTCTATAGATAGAATCTTATAAGAGAAGGAATTGGAACCCAGAGTATAATCTACAGTCTCACCGACTTGATGGTTAATGAGAGCTTCACCGATAGGTGCGTTGATATCGATGATGTTATTGTCTGGATCACTTTCCCATCTACCGAAGAATGTATATGTGATTTCACTATTGTCTTTAGTATTCAGGATTCTAACCTTTGTACCGAATCCAACTCTACCATCCAATACATCAGTCATACTCATGATCTTGACTGAGCTAAGCTCGTTGGCAAGTCTCTCATATTCCCTATCCAAGAAGACTTTGTGGTCCTTTGCATACTGGTACTCACTGTTCTCTCTGAGGTCGCCAAGCTCTCTAGCTGTCTTAATCTCGTGAAGAGTGTGAGGAATCTGATTCTCCTTGATGTCGATAAGCTCAGCTTGCTTTCTATCAAAGCTCTTCTTTGTACACATAAAGCCTCTGTGGACAGAAATCTCAACAGGTTTCTCCTCTTCTTCCTGTTTTTCCTTAAAATCAAAGGATGGGAAGCGTGAAAGAATCTGAGCCTTGAAGGTTTCTCTCTCATCCGATGAAAGCCCCTGGTTCCATACTAGGTGTGGAGCGATCATCTTAAGTTCAGGCTCCTTTGCACTGGAAATAAAGGACTTAAGTCTATTGCGTTCAATAAGATCTGATCTAAGAGACTTTATCTGTCTTTCATCAACTCCTACGCCTCTTGAAACAGAAGAGAGCGCATTAAGCTCAGTCAAAACAAATTCATCTTCCTTGATCTTTGCATTCTTCAAGTCCTCAGCCTTGATACCAGACTCAACGAAGGCTCCGAAGGCAATACCGTTTTCCTTGTAGTTGTTGAGACAACGAGATACATATGCCTGATACTTCTTTGGGTTTACGTTCTGCATTTTCCTCATCAACTCTTTAGTTGGATTAGTTGGGAATATTGCCTCAAGAACATCATAAGCATTCTTATCAGTTTGGGAAACAAGGTCAACATAGGTCTTCTTGCTGTCTTTGCAGCTTAGGTTCTCATAGACTTCCTTCTTCTGGTTAAGATCCAAGTTTTTATAGAGATCATCAAAAGATACTTCGGATGCTACAGGTACACCTTTCTCTCCCATGCTTTCCACGACCAATAATGCCTCGATTCTTGTAGGAATATCATTCTTCTCATCTTTGATATAATCGGAGAAATATCTGACCATATCCAAGAAGGAGTCTGACTTCAAGTCGATACCCTCGATTTCGCTGGCTTCAAGAAGAGTAGATACACGCTTACCAAAGTCTTTATATCCAAGGAATGTCTCATAAGTTCTTTCTTCCATAGTGGAAGGGTAGTCCCTTAAGTGATAAGTAGACTTATTGATTACATCGATATATGGATCAATAAGCGCGATAGACTTAATGGTCTTGGAGACAGTGTCCCATTCTTTGTCTGTAAGAATAGAAGGAACTACTTCATCTTTCATCTCTTTAAGTGTCGCTGTCTTATTCTGACTGGAGAAGAGAAGAGTCTTCAAAAGCCATTCATAACCACCTTCACTATAAATCTTATTCTTGATGACTTCTGCTTTCTTACCTTTCTTTATAGCCTTAATATCTTGGTTAGAGAGTGCCCTCAGTGAAACCATAGCGTTTACAACACTGATTTGTACCTCGTCACCAGGTCTATTTGAGAACTTGACGTTCAAGATACCGTCTTTAGTCACATCTGTAATGAGACCCACTTTCTTGGTAGCATTCTGGATAACAAAAGTATTCTTAGAATAAGCAATGTTCTTCTCAAACTCTTCAAGAGCCTTTACAGGATCACTTGCTTTTGTAACATCGAATTTTTTATTTACTTCATTGTATCTTGATGAAGAACCATACTTCTCCTTGAGTATATTTGATAACAGCTCTTTTGTTTCTGCATCATCTTTATCGATAGTAAGGATGTTTCTTGCTACATCGATAATATTCTCAAAAGTCTTTCTTCTTGAGGATGGAGCTGTTTCTGGAGTAAAGGAATTCTTCATTTCCATGAGGTATGAAAGAAGCATCTTAGACAAATCTAGAGCCAATGAAGAGATTCCCAGCTTTGCAATGTAAGTTGAATAAAAAGAGAAGTCGCTACTTCCGTTGTCCAGAAGCGCCTTAAAAATCTCTCTAGTCTTTACGCTGTCATTGGCAGATAGAAGTCTATTAAGAGTCCTCTGATAGTAGACTTTTGCATTCTTCTTGTCACCAATCTTCTCATAGTTGGAAGCAACCTTTGCTATATAATCTGTGTCCTTACTATTACATCTTACATATCTTTCATAGTAAGACCACATTTTATCGTCTTCGCCATTACTCTTGGCAATTTCTCCCAGTACTATCAAGGCATCCTGAGAATCACCAGCTTCCAGAATAATAGATGCGATATACTCGGCACAAGTATAATTCCTCTTCTCATGAAATGTATTCATAAGATTGTTAAGTCTCACCTGTGCTTCATGTGGATTCATCAAAAGATTAATTCTTCCTGCAACAAATGTTAGGACAATAGATTCTGGGTTCTCATATTCCATTGTAATGGCATCTTGTCTGAGGCTCTCTTTTGCCTCAACTTTTTTCATCTGCAGAATCTCAGAGTTGATCTCTTCCAATGTTGAGACCTTGTATGAAAAATATGGATTTTTTCCTAAAGCTTTTTCTTCAGAAAGAAGTGACTTCAAGTCAATCATAATGCCTCCAAAGACAATGTAATCTTTGACGAAAAGAAAACCCGGGCAGATGATACTGCTCGGTACATTGTCTCGTTTAATTTTGTTTTCTAAAGTAAATATAGCATAAAATGACAAAAAATCAAACATTTGTTTTTTTCACTCTTTTATTACACATATTGCGGACAAACGAAGTGCAAAATATAATGTCAGTATGAGAAGAAACGAGTTATCTATTTCACCATCGGTATTAGCTTCAGATTTCTCCAGAGCTGCTGAAGCCCTGACATGCATTTCAGATTCAGGATGTAACTATGTACATTTAGATGTCATGGATGGACAATTTGTTCCAGATATTACATTCGGACCTAAGTTTATTAAAGATTTAAAAAAAGACAGTGACCTTATTTTCGATACACACCTTATGATCGAAAAGCCTGAAAGAATGATTGAATCATTTATAGATGCAGGAAGCGACATAATAACAGTCCATGCTGAGGCCACCAACCATTTGGAGAGATGCTTATCTATGATAAAAAAGGCAGGAGTATCTTGTGGTGTTGCAATTAATCCAGGTACTCCTGTCTCTCTACTGGAAGCAGTCTTGGATGAAGTAGACTTGGTTCTCGTTATGACTGTAAACCCAGGATGGGGTGGGCAGAAGTTTATTCCTTCAACTCTTAAGAAAATCCAAGAGCTTGATATGAGAAGGGAAGAAGAGGGCTTTAGTTACCAGATTGAAGTTGATGGGGGCATAAATAGAGAAACTGTGAAGCTTTGTTATGACAGAGGCGTTACTCTTGCTGTAATGGGTACTGCTTTCTTTAAGGAAGCTGATAAAAAATCTTTTGTTCAGGAGATTATCAATTCCTTATGAAAGCTGTAATCCAAGCTGTAAAAAATGCTAAATGCTCAGTAGAGAATAGAGTTACAGGAGAAATTAAAGAGGGGCTTCTTGTCTATTTCTGTGTAGAAAAGGGGGACAAGGAGTCTATGATTCCTCAGTTTCTAGATAAGATAATCAAGCTGAGACTCTACAGAGATGAAAATGAGAGAGCCAATTTCTCTATAATGGATAAAAGTAAGGAGATTCTATTCATCAGTCAGTTTACTCTTGCAGCAAGTTTAAAAAAAGGGAACAGACCTTCTTTCGACAACGCAGAAGCTCCAGATAGGGCCAAAGCTCTTTACTACAAAGCCATAGACTATCTGAAAGGAAAAGGCATTGAAGTAGGAGAAGGGGAATTTGGCGCACATATGGAGGTTTCTTATATAAATATGGGGCCTCAGACCTTTATTTGGGAGCTAAATGGAGATAATTTCCAGTAAAATTCGTCAGTTTTTCTTAAAATTGCGTTATATTAAATGAAGGAATAAATAATTATGGCAAAAAATACCACTGCGTCAGATTTGACTGACGGAAAAAAAGAAGCGTTGGAAGCTGCAAGGCTCCAGATTGACAAAGAATTCGGAAAAGGCAGTTTGATGAAACTGGGTGATAACAAGGATGTTCTTGACGTAGATATCATCCCATCAGGCTCAATTCTCCTTGATGAGGCTTTAGGTGTAGGTGGATACCCAAAAGGAAGAATCATAGAAATCTATGGCCCTGAATCATCAGGTAAGACCACACTTGCTCTTCATGCTATTGCAGAATGTCAGAAAAAGGGTGGCATTGCAGCATTTATAGATGCTGAGCATGCATTGGATCCTACTTATGCAAAGAATCTTGGTGTCAACATCGACGATCTTTGGATCAGCCAGCCGGATAACGGAGAGCAGGCCCTTGAAATAACTGAGCGTCTTGTTCGATCAGGCGCCATCGACATAATCGTCGTGGATTCTGTTGCAGCACTTACTCCTCAGGCTGAAATCGAAGGCGATATGGGAGACAGTCATGTGGGATTACAGGCTCGACTAATGTCTCAGGCTCTTAGAAAGCTTACTGGAATCCTTGCAAAGAGCAATACGACCATTATTTTTATCAACCAGATAAGAATGAAGATCGGTGTGATGTTCGGCAACCCTGAAACCACCACTGGTGGTAACGCACTTAAGTTCTATGCATCAGTGAGAATGGATGTAAGAAGAATCGAGTCCATCGGAAAGAATCAGGACGAATTAACAGGAAACAGAGTCAGAGTCAAGATTGTAAAGAACAAAGTGGCTCCACCTTTCAAGAAGTGTGAAATAGACTTAATGTTCGGTACAGGTATTTCAAAGATGGGATCCTTGTTGGATGCTGCAATCAAATGCAATCTCATTGAGAAAGCTGGAGCCTGGTATTCATATAAAGGAGAGAAAATCGGGCAGGGTAGAGATAAGACCCTGGAGTATCTCCAGAACAATGTGGATTTCCAGAACGAACTTGATGCTGCTGTAAGAGAAATACTCTTCCCGCAGAAAGAAAAGAGTGAGGATGTTAAGGTTGAGTGACATCGGCCGATTCTGTATAATCACAGTATGGCAGATTCATTTGATGTTTTATTAGATAAAAAGGAGAAGCAGTCATTCCATGTGCCTGGAATCCTTGAAGACAAGAAGGATTTCGACGGGCCTTTGGACCTTCTCCTTTTTCTTATCAGCAAAAACGATGCAAACATCTATGATATTCCTATTTCCCTTATTACAGAGCAGTTTCTCTCTTATATTTCTTCCCATAGCACAGAGATAGATGACTTGGCAGACTTCTATAGAATGGCTGCAGAACTCTTATACATTAAAAGTAGACTGTTACTGCCTCATGAAACCGAGCTAGATGAAGAATATGAAGACCCAAGACAAGATCTTGTAGATCGTCTTATCGATTATCAGAAATATAAAAAATATACTGATCTTCTGACAGGCCAAGACAAGTCTGGGCGACTATATATATCCAGGCCTGAGAACTTCTTTGCTATTCCTTTTGAAGACAAAGACTTATTCCAAGGTGTAACACTCGAAGACATTTCCCGGACTTTTTCTGATATATTGAAGAAGACTCCTCCTTCAAAGATCTTCAATATTTATCAACCGGTATCTATAAAAGAAAAAAGAGCCTTGATGATGGAGCTTTTGGATGAAAAAGAAGAGATACAAATTGAGGACTTGATTGTTGATTATTCAAATCCCCTTCACATCATTTGTTCTTTTCTTAGTATTCTTGAAGCTGCTAAAGATCATACGATCCTTTTCAGACAAGAAAAGCAATATGGCACCATCTATATTCATAAACGTCCTCAAGACTGGGATCCAAGAATGGTTGACGAATATGATAGAGAAGCCGATATTTATGAAAAAGAAGACCTGGAGGATCCTGAGGACTTTACAATTCTATCCAGAGACGCTGAAATGAGGCTTGAAGACCTAGTGGAAAAGAAGGCTGAAGAGAGAAAGAAAGACGAAGAACCTGAAATAATCGATGAGTTTACAGGGGAAGAAGAAGTTCTTGATTTTGACGATGACGAGGATGACGACGATGAGTGAAATTGAAGCTTTAAGTGAGAACGGAAAACTAATTGAAGTTATTCTCTTTATAGAAAATACACCTCTTTCCATTGATAGGATTATGTCCCTTACTTCACTGGGGAAAGATGATGTTGTGGATGGACTAAGAGAATTGGATGAACACTACAAAGCCAGAAACTCAGGTATGATGCTTCTCTGTGAAGAGGACTTATATTCATTCCAGCCTGTAACTGAGTTATATCCAAAACTAAGACAGAGTTATGGTCGAAAGGTAGATAAAAGACTATCCAGAGCTGCTTTGGAGACTCTGAGTATTGTTGCATATTCTCAACCTATAACCAGGTCCGAGATTGACAAAATACGTGGAATTCAGTCAGATTCAATTGTAAGACTTCTCAGAGAGAGGGATTATATAAAAGTAAACGGAAGAGCTGACAAGCCAGGTCATCCTTGTTTGTATTGCACTACAAGAAAATTCCTATATGAGTTTAAATTGAAGAGTATATCTGAACTTCCTAAGCTCAGCGAGGCGGATAGATTGAAGTTTACGAAAGAAAATGAAGGAGAACTATTCTGATATGGAAAAAGATTCAATGTTTCCAATGAGACTACAAGCATATATGGCAAAGTGTGGCGTTGCCAGTAGAAGAGGAAGTGAAGAGCTGATAGCAAGTGGCAGAGTCATGGTCAATAATAAGACTGTCAGGGAAATGGGTGTCAAAGTAAATGAGGATGATATAGTCCAGGTGGATGGCGATACCATTGAGCTGAATGACAAGCTATATTATATAGCATTGAATAAACCAAAAGGATATGTGTGTACCAACTATGATCCAAATGAAGATAAGTATGCCAGAGACCTTATAGGTATGAGGGACAATAATCTTCTATTTAATGTTGGTCGCTTGGACAAAGAGTCCAATGGTCTCATTTTATTTACAAATGACGGAGACTTTGCTAATGCAATGATGCATCCTAGATATGAAGTGGAAAAAGAATATCTTGTAAAGCTCAACCGTCCAATTGACTTTGATGACTTAAATAAAGCTTTAGATGGAATCTACATCGATTTACCTACACCATACAGAATCAAAAGATATGACCTTGTTCCAAGGACCAAGCAGTTTATCAGAGTGACACTTACCGAAGGCAAGAATAGAGAGATAAGAAAAATCTTCAACTACCTTGATTATGATGTAAAGAGTCTTACAAGAATCAGAATCGGATGCGTCGAGCTTGGCGACTTGGAAGTGGGTGAGTGGAGAAATCTTAAGGCGGAAGAAATCAACGGCCTTTTGACAGGAAAGAAAAACTCAAGAGAAGTCAACCCAAAGAAGACTAGAAGAGTGGTCCTTGAAAAGAAAAGCATCAAAAAGGGAGATAAGTGATGGTTATTGCAATTGATGGACCTGCAGGAAGTGGCAAAAGCACAATAGCAAGAAAAATAGCATCAGACCTTGGATGGTATTTTCTAAATACCGGTTCTTTTTATAGAGCATATACATTGGCACAGCTGGATAAGAACCTGGATCCTCTAGATAGAGATAGTGTACTTGAAACTGCAAAAGATACAGTCATCACTGTTGAAAACGGAAACATCTGCATCAATGGTATCAACGCTGAGTCTCGGCTTCATACACCTCTTGTAGATAAATATGCTTCTCCTGTCTCTTCTGATCCTAGGCTGAGAGAGAAAGTTACAGATGAAGTCAGAAAGCTTGCTGGAAACATGAATATCGTTACAGAGGGTAGGGATACTACTACTGTAATATTCCCAAATGCAGAGTATAAGTTTTATTTTGACGCTTCTCCAGAAATAAGAGCAAAACGAAGACTCATGGAACAGCCGGAGCTGAAATACGAGGAAGTGTTGGAAGGAATACTCAAGAGAGACAAGAACGATAAAGAAAAGCCAGTTGGCGCTTTGAAAATCGCAGAAAATGCCATATATGTAGATACCACCAACTTGACTATAGATGGCGTTTGTGAGAAAGTTTACAGTGCTATGCAAAAGCATTAAGCGTGGTAATTTAGTTGTAGGAGAAAGTGGAATGGAAAAGGAAACAGTGATGCAGTCATACATGGAACAGCATCTTATGTCAATTCCGGAATTAGAAGTCGGTCAGATCGTAACCGGTACTGTAGTACAGACAAATGACGAGACTGTCCTCGTGGACATCGGCTATAAGTCTGAGGGTCAGGTCCCAGTAGATGAGTTCATCGAACTCCCAAAAATTGGAGACAAAGTCGCCCTCACAATCCTTAAGCTTGACAATGGTCGCGGACAGGTTGTTGTATCAAAGAAAAGAGCTGAAGCCAAAGAGAGAACTGAAGTACTCAAGAAGGCTGCTGAAGACAGAACACCAGTTCTTGGTAAGTTCGTCAAAGTCATCAAGGGTGGCTATGAAGTTGATCTCGGAGCAGATTATAAGGGATTCTGCCCATTATCAAAGGCAGATGTAGTCAGAGTTGAAGATCCTGAAACTCTTGTCGGAAAGACAGACTACTTCATCATCGACAAGTTCCATAACGGAACAAAGCTTAAGAGCGTTGTCTCAAGAAGAGAGTATCTTGAGAACAAGATTAAAGAAAACAGACAGAAATTCTTTGAAGCAGCTCACGTAGGCGATATCGTTCAGGGTGTTGTCAAGTCATTTACATCATTCGGTGCTTTCATCGATCTTGGTGGATTTGATGGACTTCTCCACATCAACGATATGTCTTGGGGCCATGTAACAAGACCAAAAGATTTCGTAAAGAAGGGTCAGATCGTTCAGCTTAAGCTTATCAACATTGATCCTGAGACACAGAAGATCAATCTTTCCTTGAAGGCAATGGAACCAGATCCATGGTCAACATTCGACCAGAAGTATCACATTGGTGATGTTGTAAAGAGACCTGTTACAAAGATTGCTAACTTCGGTGTATTTATCGAAATTGAACCTGGTATCGAAGGTCTTGCTCACATCTCCGAACTTTCTTGGACAAAGAGAATTACCAACCCTAAAGAAATTGTCAACATTGGTGATGTTGTCGAAGCAAAGATTCTTGGCTGGGATTTGGACAGCAAGAGAGTTTCTCTTGGTCTCAAGCAGCTTGAAGAAAATCCTTGGGATACAATCGAAGAAAGATATCCTGTTGGTAAGGTTATTTCCGGACCAGTTGTCAAAGTTACAAACAGCGGTGCTTTCGTAAATCTCGAAGAGGGTATCGATGGTTTCTTGCATATTGATGACATCTCTTGGACAAAGAAGATCAAGAGTATGGATCAGTTCTGCAAGGAAGGTGATACAATCGAAGTAGTCGTTACAAAAGTTGAGCCAGCTAATAGAAGAATTAAGCTCTCTGTAAAGCAGCTTGAAGGTAACCCTTGGCAGACACTTAAGAAGGATTATCCAAAGTTCTCAACAATTACTGGTACAGTTTCTTCTGTTACAGAGTTTGGTGTCTTTGTTAAGGTCATCGGTGATATCGAAGGTCTTATTGGAAAGAACAATCTTGTTGGTCCAGACGAACAGTATACAGATGCCGTTCTTGAAAGCTATAAAGAGAAGGTTGGTCAGCCAATCACAGCCATGGTAATCGATGTAGATTCCGCTAAGCAGAAGCTTTCTCTCTCAATCAGAGAAATGATTAAGAGAAGTCAGGAATCTGAGATGGCCAAGTATATGGCTGAGACAAAGGATGACGACGACTCTTACAATCCTTTTGCAGACCTTTTAAAGAAATAAGGTCTTATAACAGAGAGTAGGGGAAGCGGAGAATATACTCTCCGCTTTCTCAAAGGATGAGAAATGGCAAAGAAGAACGATAAGGAAGTACAGCTCACAGCAGCCGAGAAATTGGTTAACAAAACCAATGGATGGTTAAGTAAGCATGGTAAGCTTTTGACAATTATTGTTTCTGCTGTAGTTGCAGTTATTGTTATAGTTTCCATTGTTACTGTAGTTGTTAATACTTCAAATAACAAAACTTATGAAAAGCTTGATGCTTTGACAGCACAGTACTCTGAGTATACAACAATGGATTCAGATGCTGAGGGTTACGATAGTGCTAAGACAGCTCTTGTCTCTGATGCAGAAGCATTGATGGCAAAGGGAGTCAAGAAGTATCCAGGCGCTAAGGCTGCAATGATTCTTGCTGATTTGGCATACGAAGATGGTGATTATTCAAAAGCTATCGAGTTATATAAGAAAGTAGCAGACGGACAGAAGAAGACTTTCTTGAGAGAAGTTGCACTTATGAGTATGGCAGCGGCTCTTGAAGAGAACGGAGACAAAAACTCTGCAAAAGATGTATACAATGCATTCTTTGATGAGTATGGTCTCGATAGCTTGTATTCATCTCGTGCTCTTTTTAATGCAGCTAGATTGACAGAAGATACAGATAAGGCGCTTGCTATTTCTATTTATGAACAGCTTGTCGGTGAATTCGGAGATTATGGCTCAGAATATGCTAAGCTTGCTCAGTCTAGAATAGCTCAGCTTAACTAATATTTTTTGGTTTTCATTCCATATAGGGAGGGTAATCAGTGAAGAAAGGAAAATTCTTGTTTCTTACTTTGCTTACCCTCTTTTTTCTTTCATCTTGTGGCATTCCAAATATGTTTGTTCCTGATGAAGGTTCGGTTTCTTTTATTACTGATACAAATAACAACAAAGCAACTATTGTAATAAAATCTCCATATCTTAAAGCAGAAGAGAATAATTTGTATTATTCACCTGAAGTCAACTTGTTCTATGTCATTAGAAGCAGTACTAACTCATCCAGTTATTCATCACTTCTGTCTGCATTTAATAATTCCTTTTGTAATTATCCTTACTGCAATCCTATAACAGGATCAAAAGTCGATGGTAATCCAATTATTGAATACAAGAGTGGTGATACTACTTATGGTTTATTTCAATTCTATGGTAACGAAAGTATCATCTCCAATGATTACTTCATAGACGGGGAATTGAGGCTTGGCTTTGATTTCTCGGAAGAGAATGGCTTACTACTCAAAATATTTGATGAGAACAATAGTCTTCTTGCACAGAGAGAACTCCATCGTAGCTTTGGAGAAAAGTTTACCTCTTTATCCGACATAAAAGAGGGCGAGGAACTAGTTAATGATTACACTAGTCCAGTAGAAGTGGTACTGTATGCTGCAGTAACATTTTCATTCACAGAATATACCAATATCTGGAACACGAAAATTTCTAAGGAATTATTCTCATTCAACTTAGACTAATAATCTTCAGCTATCTCCAAAACTAAATCAGACAGAGCGAAAGAAGCACAAGGATGTATAAAACCTAAGATAATATCACCCTTGCGTCTATTTTCATTCTTCTCTGGATTATATGTTTCACCTTTAACGACTCTGGTTCTACACCATCCGCAAACACCGGAGCGACAAGAAGACTGTGCCTTTATACCAGCTCTTTCAATAGAGCAAAGAATGGGTTCATCACCTCTTATGTCTATTTTGTATTCCCTTGCACCTTGTTTTATAATACCTTTATAAATACAATCTTTACTTTCTCTAGGATAATTTGGATCCTTAGAAAAATCTCTTCCTACAGCCTCCATTTCAAATCTTATCTGTCTCTTTGGTAGTTGAAGCTTTTTTATATCTTCTTTCATAAAAGCATAGAAGCTTCCAGGCCCACATGCAAAGACAGAATAATTCTCAAGAGGAGTATATTTTTTGATTATTTCTGAAGTGATAAAACCATATTCATAGCCATCTATTTTGTCATCAGATAATACATGAACGACTTTTACTTTATCTGTTTCTTTTATCACTTCATCTAGTTCTTTTTTAAAGTAAATTGAATCAGTTGTCCTACTTCCATAAACTAGAGTCAAATTAAAGTCTTCTATTTTATCTCTTATGGCATAAGCCATAGAAATAAAAGGCGTTACGCCACTTCCACCTGCAAGCGCAATAACATGATTTTTATCTCTCAGTGGCTCATAATAGAAAGTACCCATAGGAGAAGATATATTAATCTCGTCACCAATCTTTAGATTCTTATATAGATATGGGGCTACAAAACCAGCTGGATAGTCTTCGATCATAACTGAATACTTTCCTTCCAATGCTAGCTTTGGACTAGAACAGATAGAATATGGTCTTGAAGTAATAGACTCTCCTATCTTTGTTTTAATTGATATATAACTGCCAGCTCTGAAGAAGGGAAGGGGAGAGTCATCAAGGCTAGAAAGCACAAATTCCTTTGCATCGTAACGAGGAATAATATCAGTTACTCTTACTTTTAAAAGATTTGGATGAAGATGATCTGCTTTTTCAGAGATAGGATCACTATCATTTCTAAAGTCTGAAGAGTTAGAATGTATGATATCGTCTCTCGTCTTTCCTAGATTTTTGAATTTTAGCATATCTTTAAAAACGTTCTTACCAACTTTAACCATTTTACTCATTGCTCTTTATCCTTTCTAAAGCCAAGTCTGCTATATCTTTTCCAACCATATATGTAGGTGCATATCCGTCTCCTTTAGTGGTATCACAGCCAATAGGGTATAGACCAGGAATAGAATAATCACTTTCAATATTTAAAGTTCGAGCGACAATGTTATCCCAATCCCTAGTTTCATGGCCATAGACAGATCCTTTAGGAGAATTAATATACCTGGAGAATGTCCATGGAGTTGCTACTTCTACTTCTTCTATATGGTTTGATATATCGATATTCAATTTTCTCTTTAAGAGATCAATCATCAATGATCCTATTTCTGTTTTTGTTTTAAAGTATGTTTCTTCATCTACTTCTTCAAAATATTTAGAATCAGCAAAGAAAGTAAAAGATACAACTGATGTACCCTTTGGAGAAAAATCAGGATCTGCAACGTTATAACAAAGAAATATTACATAGTCATAGAGCATAAAAGCCTTATTTTTTACATTCGTATTTCCTGAGAATATGATAGAGTAATCTTTAAAACCTAATTCATCTTTATCAGCATCAAGACATAAATAAACGGTGGAAAGTATACCTGCATAGCTATCTTTTCTGGCATTCATCAGTTTTATCTGTCTCTCAGGAACAAGATTATGAGGCATCATCTTCCCGTATATTATATCGCTCTTTATATCAGGGAAAATAAGAGGAGCATATATATCTCCATGATCTGTTCTTACTCCAGTTACTGCCTTGTTTTCAAAAATAAACTTCTCAGCTTTAACACCGAACCATATATCTCCACCTATCTTCTGATATTTATCTAAAAGTAGAGACGACATATAGTGACTTGTATGCTTTGGTATATATATAGGATAAGTAATATATAAATTCAGCATGGAAGAGTAGTGTACAAAATTTAATTCATCTACTTTAACTCCAAGATATGACCAATAAAGAGAAAGAATCTCTTGTGCTTTTAAAGGAAGAGATATTGCATCATAAACTTCTTTGACGGAGTAAGAACCTAAAGTCAACATTCTTGGATAATTCTTGATAAGATGAAGAATACTATATTTCTTATTGGCAGAAATATAATCCAGCCCATTCTTAATCTCTTCCATTATAGAGAATAGGAGAATAATCTTTTCTTTAGATCCAGGAACATATTCTTCCATTTTATTTATAAATGCTTCTTTTCCATTTGGTAGAGTAATATCATAGAACGTACCATCAGAATATGTACCAATAGCCCTAAAACAGTCATTGATCTTAATTAACGGACAATCAATACCAAACTCATCAAAGATCTCTTTGACGCTACCAATATCTTTAGCATCACCAATACCACATAATTCGTGAAGAGATGGTTCGATTTCAAATCTACCCCTCACAAAGGATGTAGCACAACCTCCGGGATAGTTATTCTTTTCGATTATAAGAGTCTTTAAACCTCTGTTTCTTAACTCTAAAGCTGCGACTAGTCCAGAGTTACCTGCACCAACGATTATGGCATCATATTTATCCATTAAAGATTCTTTCCTTTAGTTAATAGTATAAGTTGTAGTATTTGATTTCAATAAAATTAATTATTATCTAAATTAGATATAATATATATTCTGTCAATTAGAAATACTATTTAGTCTCTTTTCAAGCTTTAATTATTGATTTACAACTCTTGTTGGGATAAGACAACTCTCCCTGGGATAATGCCTGGTTTTGGGTATGATTTGTGCCCTTTTTGCTTCTGATTTTATGTAGCTGCTTGACAACTCTAGAGCATCATCATCTCGAGGTTTACCCACACGCTAACATAAGTGTCATCCAGTCCGAGTTTCTCCTTATTTGTTTTCAGGAATCACAATGCTGTCATAAGAAGCATCCTTTTTGTCTTTACACTCGCTACAGAACTAATACTTAAGAATATACTTGTGTAAATCGATTCTGAATCTTAAGAAGACAACTAAATGGTAGGATTCTATCCCACCAGAGTTGTAAATCGAAAAACACTACCGAACAGCCCTTATCCCACAAAGAGTTTGAAATAGGTTCATCTGAAGACAATAAAAACACATGTTTCTGTCCCACTGAGAGTTTGTAACCAACATTAATCTAAAGGATCTATAATACTAAAAACAAATCCTTAATTGATTACACTTTTATTCTTTGAAGTATTTAAGCATGGAAGGTTTTGTATATTTTGATATTTTTGCTCCACTAATAATCTTGTCAAGAATCCTATCATCACATCTACCTATATACTGGCTAGTCGCCTTCTTTAAGTATACAGGCATCATCAAAATTAAACCCAATTTTTATAGAGCGAGATGATAAAGGCTAAAACTACAATGCCATTGGATTCTATGTCTGCTACTACAATATGGTAATGCTTTTTAGATGGATATGGATAATCCATAAGGTAAATATCTCCAACATCCATTTAATAAAGCCTTTTTTCAAGTTTATAGTTATTCTTTTGAATTAAAGAGCATTCTAAAAGCTCGTTCAATATTATAGATTTTCGATCTTCACCTACCGAATTATCAATTATAGATTCTATTGATAATGGGATTGAAGACCCATGAGGATCTTCCCATTCACCAAGAGTATGACAATAGTCTACAAGCTCCCAAGGTGTATAATCTTTATATTTCTCGTATTCAGCATCAATAGTCTCCATATCATATCTGGAAAGCTTTTCAAAACTTTTGACATCTTTATATATTTCAATAAACTATCCATTAGTTCTTATATGTTCGTTCCATTCTTCACCAACATTCCATCTAATACAATCAAGTATATTAGAAGTAACTGGTCCTCTTGGTAATGACTTATATGAGTCTGTAGTAATAGAGTTATGCCCCATAGACAATGAATCTCTATCTGCAAGATAAAGCATTTTGATTGCCTTCATATAATTCATGCTTCCACCGCTCTTGCCTAGTAAGAATACCATAGCCTCTGTAGCTTGTTCTTCGTCAAAATGAAGGATATCATAGTTTATCTCCTTATGATAATAAAATACGTTTTTTATCATTAGAAAGATTCATTTATATTAGTCATTAATAAAAGACACTGCCAGTCACCTTTTGATATAATGCAGCTAGTTATCTAACAGAAACTGACAATGTCAAGAAGAAAAACAATTTGAATATTACTTATCAGCAAGTATCCTTAATACTTCACTGGTTGTGCCTTGTACTATATGAAAATATGTTGAGAACATAAGATTAATAGGAAGGTTAAAATTTTCAACAACGTTTCCACACCAATCTCTACCGCCTTTATCTTCAGGATAATGTGGTATTCTTTCTTTCATTATCCTTGTATCATCCATAAAGCCGAAACACTTTATTCCCCTACCCCATGCTACTCCACACTCAAATGAAACATCATTGTTTGGTTCAAAACCATGAAAATTATTTAAGTCTGCGACAATATAAGATGATGAAAGAAGAAGAGACATATTGTTTTCAAAAACCAATTGAGCTTTTCTTAAAGGATCTTCTGAATTGAATTCAACTAACAAATCCCCTGGAAATACGGCTTCATATCCAGCATTTTTATATTCTTCTCTAACTTTTTCTTTATATATATCATAGTTAGAGTTATAGCGCTTAGATGAAGCTATATATACTCTATTTAAGATTCTTTTCTGTTCTGGCACTACCCTACTTTTGGTTTCATGTCCTTTTCTTTCTTCTTCAAGATCCAACAAGTAGAGTTTCAGAGCATCTTTAAAATCACCCTCAATAATCTTTGAAGAAGCCATTATACTTGGACAGAAAGGTAAATCAGAATAAGGTAATACTCGTTTATCTTGATCAATTATCTCACCATTACATAAATAAGCTAGTTGGTTCTTTTCAGCCATTAATCGTTTATCACGAGTATATCCATATACTCTACCACCTTTCTGCCAAATCCAGCCCATTTCAAAAATCGTTCCACCATCAGGCTCAGAACCTCTGAAGAATTCTAAATCCGCTATAATAGCTGTGGTTTTTCCAACTTGAAATATAAGGTCATCAAATATTTCTTTGGCATTCAATCTTAGGTCACTATTATTTAGCTTTAGTTCTGTAGAAGTTGGTAGAACTACAGGAATTCCATAATACTCTGCAAGTTTTCTCTGTGCCCACCATAACTCATAGCCATTCTGATAGAAACATTCTGGTCCGGCAATATATAAAGCTTCATTATTATATTGGTACATTTTTATGATCCTATTTCAAAAGTAAATCTCTCAGCATATTGAGAAAACCTCTGTAGTCTGCATCTACTGCAATATCTATTTCAGGCAGATTCTTCCATATATGGTGATGTCTACCATCCCTAACAGTCATTCCTAAACATGGACCATCATCTGTAATTACAGAAACCAATGCTTTCTTAAATCTTACTAGGTTTTCATCTATTGCATATGCAACTGCCATACAGTCTATGCATGTACAATATGCTCCATACCCATTCCCTTTTACAAAGTTAATTGCATTGGCAATGAAGTTAGCTTCTTTTTTTTCAGATGACTCAAAAAGAGATACATCGTTATCTGTAAAATCAACATTGAAATATGTAGCAATATCGAGACCTATTGCCTTAAATGGAACTCCGCTTTCATATACAATCTTAGAAGCCTCAGGATCAACATACACATTCCATTCACTTTGTGGTGTATCTCCAGTAGCATTTAAAAAGGAAGCTTGATTAAGACCAAATGCACCACTGATGGCAATTATCTCTTTTACAAGAGGCTTGATTTCAGGAGCCATTTTAAAAGCCATACCAATATTTGAAAGAGGAGCAGTACATATTAGAGTTACTTCATGAGGATATTTCTTTATTGTATCAATAATTAAATTGACTGCATGTCTTTGTTCAAGCTCCATGGTCGGTTCAGGGAGATTTGCATTGGCAAGTCCATCTGTACCATGAGTAAAAGGATCCTTTGCCACAGGTCTTACCATTGGCTCCGACATACCCATAGCAACTGGAATATCTCGGCGATCAATAAGCTCCAATATCTTTCTAGCATTTTTTGCTGTGACTACAGCAGGATAATTTCCATTGACGGTTGTTACAGCCAACAAATCGATTTTATCAGATTTGGCAGCCATAACAATAGCCATTGAATCATCCATACCTGGGTCACAATCAAGTATTACTTTCTTTCTATCCATATCAGCCCTCTGCAACTTTTACAATAAACTGTCTTTTTCTTGGGCCATCAAATTCAAGGAAGAATATGCCTTGTGATCCTCCTAAGACAAGCTTACCTTCATGAATAATAAAAGTCTGGCTAATACCAACTATTGCACTCTTTACATGTCCTGCAGCATCCTGAGGTGTATCATGTTGATGCTTAAAATCTACTTTTGTAGGAATAAGACGACATATCTCATCTTGCAGATCTTCAAAACCTGCAGGATCCCAGAAAGAAGTTACAGCAAGAGAAGCTGTTGTATGTGGATTATAAACAACACAAATTCCTTCCTGTACTCCACTCTCTTTTACACAATTCTTTACATCTTCCGTGATATTGATTACATCATTAAACTTTGTTTCTATATTAAACTTCTTAAACATATTTCCTCCAATTAGAGAACAACTATTTCACTTTGACGTACACAAGCGGCATCCTTGCTAAAGCTCCAAGGTCCGGTGCAACCTCTACCTGCTCTTTCACCTCTCATTGCCATAAAATAACCAAATAAAAGACAGATAGGTACAAATTGAGTCAAAGGCATAGTATAAGCAAAACTTGTTGACGGTACTTGTATATATGTGGTATCTACTCCGAAATCATCTTTAGAACCATCTGTTATAACAAACATCGGTCTACCAAGTTGCTTTGCATAATTAATTGTCTCTTTACATCTTGATAAAGCAGGGTTCTTTGTATTGGCAATAAGAATCGTAGCTATCTCAGAAACATTTTTCATAAAGAAATTAAGATGTAACCACTCTTCCATGTTTGTATCTGTAGCAAAATCTCCTGTAGCTTCAAAAGCCTTCGCCTTGCCAAACCATGCTGTAGCGTAATCAAAGCCTGCACCAACAAAGTCAAAGTGATGCATATCCTTCCATTCTTTAGCAATAGAGAGAATATCAGAATCCATCTGAGGTAGCATTTCTTCCAGTTTATCAGCCTGAGCAAGAATATCTTTTCGATATGCTTTTGCTGTATCCATTGTATATCTACCTCTTACTTCACCTATTCTAATTGCAAGAAGTAGTAGAGCCATTAATGATACCATATAACTTCTTGTACCTGGAGCTGAAGGATACTTTGGAATATCAAGCTTAAGAATTCTATCGCTATTCTGAGCGAGAATAGCCTGGTCATTTCCTGTTACGCCAAGAACAAATGCACCATACTTTCGCACTCTCATTAATGCTTCACCCATACGTGCTACTTTTCCAGAGTTACTTACTGCTATTACAAGTGGATCATGTGGAGCCCCTCCAAGAAACTTCTTTTCATAGAATCTGGAAAGATCCAAAGCATTTAAGCATTCAGTCCTTTTTCCTGTAAGTGACTCGAATATTGGTTTCATAGCAAGGCATGCAGCATAAGAATCACCAAGGCCTACAAGAATAATGTGTTGAATATCAAAGATTTCTGGAGTAGTCAAAACTGTCCTTGTCTTAGGTTCTAGATCACTATACTGACTTCTCATTAATTCAGGTAAAGAAAATACCTGGTCTCTCATTGCATTAGAAAATTCATCGCTCATATTATTAAACCCTCTTTAAATTTGTTGCATCTATCAATCAAATATTCACCTAATTCTCTGCTATATCTAATGGCGGGAAGTACCAACTCATCAGGTAGTCTCATGGTGTGCCGATGAGTTTCGAAGGTAAAATCTCCTTCATAATCAAGTTGGGCGATACTCTTCAACATATCATCCACATCTGATATTCCGTTGTAAGGAAGTACATGGTCATAAACTTTGTCATAATAATCAGATATATGTGTGGCCTTTAATCTATCTCCAACAAGTTTTAAAGCATCTATCTGATTCTGTTTCATAATTGCACTATGTTCAAAGTCCCAGCATATTCCAACATTCTCTGAATCGATGGAATCAACTAAGTCAACGAGTTCTTCAGCAAAGGAACAATACCTTCTTTTTGGAGCTATATTCATTTCCCACAGGTTTTCAATAGCTATACCTACATTATGTTTCCCTGCAAAATCAGAAAGTCGTCTGAAGTATTCTATTCCCTTCAGTTTTGATGATTTTTGTTGTGTAACACTATTCCAATCGGTTGCAGCATGAATGACAACCCATTTTACTCCTAGCATTTCAGAACCGATTATATCTCTTCTTATTTGCTCTTCACGCCATAAACTATCTTCGCTTTGTTCTTCGCAATAGTTATAGAAATGAGAGTGTGACTGAGAGAACTCAATGCCGTATTTATCTGCCTCATTTTTTATTTTCTCTACATATGATTTCCAGTCCTTACCCCACATTGGAGTTTCAAACATTGCACAGTCATGAAAATTCATATCAAGTACATCATAACCAGCTTCACTATATATCTTTATCGTAGATGGTATATCTGCTTTAGTACCATCAGGTCGATTAAAATACATACAAGTGGAAGTAGATAATCTCATAGCTCTTTATCCTTTAAAACAAATAGTTCAACTGCTTCTTTTACCCCAGCAAAACATCTGTTTTTGCATATATAATCAGCTACAGCCTTAACATCGTCAGTACTGTTTGCAACAGCAACACCGATACCTGCAGCCTGTATCAATTCCATATCATTTTGGTGATCCCCACAGAACATAACTTCATCCATTTTAATTCCTAGACTATCTGCAAGGACCTGAACGCCACTAGCTTTTGTGGCACGACTGTCCACAATCTCAATGGATCTATCGACGTAACGAGTATAACAATATGTTGATGGAAGTTTTTTTGCATCTTCCTCTAATCTACTAACCCTGTCATCATAAACATCGGTAAATAGACTTAGTTTATCGATATTTGTTTTACCCCATTCTTCTTCAGTAAAAATATGCTGATCATGATACCTGTCAAAAGCTTCTCTTTGGGCTTTAAGGTAAGTAGTATCACGCCAATACCACTCCCGGCCTTCTATTGAGTAAACAATAGACATGCCGAGAGAGTCTGCTTTTTCAATAAATGGCCTTAGTGGTGACACTGGAATCTGTAATCTTCTAACTACTTTGTCCTTCAAAACAACTGTTGCTCCATTGGTTGCAACATAAGGTATTTCAAGATCTAAGGCGTTGACATACTTCTCAGCCAAAGATTCTGTTCTACCTGTTGCTAGAGAGAAATACACTCCTTTTTCTTTAAGTCTACTCTTTAAAAGGATAGCTTCTTTTGGAAGTACTTCATCTTTATCTATTAGAGTACAATCTATGTCACACACTACAAGCCTAATCATTATTACCTCTTTTAGTTGTTTGCCTTATGATAAGCAGCAAGCTTTTCATTACATTCATTGACAATACCATCATGGCACTGATCAAGAGTTTCTCTTCCTTCTGCAAAAGCAACCATGTGGTTCTTGATGATTGAGTCAATTTCCCAGTTGATGATATCGAAAGGTTCCTGAACATTTGGATTTGAAGCATGGATAGCATCAACAGCTACCTTGTATGCAGGGTTTTTACTGAACCATTCATCGATACCAGGCTGCTCATAAACTTTCTTATTTACTGGGATATATCCTGTATCTTTATGGAACTGGAACTGAACTTCAGGAGATACCATGTACTGTACAAACTCCCAAGTTGCTGCGACCTGCTCATCATCCTTATCTGGATTAAACATAACGACACATGATCCACCAACTGCAACACCACCCTTATCATCAGCATTTACCTTTGGGTTTGGAGCAACGTTCCACTTGAAATTATCGCCAACAAGAGCCTTGATCTTTCCGATTCTAGCAGATGACATGTTGACCATTGCATGAATACCAAGAGCAAACTCTTCGTTGATATCATCTTCTGTTGGCTTATATCCACCACTCTTAATGACTTTTTCCCACTCTGTAAGGAAGTTTCTGAGAGTACCATCTTCGCCGAAAGTAACCTTTGTCATAGGTGCAAGTCTTCCACCTTCATTGTCACCAAAGAAGTTATAATCGCCCTGTGAACCGATATAGTTAGCCATCTGATATCTTCTGATAGCAACATTGAGTCCATATCTTTCCACTTCACCCTTTTCATTGACAATCTTAAGCTTTTCGCAGTCTTCAGCAAGTTCAGCAATAGTTGAAGGAGGGTTATCGATACCAGCTTCCTTTAACATATCTTCATTGTAGTAAAGAAGAAGAGCTGAGCAAGATACTGGCATACCTATCTGTTCTCCAGCATAATTATAGCTTCTAAGCATATTAGGCTCGATGTCGTTAATATCAAGTGTAGTATTAGAAGCACCGAGCATTTCTTCAACTGTTACAAGTTGTTCATATGTATATGCAGAGGGAATACCAGCTCCAGCAATCTGTGCACAATCCGGGAAGTTTTTAAAATCATTTGCCTGAGCAAGAGTCTTAAGCTTTTCGCTGTTGTCGTTACCCTGGAATACAGCTT
The DNA here is from genome assembly GCA_945932505.1 of uncultured Spirochaetales bacterium. GTDB lineage: Bacteria > Spirochaetota > Spirochaetia > Sphaerochaetales > Sphaerochaetaceae > Ornithospirochaeta. Next base: position 30,739 of record CAMEQB010000006.1, read on the forward strand.
TGACAACGATGCCCTTCTCTTTTCCGATTGTTTCATTGAAAGAAGTTGCAATCTTTTCAATGGCAGTGGCATTTACACCACTCATAGTATGCCAGAACTCAACAGTACGGACATTAGCACTTGCTTCAGGTTTTGCTTCAGAAGCACCACCGGCAAAGAGCATTGCTGCCAACATTGCCATCAATACGATAACAAGAGTTTTTTTCATTTTTTCCTCCAAAAAGAAAGATACATATATAGTTATCAGCCCTTGACTGATCCACCCATGATTCCACCCACAATTCTCTTCTGGAAAATGATAAATACCAAAAGTGTGGGTAAAAGAACTAATATCGATGCCGCCATAACAGGTCCATAAACAACACCATCCGGGAAGTTGAGCATTGTTACACCAACCTGAACAGTTCTCATTAGATTTTCATTTGTAACCAACATCGGCCAAAGATACTGGTTCCATACACTGATAAATGATGAAATAAATACTGTTGTGATTACTGGTGTGGATAATGGCATGAGAATCTGTAAGAAGAATCTTAAGTTTGAGCATCCATCGATTACAGCAGCTTCCTTAAGGGTCAAAGAGAATGTAAGGAAGTATTGCCTCATTAAGAAGATATTTGTGGCATTACAGAAGAAAATAATCATCATACCCAGGTATGTGTTTATTAGTCCAAGCTTAGCTACTGTCTGATAGTTAGAGACAAGAACTACATCACCAGGAATCATCATTGTTCCCATAATAAGCATAAAGATGAAGTTTCTACCTTTGAACTTATAGAAAGAGAGGGCATATGCAGCCATAGATGAAATGATTACCCTCATAATTGATGATGTCAAAGCCATAATCAAAGAGTTAATCATGAACCTTCCTAAAGTTGTGGATGTAATTGCCATTTTATAGTTATCAAGAATCCACTTTTTAGGAATAAAAGTCGGCGGTCTCTTTAATATCTGATTTGCAGGCATAAAAGAAATCAATAGAGCATAAATAATCGGAGCTATGATTACCAGACCAAGAAGGATAGCTAATGTCTGATGCACCAATGAAATAGTTGTTCTTCTACTAATTCTTTTGTTTTGAATCTGTTTCAATTGTAGTACACTCCCTTTTTCTCAAATCTGAAGCTGATAAGCATCAAGATAAAGGTGATTGCGAAAGCGATAATTGCAGTAGCATATCCATCGTTGTAGTTTAGATTGTTTACTGCCTGCTTATACATGTAGCTGATCATGGTATCAACATTCGCAGTTGTTGCTATAGCTCCGCTATTAGTGAATATCAAAGCAAGTGATGACATCATCATATCTTTTGCCATTGATGTAATGACCAAGAAGAAGAGTGTTGGAGAAATCAGAGGCATGATAATAGATACTGTCTTCCTAAAAATCTTTGCTCCGTCTATTGATGCAGACTCAAGTATAGAGCCATCTATTCCTCGTATTGCTGCAAGTAAGAAAAGGAAGTTATATCCTATATTCATCCAAGTGGAAATGATTGATATCGCAATCATCGCCCACTTGTCGTTATTAAGCCAGTTTATCTTTGTCCCAAGAATATAGTTCAAGGCTCCGATTGTAGGATTATATGCAAGTTTGAATATCATCGCTGCAACACTCATACTCATAGCCATAGTAAGAGCGAACATCGTTTCATAAACCCTTGAACTTCTAGTTGGTTTATTTGCAATAAGCGCAAGAATCAGAGCAATAAGAATACTTACTGGAGCACATAATATTGTATATATAAATGTATTCTTGCAGACTCTATGGAAATTACTGTCCTTTAATACCCTTATGAAGTTTTCCAGTCCTACAAAATGCTTGAAGTTACCCATACTATCAACAAGAAAAAAGCTCCCGATGAATGTCTTGATAAATGGATAATATGTAAATACCAAGAAGAATATGATTGCAGGGAGCAGATATAATAATGGCTCCACATACTTCATTACTTTTCTTTTTCTTAATTGATTAGCCATGGATTTCACCCCTTTACACTTATTCTGCTATTTCCCATGTTTTTGCTATTTCAATACAGTCTTCTGCATACTGTGGCATATTGACTTTGTTGACCCTTTCGATAGTTTCAATCCATTCTTTTGGCACCGTTTCAATGGAACTATAAGCACCGGCTATAGCTCCAGCCATTGCGGCGTTAGTATCGCAGTCGCCACCAAGATTTACACATAGTTCGTTTACTTCTTTTACATTACCTTTTCCAAGTGCAAACAAAGCCAAGGCAATAGGAATAGAGTCTGCAGCTAGATCACCTCCACCAAAGTAATCGTATAGCTCAGATAGTCCTTCTCTTGGATTATCAAAATATGGTTTAATAATTTCATAAGCCCATAGTATTTTCTTAGAAACTTTCGGCGATGCTATTTCATGGCCATACTGGGATCCTTCATCGGCGGCCTTTGCTGATTCCTTGATTATAGTTTCTATATCTTCTTCCCCTCTTATAGAGAGAGCTACAGCCCAGGCAATAGCAGAGGCGCAGGCAACACAAACTGTTGTGTTATGAGTAGGAATACATGTCTGATAAACATCTTTTACACACTCTTCCATTGAGCTGTTTCCAATAAGTCCGTGTATAATTCCTATTGGACTTATTCTCATAGCTGAACCATTTGTATTTCCATAAATACCGCTTTCTTCAATCGGAGCTCCATTCTGAATAGCTTTCAAGGCTTTTTCAGTGCTAGGTCCTAATGGAGATTTATATTTATTTTCTACACGCTTAGCCCACTTCAATATTTCATTTACTACTTCATAAGGATTTACTTTGTGAGTTGACTTAAAAGATTTGATAAGTGCAAGAGCTTGTTCTGTATCATCAGTATACTCTCCAGCATTAAGACCATCATGGAAGATATGTCCTTTCTCTGGTGGATAGAATGTATTAATCCATCCCCATACTCTTTTAATATGTTCAGGAGTCAAAAAAGATGAAGGGACACCAAGAGCATCACCAGTAGCCATACCATATAAGCTGCCAAGCACTTTGTCATATTTTGTTCTCATATACTTCTCCTTATTTTAACTTATATTAACATTAACACAAGTATACAAAAGTACAAGTACTAAATATGATAATTTTCGGTAAAGTTATCGTAAAAAAAAGAGCAACCTTAGTTGCCCATGATATATCCTTTGTCTGTTGATTTAAAATGAAGATGAAATCGTACAAAATCCCCCAACCAACTGGTTTCTGAATATTCAATTACACGAGAGTTTTCTAAGCTAGATCTACCTTTTACAAGAAGGAGTGGAACATCCATTGTACATTTAAGTAAGACACTATCAGATTGACTACATCTTACCACTTCAACATAGTCATCAACTGTAGAAGGAATAATTCCAAAGTTTTCTCTTAAGGTATCAGTGATAGAACAATTAACAAGACCTTTTTCCACCATATCTGGTACAAGATCTCCTGGTAACCAGGACCTTCCGATTGCAATGGGCTTTTCACCTATAAAGAATAGTCTTTTAAGATAAATTACTCCATCATTATCATCCTTCATATTAAGCTGGGATTTTATCTCAGGGTAAGCAGGTGAAACATATTTTAAATCTATTAATTTAGCACTTATTCCTTCATCACTATTTTTGACACCATCACCACTGACCATTTTATAATTTAAGTTATATACAAATGGTTTTGGGCTAATACCAGTAATAAAGGCTCCTTTTCCTCTATGTCTTTTGATCAAGTTATCTTTTTCAAGTTCAGCCAAAGCTTGTCTAAGGGTGACACGGCTAACCTTATACTCATCTATCAATGACGATTCGGATGGCATTTGTTCTCCAATCTGCCACTCGCCTCTACTTATTCTACTAATTAAATCCTGTTGTATCTGATAATATACAGGAACAGGAGAATCTCTATCTATCATAAGAATAGAATAGGATAGGAAAAAAGCATCGTCAACGTAAAACTTGTATACTTGATTTATGTTATAGACAAATTGTCGTTTAATTCATATTTTCTATTGTTGCATTAAACATCGTATCATTTATTCACCTATCTTGTATTTTGTAGTAATGTAATTCCATGATAAAAATTGATTATAAAGATGCTGATAATCT
>CAMEQB010000007.1 GCA_945932505.1 uncultured Spirochaetales bacterium
CTGCCTGCAAACCGTGGATTGTGAGAGCTGCAATAAGCATGGCTGTAATACCATCACCAGGAATACCAAGAGCCATCATTGGGATAAGGGCGCCACCAAGGGAAGCGTTGTTTGCAGTCTCGCTGGCCCAGACACCAGATGGGTTTCCCTTTCCAAATGTTTCAGGTTCCTTGCTGATGCTCTTGGCATAACCATATGCAACCATGTTGGAAATACCTGATCCCATGCCTGGCAGGAATCCGATCCAAAGACCAACGAAGAAAGAGAAGAGAATAGTCTTGATGTTATCGAAGATATCTTTGAAAGATACTCCAAGCCCCTTCATATTCTCGACTTTACATTCAGGCATCTTTGTACTGCCCTTTGCGTTGTCTCTGATGATCTGGCACATAGCGAACATACCGAGCATCTGTGCGACTGTTGATATACCGCCATAAAGGTTCACGTTATTAAATGTGAATCTGGACATACCGTTGATAGGATCTGCACCTACGCATCCCATCAAAAGTCCGATTCCTGCAGCCATAAGTCCCTTGAATATTGATCCCTTAGAAAGAGAAGCAATGAGAGTGATGGCACAGAAGCAGAGTGAGAAGTATTCCCAAGGACCAAGCTTAAGAGCAAGGTTAGCGATGAGTGGGGAAAGGACTGTTGCCAAGAGAATTGAGAAGACAGAACCGATGAAGGATGCTGTCATACCGATTCCCAATGCTTTTCCAGCCTGTCCGTTCTTTGTCATCGGGTAACCATCGAAACAAGTTGCGATGGCTGAAGAGGAACCCGGAATACCTATGAGGACGGCGGAAATGAATGTTCCTGATACACCTCCGATCCAAATAGCCAAAAGCAACACGAAGGATGTTGTAGTCGAAAGACCGAAAGTAATAGGCAACAAGAGAGCTATACCCAGTGTTGCAGATAGCCCCGGAATTGCTCCGAAAACGATTCCAAGAGAAACCATTGCAATAATGAGAATGAGATTCACTGGATTAAGACAAACAAGTATTGCGTTTAAATAATCTGCCATTTCTCATCTCCTAGAATAATTTTCCGCTTGGGAGTCTGACCTGGAATCCATATACGAACATCAAATACAATACTGCTGTGACGACGATTGCAATGATTGCAGATGGAATAGGCTTGATTTTATTCTCACCTTTAAGGTCGTAGATAAATGCGAAGGTTGCAAAAGGAGTAGAAATAAGGAAACCAAAGAAGTTCAACATTACTGCATAGATGCAGAGCATGATAAATGACTTTGTTATCTTCTTGATTCCACCCTTTGGAAAATAAGGTTTTTCTTCCTTATCTCTATCTTTGATGCCCTGGATAATAAGGGCTACTGAGCTAAGTGCGATTATGATGACCGCAACATATGGTAAAAGCCTTGGGCCTGGTTCAAGAAGCTTTGGAGGCATCTTGATCTTCTGGATGTAAACGAGGAAGAAGGCACAGCCCAAAAGGCCTACGATGCCTGTGATGACATCTCTTCTTGGCTTTTTCATGGTTATCTCCTGAGATATTGTTTAGAGAGCGGGTAGAAACCTACCCGCACATACTAGAGTTTATTCTCGATTAGAGAGCATAGAGTCCGAGGAACTTAGCTGTCTCAACAGTTGTGTTGTACTCTTCCATCTGGATATTCTTAGACTCTTCAAGGTCATGCCAGAGTGGGATGTGACCAATCTTTCTGAGGCCTTCGTTTACTGTAGCGTCTTCGATGATAGCCTTAAATGAAGCATTCATTCTCTTAACCTGTTCTTCGTTCATTCCCTTTGGTCCATAGATATAGTGCATGCAGAGGACATAGCAGTCACTATAACCCTGTTCCTGGAGAGTCTTATAGTTGTCACCGAGAGCAACGCCGCTGTCAGCGATTGTAACACCGTTACCTGCAACTGTTCCGATAACCTTAAGCTTTCCAGCCTTCTCATAAGACTGAGCGTTTCCAAGGCTTACGACACCGATATCGATAAAGCCACCAGCGATGTTTGTAAGTCTGTCAGACTCAGAAGCACACTCTACGTGGTTGAGCTCGATGCCAAGAACGCTTTCAAGCTTACCGAAGAGGAATGTGTTGGAACCTGCAGCTGGCATACCAGCATTGATTTTGCCAGGATTTGCCTTTGCATATTCAACAAATTCTGCAAATGTGTTGAATGGAGCGTCAACTGGAACAGCCAGGACTGAGTAACCATTGTCATCGAGACAAGCGATGAGAGTGAGATCCTCAAGAGGGTTTACTTCACTGTTGCCTGTAACATACTGAGTAAGAAGAGCAGCTGTAGCCAGCATGATTGTATTTCCGTCAGCAGCAGCATTCATAACTGTTGTGTGTCCGATTGTGTTCTTCATCTGCTGATAGTTGATCTTAAGACCATAAAGTCTCTGGAGTCCTTCACCCATTGTTCTGGTTGCAAGGTCTGTACCACCGCCAGTGGAACCAGGGATGACAAATGTAAGAACCTGATCTGTATTAAATCCGCTTTCGCTTACTACAGAGGTAGTTGATGTTTCACTTCCGCCCTGAGCGAAGACGAAAGACATTGAAATAAGTGCGACAAGAGCAAATGCAAGAATCTTTTTCATTGATTCGTTTCTCCTTTTTCTGTGATGTAAGAATCTTTGCATGGTTAGTGGCAAATGAACAAATTGTTAATTTCGAAGTCAAAAATAAGATTTTTTAATACCAGCACACATTTATTAAAAATCAATGTAGAATTAGAAAAAAGGATACACATATGGATCTCCACTACCTTGAATACGTTATAGAAATTGCAAAATGCCAAAGCATATCCAGAGCTGCTGAAGTCCTCTGTATTACCCAGTCCACTCTTAGCCAATACTTGTCGAAGCTTGAATCAGAGATAGGAGTAAAGCTTTTTGACAGACAGCGTAACGGTATGGTGCTGACTCCTGCCGGTACAATGTACGTAGAGGCATCAAAGAAAATGCTCCAAGAAAAGCAGGAGCTTTATAACCAGATAGCAGATATATCAAAGGGACAGACAGGCACTTTTTCTGTAGGCGTAACTCCACATTGGGGCTCTATGGTCATTGCAGAGATAATCGGCAAGTTTAAGGCTGCATACCCAGGTGTAACCGTAAAGATAAAAGAAGACACAGCGGAGCCTTTAATGAGAAGCCTCCAGGATGGAAGCATAGATATGGCCATCATGCCTATTGTAGATAACTCCAGCGTCCTGGAAGGAAGCCTATTACTGCAGATCGAGCCTCTTGTAATGGCTCTTCCTGAATCTTGGGTCTGCGACAAACCTAAAGAAGAAATAGGATCCGAGTTCCCCCATCTGGCAGTAGAAGCCTTCAAGGACAAGCCTTGGGTCCTCTCCCGTGGCGACACTACTATCAGGAAACTAGAAAACCAGTGCTTTGAGAAAATAGGGATAAAACCAAACGTCGTGTCATCACTAAATAGCCACATGGGCGCCATACTTATGGCAAAAAATGGTGTTGGCGGAACTTTTGTTCCTCTCAGCTGCGCTATAAAAACAGAAGGCGTTAGATTCTTTATGCCTGTACCTGAAATACACTGGCATGTAGTGATCTCATTCAAACGTGACTACCACCTCCATAAAAGCGAGAAATACTTCGTAACACTTGTGCAGGAGCACTTTTCTGAAAAAGAAAAGAAAAATGATGTGAGAAATGAAATAACTCTAGGTTAACCTTCTTTCCTTGAGATAATACTGAGCCAAGTTTTATTCACTCCCGGCCTGACGTCTTTTCCTTCCCAAGACTTCTCTATTTGAAGGTTCGGAGGAAGGAGCGATGAGAAACGAGACTCTGTCATATTCGTATACCATCGACCATTCTCAAATCCATCCACCTCTCCCTTTCTGAAAGAAGTGTAAAACACGCCTCCCGTCTTCAATGCTCTTGAGATAAGATTCAATACTTTTCTCAGGCTCTCTTCCTCCAAATGGAGAATAGAAGCCTGTGCCCACACTCCGTCATACTTTTCCTCTTCATCCAAAGAAAGAAAATCAGAGAGGCGGACATTAATTCCAAATAACCTCTCCGCTTCCCTCTTCATCGCCTCTGAGCCATCTAAGGAATCAACATAAAAACCTCTCTCAAGGAAGAAAAAAGAATCCCTACCCGAGCCACAGCCGAGATCAAGTATTCTTCCTTTTTCCTCCACCCGAGACAAAAATTCCCCCAGTGCATCATACACCAGGGAATTCTTCGTTTCCTCTGCATAGAGAGGAGCATTTTCTTTATACCAAGAGAGGGTAGTCTCCATTATTCCTTGTCTTTTCCAATCATTACACACAGGAACTCCACTACAGCAAGGATAGAGAATTTACCAAGCAGATGGGGGTCTCCTTTGAAAAATTCTTCATCTGAAACTATTACGGCGTTTGTTGCAGCCTTTGAAATCAAAGATGTAGGGCAGAGAGACACTACATCTGCCTTTCCTCCGTCGAAGACTACTCTGCTTACAACTTCCATAGTCATCTTTTCTCTGCCTGTAACAGATACTCCAAGACAAAGATCAGCTGGCTCTTCATCTTTAGGATTAATAATCAATTTCTTCTCTGGAAGATACTTAGATATCGACTGAGCAAGTAGATTTGTAAATACTTCAGCTTCCCCTTCTCCTGAAATAATGATTACAGAGCTGTTCTTAATGTCTTCAACAATAGTTTCCAACATATCAAGCTTTTCTTTATCCAGAGTTCTTTCAAGGCCTCTTGAAATACCTGCTGTAAGGCCGGAAAGCACTTTCTCTCCGTCATCATCCTTTCCAACAGGACTTACTTCTACATATCTGGCACCTTTTCCGGCTTCATACCAAACCTTAAAATCCTTGAGGCCATTGAAATCCAGGGATTTACAGAACCTTACAACTGTAGCCTTACTTACATCAGCGGCTTCCGAAATTTGAGCAATGGAAAGGTTCTGGATTTCATCTTCATGTTCAAGAAGATAATTCAGCACTCTCTCCTCTTTAATCTTTACCTTTCCCTTTGAAGAGCTGAGCATCTCCATGAGCCTAGAATTACTGTTTTCACTCATTTATCCATCTCCTGTTTATTTTGAACTCACCCCCATGATTTCATATTGAGAATATACGCATGAAAAATGATTGTCGACAAGACAATTATATTATTCTACATAAAAAATACTCATTCCATTTAAATTGGCTAAAATGAATGTTTTTTCAAACTAAAAACTTTTCCGTCTGGTTTATTAGTTCCAGCCCCTTAAGAGTAGCCATGTATTTTTCTCTTGGCCATACACCGCTCTCTAAAGCCGAGTATACACTATCGTACCAGAATGTTAGAGGAGAGAATGGAGTTTTTATAGTCTCTTTATCAAAACCATCTATTCGCTCTTCTCCAATAGACGATATAAGCTTTCCATTCCTTCCTATTAAATCGAACTTATCGCTTTTAATATGGAAAGAAAAACCATCATACCCATCAGAAACTGAGAGAGAACCTCTCTCAAAGACGACTTCTACGCTATCATCCTTTTCTCTGAAGGCTGTAACTCTTTCTTCTTCAAAGAGATAGTAAATTAGGTCGAAGGCAGGAGAAGCGGAGAATAGGAATAGAGATTTCTCCTTTATTCCTCCCTCCTCTCCCCATATACTCATCCAGCGCTTGACAGGGGAAGGGAAAGACCAGGAAAGAGAGTACTCTTTTATTTCTCCCAACCTCCCTTCTTTTATTAATGACGAGAGACGAGAAACAAGAGGATCAGATACCATCTGGGAAACAGGAAAGAGAAAAATACCCTCTTCCTCAGCCTTTTCTATTATTCTCTCTGCCTCTTTCACGCTTGGAGCCAAGGGTGTCTCTATTATTACACTTCGCCCTGTTTCAGCTACAAAAGGAAAAATCTTTGAGTTAAAGGGAAATGGAGAAGTCAATAGGACAATGTCCACACTACTGTCTTCCAATAAATACTCCAAGTCTCCGTGGCATCTATCTATATGATGGCGTTTGGAGAAACTTTGTGCCAGTGTATGTTTATCGTCGGCAACGGAAACAAGAGAGAACTTCCTGCTCTTTGCTATTGCATAAGCGTGGTTATCTGCAGCAATCCCTGTTCCATATAATCCTATTCCTATAGAACTCAAAACTCCTCCGGATCTTCTATTACATCCAAGCTGTCCAAGGCTGCATCCAATAAGTATCCTATGATCTCATCATCGCTCTTTCCACCCAAATATTCACCTAAAGACTCTCTTGTGCCGGAGCCATACATAGTCACTTTCATAGGTGAGAAGAAGCCTCTTATTCCATAGTCTTCCTGTAATACTCTGAGGCTCTCTCCTGTCAGAGACGAAAGAATCCTCAAATCATCTCTCTCCATCTGAATTGAGTACACAACATTACCATTTATCTCGGCTACTAAGGCCCAGACAATCTCAACGATGCTGTCCTCTCCCACTGGAATGGGATTCTTTAGGAGTTTGAAGACCACGTCTTCACTTTTCCATCTCTTTATTTCTCTTCCCCTTCCTGCAATATTAGGGCTCAAAGTCCTATCAATGGGGCTCATATTATCTCTATCGATGGTCATTTTTCAGATTCCTTTATCAAATCAAGAAGAGTTCTCTCCTCCCCTTCTATACCTTTTTCAAAAAAAGATTGGGAGAATATCTTTCCGTCACTATCCATTTTTTTACTTTTCAATGTATCTGACGAAAAAATAGCGTCGATTACATCAACCACCTTTATCTTTGACGATGGACGGGAAAGCATGTATACAGAACTGTTTACATTTACAGAAATAATAAGCCCGGCACCCTCCAGATCACTTATTATGCTGTTGATCTGGCTCATAGGTATAGACAACCTTGCACCAAGATCCCTTATGGATGTACTGCCTTTGCCGTTTTCAAAGCGTCTTGCAATCTCAAGCATAATATCAATTCCATGTGCAATCTGGCTGTCTCCCCTTTCAGGCCTGCCGATGACTGCGTTTTTATCTGGCCTGAATTGATAGATGTATGTAACTTCCATTACAAAGACAACCAAATACCAGGTTATGTATAGATACAACAATACAAAGAGAATCGACGCCAAGGATCCGTATATTACAGAATAGCTGACTGTATAAGAAATGACTCTTGTGAAGATATATGTAGAGATATACGAGAGTATTGTCCCTAGAGCCGCCCCGCTAATGGAAGCGGAAGCGTTTATCTTTGCATTTGGAACAAGGCAGATAATAAAAAAGAATACCAGAAATACTACTGCAAATTGGACAATCGACCTCAAGAACTCCCTCATATTCCCATTTTGGACATCAAAACCCATCAAGGAATAAGCCTTGTCATGAATAATGTTTCCCAGGGCGAAGGCAAATGTCAGGACTACAGTCAATACAATGAGAAAGATAAGGATCAAGACAAATCTCTTCATCGTGCCTTCTGTAGGTTCTGTCCTGAATATGTGGTTTACAAGAGAGTAGATCTTGTTTACAAGAAACATTCCTGTGATTATGAAGGAAACCAAGCCCACCACTCCCAAGGACATTGCAGAACCTGTGAAGTTCACTACAGCGTTCATTACACTGCTCCCTGTAGCTTCCCCAAAGGTGTCGCACATCCACTCGGAAAGAACAGAAATAAATGGCTCCAAGACTCCAAAGGCAGAGAGAAAGGCAGAGAGAAACGTAATGCAGGGCACTATGGCTATCAGAGTGGAATAAACCATCCCCGATGCCAAAAGATTGATATTGTCTCTCCCAATTAACTTAATGCCCTGCCTTATTACAGCAAAATAGTCAGATATCCAATAGTTCACCTTCTTTAGGAGGTTAAACTTACTCATCATCAAACAAACTCCAGTAAAAATGATGCAGTGTCCGATGCTACAGTGTCATACATGACATCATTGAGAATCTCATGACGGCCATTTTTATAGAGTTTGACTCTTACATCTTTAATGCCTGCTTTTCTGTATAATTCTACAGCTTTAGCCACTCCCTTTCCATATCCTCCTACTGGGTCCATATCTCCGCTCTGGAAGAAAATCGGAAGATCCTTACGGATATTTTTTATCAGCTCGTAGTTGTTTGCAGTCTCCAAGCCCTCGATCAGGTCTGCATAGAAAGTGGACGAACATATAAAACCGCAGTCAGGATCCTCTTCATATTTTTTTCTCTCTTCCTCAATAGAGGTCAGCCAACAGAAGACTCCTTCTTTATTCCAGTCGAATTTTTTGATGTAAGAACCGAAGATAAGATTATTAAGCCACTCGTCTTTATGCTTAGTTCCATACTTCTTTGCCCTATTAAGTGCAATCTTTCTTCCTATTTTACCTACTATACCTTGTCCGGCTCCGCTTCCCATTATTACAGCCGCCCTATAAGCGTCGCTGTGTCTCTCCAGGTTTGTTCTGGTAAGGAAAGAACCCATAGAGTGTCCCATAATGAAATGAGGAAGATTTGGATATTCTTTTTCGACCTTCTGGTCCAACTCCCAGCTGTCGTCACATATTGTGTTCCAGCCGTCCTCTTGGGCAAACCAACCTTTGTCTTCATCGCTTTTCTTTGTCTTTCCATGGCCTCTATGGTCCTGGATATATACCACAAAGCCTTTGTCATTTAGAAATCTTGCGAATTTATCATATCTGAGACTATGCTCAGCCATTCCATGGTTCAAATGAAGAGTAGCCTTCGGATTATCTATTCTCCAAACTCTATAAAACAATGAACTACCATCTCTAAGCTTCAGTGTGTTTTCTTCCATATGTTTATCTCCAATAAAAGTATAAGGTCAAATAAAAAAAGAGCAAAGAAGTCTTTCTTTATCATTTGTGGAACATTGATAAAACAAAAAGTAGAATAAGAGTATGGAAAAAAAGAAAATCCTCGTCTTCTCCGATGTTCATGGAGACGAGACGGCTATGATGAGAATAAAAGAAGCTGAAAAAGAGCTGGAGACAGACCTGTTGTTATCACTTGGGGATTTATGTCCCGATCCATATAACCCCATATGGAGGGGAATAATGGGAGTAAGGGGAAATATGGATCGTTTCTATGAATACGGAGATCTTCCTTTTCCTCCCAGGGAGTTGATCCTCAATATGGGGGAAAGAAGAATAATCGCCATCCATGGCCATGAACACCCATCTCTCTCTCCTGAGAGAGGAGACATAGTTTTATATGGACACACTCACGTAGCGAAAATGGAAGAGAGGAACGGGGTATATTACTTTAATCCTGGTTCTCCTTCACGCCCTAGGTCCTCTTCAGGCCCCACTTTCGGAGTACTTGATACAGAGTCTTTCACCCTCTTCTCTCTCTTGGACTTCAAGAGAATCTCAACTCTAACTTTCTCTTCGTCCCAATAACTTTGGAGCCTTACTAGAGGTACAGTATCTGTAGAGAGTGCACTCTGACACTGAAGTGTAAAGTAGGACGGAATATCATTCCACTTATTAGGCATCTTTTCCATGACTTCCATTCCCTTCTCCAACAACTCTAATGCAGAGTGACCGAAGGCTTTATAGCGGCGAGAATAGAATCGTGCCAAAATATGGGAATGGAACACCGCCTCAGGTGCCTTTGAATAAAAAGAGGCATTACTGCAGAATGGAGGATGACCAAAGGCATTGAGTGCCAAAGTATATACAGCTTCATAAAAAGCAATTGTTGCAGCAGCTCTCTCATCTGGTCTCTTTGCTGGGAAAAGCATTGTGGATGGAAGAAGGAATCCAAGTCCTCTGCTATAGCTGAGAGCCATAGCAGAAGAGCCCCTGAGATCATAATCGATAGGCATGTGGTCTACACACTCTATGGCTCCTTCCACATCCTCCAGTCCATTATAAAGAATGGATCCTGAAGCAAGTCTCTTAATAAAAGCCAAGACGCCTTGGAGAGATGAATCAAAGCCATATTTTGAATAACTATCAGGACCCAAGGCCAAGATAGAACCTATTATTCCTCCTGTAACAGAGGTGTTAAGTCCTTCATCATTAGTAAAGGAGACGATTTTATCTATATCTTCCGGGTCGAAGAAACCAAGATTGGTACCCATCGTCATTATTTCATTCCAACGAGGAAGAATGTGACCGTCTCTCTTTCTTCTGTCGCATGCCAAAAGGCAATCAGAACAGCTTTCAGGGTATGTTCCGTACTTCTCAGCCATCGCCAGTCCATCCAATGATGCAGCTCTAGGATCGAAACGGTCTTTCCATCCCCTTACAGGAAGCCAACCTAAGCGGGAAGCGTCTGATATAAAACAATATCCCCCATAGGTTCTGACTTTTTTAAAAAACTTGCCCTTCTCGCTATCTTTCTCAGGCACGTTTCCATGTCCCAGCTGTCTATCTGGGAAACCAGGGAAAACAATACCCTTCAGGTTATGAAGGTAAAACGAATAACCAAGGTCAAAGCCGTTTATAGACTTTCCTTTACTCTGTATTACTGTGTATTTCACTCCTCTATCTGCAGCAGGACCTGTAGAGAGAGCCAAATCAGAGAGAGAAGATAGGGCAATATTCTCAAAAGAAAGAGATGAAGAATATCTGAGATTCTCACTTGCTATTATCTCGACTCTATCTTGAGTTAGAAGTAAATACTTCATCCTCTCATTTCTTCCCATTATGACTATGGCCTTTAATCCAAGCCTAAAGAGAGAATATCCATGAGAAGAGTTGGACACTGCGTAGGTTTCATGATTCATAATCGCAGAGTGCCAAACTATAGACCAAGAGTTGATGGATGAAGACGAAACAGATGAAGAAGGAGGCGCTGACAGCACTAGAGAATCCTCTCCATATTTTCTATGGAGTCCAATTCCCAGTAGAAGCCCCTCTTCAGCAGAAGAGTCTTCTATGCGTTCTACGCTTAGTTTCTTTAAATCAACCAACAACACGTCCATACTTCGATTATATATAGAAGAAGAAGTTTTTGGTATACGAAAAGAAAAGCAGAAATAAAAACACAAATTCCTTTTCTTTGTTATCATAGAGACATGGAAAAGAACACAATAACCTTCAATGGCATGCCGACTGATACTTTTATTGAAAAGTCATCTGCAAGAATCGTCTACCTTTTAGGTAAACAAAGAAAACTTGGTTACCATGATAATCCTCCTGTTGCAGCTGTAGTAAACGGGGAATTAAAGTCTCTCCAGACCGAGATTCCCGAGAATGCTGTAATAGACTTGGTCTACCTAAACTCCAAAGAGGGGCGCACTGCATATAGAAAGACTCTATGTTTCCTTCTCTCTTATGCATCCACTGTCGTCTACCCTGATAGAACATTGCTTGTGGGACACTCTCTTGGAGACGGATATTACTTCTCTTACAAAAACAAAGAAAAACCTGATATAGATAAACTAAAGAAAGTCATGGAGAAAGCCATTGAAGACGACTTGATCGTCGATATCGAGACTCTCTCCGCTTCCCAGGCTCTTACATATGTAGAGAAGATGAAGCTCAAGGATACTGAGAAACTCTTGAAGACAAGAAACGACGGAGCATACACATTCAATAGAATAGGAAGTGCCCTTTCTGTCAGTTACGAGCCTCTTCTACCATCTCTCAAACTCTTGGAAGTCTGGGATATCATGGAGTATGGAGGAGGAATCCTACTCAGATACCCACAATCCAGGGACAAGGGAAAAATACAGCCGTTCCAAGACAACCCCCTGTTATTCAAAGTCTTTGAAGAGACAAAAGAAAAATCAAAGATTCTTGATGTCGATAGCCTTGGCGCCTTAAATATGAAAGTGACGGAAGGAAAGATCGACGAAGTCATAGTACTCTCTGAAACTCTCCAACGTCGTCGTTTCAGTAAAGCTGCTGAAGAGATAAAGAAGAGAGGCGGTGTGAAAGTAGCCTTCGTCTCAGGTCCAGCCTGCTCGGGAAAGAAGAGCTCCGGAATCAAACTATGTGCAGAACTCAAGATTCTTGGTTATACACCGATAATGTTCAGTCTTGACGACTATAGGACAGGACAGAAGGGTGTAAGCCTGGAAAGTTTGGATATTGAGCTTCTAAGACAGCATGTTTCAGAGTTGATGGAAGGAAAAGAAGTAGAGCTCAATGGCCTCAGCCAATATGACGCAAAGAGGTTATTTAGGGTCAACAAGGCCAAGATGGATGAAAAGACTATACTTGTAGTTGAGGGAGTGCAGACACTTAACGAGAAGCTTCTTCCGTCCCTAAACGACGATGAGACATTCAGAGTATTTGTCTCGGCTTTGACTCAGCCATGTATCGACACTATGAGCGGCATATCAACCCGCGACAATAGATTATTGAGACGAATTGTAAAAGAGTGTAGGACAAAAGGGGTAACCGTCTCTTCAGTAATTGAAAGCTGGGAAGGAATAGAGGAAGAGGAAAAGAGCCAACTTTTCCCATATCAGAACAATGCAGACATCATGATAAACAGCGCCCTGGAGTATGAACTGGGAGTTCTCTCCACTTACGCCATGCCTCTTTTACGTTCCATAAAGCCGGAGGAAGGTAAGGCTTACACCACTGCCAGAAGGCTTATGGCATTCTTGGATCTGGTTTATCCAATTCCATCGGAAAAAGTCCCTAGTGACTCTATCTTGAGAGAATTTATAGGTGGCAGTGTATATAACCTTACCTGAGAGCTGTCTTATCATCTAAGGCCCCGCATTCAAGAATAATGTCGGGGTTCTTTTTTATCATATCCAACAGTCTTAAGGCAGAGCCCCCTATTTCATTGGTTCCTGCCTCCCAAGCCTCCACTGTCTTTGGGGAAACATTCATTACAGAAGCAAAGACTGAAACGGAGAGAGAGAGTTTCTCCCTTAGTTTTTTTATCTCTGTTGCACTCATACTCTCCGGCTCTACTGGAACCAGATATTTGTTTCTTTTAGTAATGACGCCCTTTTTTTTAGGAAAAAGAGCGTCTTTTATCGTATCTTTATAGTATGTACTCAATTTGTCTTACCTAAGATGTGCATCGCTTCTTCGATGGCTTCTTTAAGCTTAGCCTTACACTTTCCACATCCTGTTCCAGCTCCTGTAAGAGATGCAAGGTCTTCGATATTTTTTACCTTATCTTCTCTTACAAGGCTCTCGATCATCTGGTCTGTTACGTTCTTACACTCGCAGATTATGACAGCTGAGTTGGCTTTATATGGGTTAGGAAGATTATTCTTCTCCAAATAATCGTCAACAGCAGCCCTTAAAGCCTTATCTCCGAGGACAGAGCAATGGAACTTATGCTCTGGAAGTCCTCCAAGCTTATCCATAATAGCCTTAGGAGTAAGCTTATAAGCCTCCTCCAGTGTCATACCTATAGCCATCTCACTCATCATAGATGTAGAAGCAATGGCGGAAGCACACCCATATGTAAGCCATCTAAGGTCACTGATCTTTCCATCTTTTACCTTGATGCCAACCCTCATCTGGTCACCGCAAGCCAAAGAGCCTACTTCGCCTACTCCGTCAGCCTCGAAATCCTCACCTTCTTTCCAAAGGTTTCTTGGATTCATAAAGTGGTCTTTCACCACGTCTGTATATACCCACTGGGCCATAAAACTTTGTGCCATATTTTACTTCCTTGTGCTCATTTCTCTTATTTTCTTAATAATCGGAGGAAGCTTCTCCAAAGTATAATCCACATCTTCATCCGTGTTATACCTTCCAAGAGAGAATCTGATGGAACCATGAGCCAATTCCACATCCACTCCTGCAGCAAGAAGTACATAGCTAGGTTCCAAGGAACCTGAAGCACAGGCACTTCCTGTTGAGACTTCTATTCCCTCCATATCCAGGTATAGGAGGATAGACTCACCCTCGGCAGAAGGGAAAGAGACGTTCAAAGTTCCAGGTAGGCACTTATTTTCATCATTAGTGCCGTTGACAACTACATTTGGAACTCTCTCTTCAATTCCCTTTCTAAGCTTCTCTCTCAGTCTCCAGAGCTCATCGTGTTCACTCTTTAGGTTAACTCTTGCCAGCTCTGCAGCCTTTCCCATGCCGATAATGGCCTGATTGTTATAAGTTCCTGCCCTATAACCTTTTTCCTGATGGCCTCCATGTACAAATGGAGAGAGAGGTACACCCTTCTTGGCATACAAGACTCCGATTCCTTTAGGTCCATAGAACTTATGAGCTGACATAGAAAGATAATCCGCCCCGATTTCTTTCACAGACACAGGAATCTTTCCAATTGCCTGAGTGGCGTCAGTGTGGAAATATGCACCATACTTATGGGCTATTTCTGAAGCTTTCTTAACAGGCTGAATGACTCCAGACTCATTGTTGCCTGTCATTACTGATACCAGGCATACATCCTCATCCATCATTCTCTCCAGCTCGTCAATCTTCAGCTCTCCAACGCTGTCCACAGGAACTGTTTCTACTTTGTAGCCTTTTGACACAAGATACTTCATTGTCTCAATGGATGCAGGATGCTCGACGGAAGACAAAAGTATTCTATTCCTTTTGTTCCCGGCATCTATCCTGTCTCTAAAGACATTGAACACCGTGTTATTGGCTTCTGAGGCACCGGAGACGAAATAAATCTCTCCGGGATCCGAATCTATAAGTGCCGCAACCTCTCCTCTGGCCCACTCTATTGCTGTAGAAGAAGAGCGTCCAAGAGTATGCATGCTGGATGCATTTCCATAAAGGTCGGCATTTTCAGCCATGATCTCTATGACTTCCTGAGCCATTTGAGTCGTAGCGTTGTTGTCAAGATAGACAATCCTATCCATATTGTTTTTCCTTCTCTATAAAAGGTAATTCTTTGACTCATTCCTCGTCAAGGTTAGCTCTAACTTACACTTGAAGGTCACCCATTCTTTCTTTGTCATAACCAGGGGTTATTTCAACAAAAGTAATGGAAGCAGAGCCCCGCTGTGTAACGATACTGTCCATATCATACCCTTGGCTCTCTGGAGATGGAACTGCAATCATATTGCATCCACTGGTTTTTACAGTAATTCTGTTTCCTCTCTCTTTTACAGTAAACTGGTCATCATAGTGGATTACTCCAAGAGATGCCTTTTCCACTTTTCCGTTCCAATGAGGAGGGAAATTTATATTAAGGAAAGCTTCTGCTCCTATTAAGGAATTAGAAAAGTACTCTATATTGGACGCCAAATACTCTGCTGGAGTCTCAAAATCAAAATCCCCGTTTTCATCGCACATACAGGATATTGCGATACTTGGAATGCCGTACATTGCTCCCTGTCTCGCTACCCCGCAAGTTCCAGAGTATATAGTATCTGAAGATAGGTTATATCCATGGTTTATTCCACCGATAATCACATCCGGCATCTCTGGTAGTAGCCCAGACTTTAAAGAATAAATAATACAGTCGGCAGGAGTACCCTCCAACGAGTAGTGATGGTCATCATGCTTCCATATAGTGACAGAACCGAGAACTGTCATGGAATGAGACTTTGCACTCTGCTCTGTATGTGGAGCAACTGAATATACTTCGTGGCCATGCCTGATAAGCACAGCTTCAAGTGTGCGGATTCCTTCTCTCATGAACCCGTCGTCATTAGATATTAATATTCGCATCTATTGCCTTTCCTCAAAAGGTGATCCAAGAGGTATGAACGGACGAATTGTAGATCTGAATCCAAATATCCTTTCATACTCCTCTTCCTTTCGAGCATATAGATTGGAGGCGCGACCGTCAACGACTGCCAAGAAAGAACCTGCAATTCCTAAGCCTATAAGACAGAGACCAAGGACGCCATCACACTCTTGTCCACGTCGCCAAATCCAATCCAGCTCTGGGCTGGAAAGCTCTGCATTCTCCACTATAGATCGCTGAAGTGAGAATAATATCTTTCCAAAAGATGTCAGATCCTTTTTATCTATGGCTTCTTTGGCCTTCTGACAGCATTCGTTCTCTACAACAAGATGAGTAAGGCACCTTCTCTCCCTATCTGGATACCTTGATGCCATAGTTCTGGCTTCTTTCTCTGTAAGTTTTCTGATATCGGAGAGATTAACAGATTTACTCTCCATTGAAGCCAATACTTCTTTGGCTTCTATTCTAAACTCATCTTCCTCAGGAGTGAGGACAGAGAAAGGAAGAGCGGAGAAGACGATAAATGATTTCTGACCGTTTCCTTCATATACTATTTCTTCCCCTTCCTCTTTTTTCTCGGACCAAAGATATATCTTTCCGGGTCTAGCATTGATCAATATCCAAAGATCTCTAAGCCTTGCCTGATTGGAAGGAGAGAATGAATTGGCTTTCTTAGATAATTCAAAGATTTTTTCTTTAGAAAGATTAAGGTTCTCCAACTTAGATATTCCGTAGAGTGTTCCGATGTATAGAGAGGAAGTAAGGCTCCAGGAGTCTGCTCCAGCACCACGCCCTGATATAAGGATATTATATCCTCCTATCTTTATGTTCTCTTTAGCCAGTTCATACAATACGGCCTTTACTGCGTTGGCCCATCGATCTTCACGCCTGAATTTAATATTTGGATAGGTAAACTTCTTTTTGTCTTGTCTTACTGTATTTACTATCCTTATTACATTATCTGACCTAGGAGAGAAAGACATGCTGAGGCCTTGATCTGTGAGGCATAGCAAACTACGAGACTCAATCAAGTCCGAAAACTGACCAATTAAAACAGTAGGTTGTGGTACCTCAAAGGAAAGGACAGGAGCCTCTCCAAATTCTTTTTTATGATTTTCAACCTGATCGACCAAATGCACGCTCCTAAGAAGAAGTATCCAATGCTTTTGGCTAAAAGGAAAGAATTTTTTTATTAATTCACAATAATATAATGATTAACAGAATTGGATAAAAGTGAATAAATAAAATATGATGCGTAAAAAAACCGCAGGGTCTACCTGCGGCAAATTCAGAATAATGTAGCTTACTTGCTGACTCTTCCGTATCTCTTGTTGAATCTCTCGACTCTTCCTGTTGTGTCCACAAGCTTCTGTGTTCCTGTGAAGAAAGGATGGCAAGCAGAGCAGATTTCAACGCTAAGGCTCTTTGCAGTTGTCTTTGTCTTAATCACGTTGCCACATGAGCAGCGGATTTCCTTCAGCTCGTAATTTGGGTGGATGCCCTGTTTCATATCGGTTTTCTCCTTATATATTTGCCTGCTTTCACAGACAAGGAATTTCAAATCATGTTCTCAACGGAGTATTCATCATGTTGAGGAACTCCTTATTGTTGTTTGTTTTCCTCATTTTGTCAATGATGTCAACAGACATGTCGATATCATCAAGGTTACCAAATGAAGAACGGAGGAGGAATGCTCTGGCAAGAGTTGTCTCATCCAACAACAGGTCGTCTCTTCTTGTTCCAGATTTCTTGATGTTGATAGCAGGGAACTTTCTATTGTCAGCCATCTTTCTATCAAGGATTATTTCGTTGTTACCTGTACCCTTGAACTCTTCAAAGATGACTTCATCCATTCTGCTTCCTGTTTCAATGAGAGCTGTAGATATAATAGTGAGGCTTCCACCCTCTTCAATATTTCTTGCAGCGCCGAAGAATCTTTTTGGCTTATGGAGGGCGTTGGAGTCAACACCACCGGAGAGGATCTTTCCTGAAGCAGGTACTGTCTGGTTGTAAGCTCTGGCAAGTCTTGTGATAGAGTCCAGAAGAATAACTACATCCTTCTTATACTCAACAAGTCTCTTTGCCTTTTCGATGACCATCTCCGCAACCTGGACGTGGTGGGTAGCCTGCTCGTCAAAGGTGGAAGCAATGACTTCGGCCTTTACATTTCTTCTCATATCTGTGACTTCTTCAGGTCTCTCGTCTACAAGAAGAACCATGAGTATTACTTCCGGATGGTTTGTTGTGATTGCATTTGCAATCTTCTGCATCAATACAGTCTTACCGGTACGAGGAGGAGCAACGATAAGAGATCTCTGGCCCTTTCCAATAGGACAGAAAAGGTCTACGACTCTTGTAGAAAGCTCAGACTTCTTTCCCTCTTCCTCTATTTCCAGGTTAAGACGCTTATTAGGAAAGAGAGGAGTAAGAGTATCGAAAGGAGCACGGATCTTGGCCATCTTAGGTTCTTCGCCGTTTACAGCAAGAACTCTGATTACAGCGGCAGACTTTTCGTTTTCTCTTGGAGCTCTGATCTGACCTAGCACTGTATCGCCAGTCTTAAGGCCTACAGCCTTGATCATAGAAGCTGATATATATACATCTTCTGTTCCAACTAGGTAGTTGTTGACAGCATATCTTATATATCCGTAGCCTCCGTCGTTGAGAATCTCCAACACACCTTCAACCATCAGGGCCCAGCCCATCTGGGAGTGATGGCGTAAAAGCTTTGCAATAAGATCCTGCTTTCTGCAGTCGAGTATTACATCCTCAGGGATTCCATCTTCTCTTGCTCTTGCTCTTACCTGATCCAAGGAAAGAGCCGTGAGGACAGAGATGAAAAGACGTGGAGCATCCGGATTCTCATCAAGATTTATCTCTGGTGGCAGATCCTCCAAAGGTCTACGATCCTTTTTATTTTTAAACTTATTGTTTCTGTTGTCGTTTCTGTTGAAGCGATCTCTTCTCTCCTGACGTCTGTCTCCGTCGAAAGAACGTTCTTCAGTGCCATTCTGATTATCAGAGCCCTGTGTAAATTGTGATGGATTATCTGGATTCTCTTCTGTTAGAGCCTCTTCTTCCTGAGAAACAGGTGCTTCGAGAATCTCCTCTTTCTCCTGAGTTTCTCTCTCCACCACTTCTTCCTTTACCTCTTCCACTGGGAGGGGAGCCTCGACTTTGACTTCAGTCTCCACTGGAGTCTCAACTGGTTCGTCCAAAGGAAGCATTCCATCAGCGCTGCTTACCTCAGCATTTTTCTTTGCTCTAGGCTTTCTAGGACGTGGAGCAGCATTGGTTTCAGAATGAGGTTTTCTTCCTCTCTTCTTTGGCTTTACTTCTTCTTCCTGAGGTTTATTATCTTCTTCTACAGACACAACAGGAGTTGCTACAGCTTCTTCTGTTGCGTTTTCTTCAGTAGTTTCGACTTTCTTTTTAATAGATACTCTCTTTTTGGGAGCAATCTTTACAGTAACCTTTTTCTTTTCTTCCGGCTGATTCTGTTGGGCTATTGCCTTCTCTTCCACAGCCTCATCTAACATGTCTGAGGACATCGGTACCCCGTTGAACATTAAGTATTTTGTGATGTTTTGGATAAAATTGAACTCACATAAGGGTTCCAAAACCCTTAATTGATATGGAAATTCTATTTATGGGGAAAGGATTTGTCAACTCTTAGGAAAGGGCATATCAACTTCTTTAAATCTACATACATTTTTTCCTTGTCTTTTCATAGAAATTTACGATATTAAGTTCACAAGGAAATAAAAATGAAAGACTTTGATAAGATTTGTAAAGACTTTGAGAATATCGACATCGACACATATGCTGCAGTTTTGACTGAAAAGGCAATGAAACTCATTCCTGCCCTTTCCGCTTTCAGTGAAGATGGACTCTCAGGAGTAGAGATCTTCGCTTCATTTATCTATGGTGCAATTGCAGCAGATGGAAAGCTATCTGAAGATGAATATGCACTTATCTACCCTCTTCTCCATGCATTCTTTGGTGACAGCATCAACTATGAAGATGCAAAGAGAGCATTCTCTTCTCTTTCAAAAGAGCACAAGGAACTGAAGAATATGGTAGATGACATGGTTGATCTTATCGGATGCTTCTCCGATGAAATGAAGGCAGACATTATTATAGTTGCAATGCTTATCTGTGCAGTAGACGGTAAGATTTCCCTCAAGGAGAAAAATTGGATCAAGAAGCTTATTAAATAAGCTCATAAAATAGATTTCATTGCTTTACAGCGAGACGGGTTCCTTACGGTACCCGTTTTTCATTTCATATAGAGATGTATCCTTGAACATATATAGTCAACTCCTAACCATCATTTACATACTCTGGATTTTTCTAAAGCAAGCAAGATAAATAATCATACACCCATTTTGAACATCAAATTAATTATTTCTTCAGATTTCTATTGACACTTTCTCCTTTTTTATGATAATTGGTTAATTAGTTGAGTAACTAACCAATTAAGGAGAAAAATGAACTATACATTTAAAGATGACAGCCCAATATTCCAGCAACTGGCAAAAGCGTTGGAAGACGACATTTTCCTTGGAACCTATGAAGAAGGGAAAGCAATACCCTCCACTACCGAGTTAAGTGTAGCCCTCCACATAAACCCTGCAACTGTGCTTAAGGCAATGAACTTATTGTTGGATATGGACTTGTTGGAAAAAAGAAGAGGAATCGGGATGTTTGTCAAAGACGGAGCGAAAGAAAGGATCAGAGAGAGAAGAAAGAAAGAGTTTAAAGACAAGTATCTTTCACCAATGTTGGAGGAAGCGAAAAGACTTGGAATGGACAAAAAAGAGATAGCGCTCTTGATTATGGGAGAAGAAAAATGAGCATAGAAATTAAAGATATAAAGAAATCATTTCACACTACAAAAGCATTGGACGGGGTATCTTGTTCTTTCGAAAGAGGGCACATAATCGGCCTCTTGGGAAGAAACGGAGCTGGCAAATCTACACTGATCAAGTGTATCGGCAATAGACTCTACCAAAATGAAGGATCTGTTTTGTTGGATGGAAACGAAGTCAGAAAAAGTCCGAAAGACTTTGAAAGAATAACAATAGTAGGAGACGAGAATATGCTTCCCTCCTCCACAAAGCTTAAAAACGTCTTCAAAATGATGGATGACATGGGAGTTGGCTCTGAAGAGAAGGCTCTGGTGTTATCAAAGAAGTTTAAGCTTGATGTAAACAAGAAGTGGGAAAAGCTCTCAACCGGCTACAGAACTATATTCAAAGATATCTTAGGTCTGGCATCCAATAGAGAGTATGTATTCTTCGACGAACCTATTCTAGGGCTTGATGCAAACCACCGAGAGCTGTTTTACGAGGAGTTACTTGCTTCCTTCTCCCCAGATAGATGCTTTGTCGTAGCCACACACCTGATTGAAGAAATCTCTCCTCTTGTAGACAAAGTAATAATCATCGACCAAGGGAAACTGTTGAGAGAGGGAGATAAAGATACTCTCCTCTGTAACGTAAAGATGGTATCTGGAGAGAAAGACAAAGTCGAGAAAGCAATAGAAGGAAAGAAGATTCTCTCCCGTTCCACTATCCTTGGACAGGCAAAAGTAATGGTGGAAGGTGAAGTGGAAGAAGAAGGAGTGAAAGTCGAAAACGTTGATCTCCAGAGATATTTTGTTGAAATGACAAAGGATGGCGAATAATGAAAAGTAAAGATAGAGTTGTAATCAAAGATTATTTTCTAAGCGTATTGTGTTCAGGTGCAATCGCTGCATTGATAGTGATGGTATTCATCCCGATCCTCTTATATACAATCGGAAGACAAATAGGAGAAGGAATCCCTGTGTTCTCAGTATTCTTCTCAGGCACTCTTGAATCGATTGCTGTAGTCGAAGTGATCACTCATATAGTACTTGGAGCATTGGTTCTTCAATATATGCGTTTATACATGTTTATGGGACTCACAAGAGACAGAGCTTTTCTTAGAATGATGTTAGTAGAGGGACTTACACTTATTCTCACATTCCTTTGCCTAGCAGTAATCGGAACAATATCAGGGCTAATTGCTGGAACACTTGAGTTCTCTTCCATGCTCTTGACATGCCTTTACATCACGTTAGCTTGTACTTTGATGTTCGGTGTAGGTTGTGTTTCCTCCGCCCTTTCCACCACATGTCGCCCTCCTCTAAGCGTAGCTGTAGTTGTACTATTTCTTATCTTTATGTCTTGGCTATATGAGAAGGCATCTAATATGGTAAGTACTAATTTTGTACTCGACGACGGACTACACGTAATATTCAGCCCAACCAGCTACAACACAGAAGCTATTATGGCCTTTGTATTTGGAGTAATCATGACTGCAATTGCATATGTCATCTATAAACTTCCAATAAGTCAGATGAAGAGTACATCGATTAACTGATTATGCTGTAATCTAAAGAGGGCCGGTTTTCCAGCCCTCTATTTTTAGAATACCGTCCATCCCTGGACTATGTCTTTTATGTCTTCACCTTGCATAAATGCCTTCATAAGTATGAAAGCTGCGGCAGTGCTTCGTCGCCTTATGCTTTCCCGCCCAAAGGAGAAGAGATGAATAGTTACAGCAACGCTCTTTCTATCTTTACCACTAAAGCCTAAGCAGACTGTGCCTACTTCTTTCCCTTCACTTTTATCGGGGCCCGCCACACCAGTAATAGAGAAAGCCCAATCAGATGAGATTACTCTTCTTACTCCATCGGCCATCTCAAGAGCACACTCTTCCGATACTGCTCCATATTCTTCCAGCGTCTCTTTCTTTACACCCAACACCTTCTCTTTTACAGAGAGAAAATAAGAAGTGACTGAGCCCATCATATAAGAAGAAGATCCAGGGAGGGATGTAAGATTGGAAGCAGCAAGACCTCCAGTACAGCTCTCTGCACAGGAGATGGTCTCCCCTCTTTCCTTCAATTCCTCTACAAGAATTCCAAGAGCACTCTTGTCTCCTTCCACCACTCTTTCTCTTCCTGTCATCCCTCTCAGTTTATTTATTGCTTCCTGTCGCTTTGTTTTGTCTCCACCGGAAACATAGAGTGAGATTCTATAGTCCTGAAACCTTGTACCCCAATCCAAAGATGGATCAGCTGCCCTAGTCAATTCTTCAAGCTTGGCTTCAGAAATAAGGAAGGTGGAGTATTCGTCTCTCTCTTCTTCCTTCATTCCAAGATTCTTTCTTAATAGAGGCAGAACAGAAGAACGGAACATAGGTTCCATTTCCCTTGGTGGCCCTGGCATAGAGACAACAAGAGTATTCTTAACTTTCCCCCAAAATCCTGGGGCTGTACCGAATGGGTTTGGAATCAGATTAAAGCCTTTTGGTATAAAAGCCTGCTTCTCGTTGGCTCCATACGCCCTGTCTTTAAGAGTCTCTACAAGATGAGACCAAGCCTCCTCGTTTCTCACAAGCTCAGTTCCTGCAGCCTCCGCAATGGCTGAGCGTGTCATATCGTCGGTAGTAGGTCCCAAGCCTCCTGTCAATAAGACAATGTCATTATTCCTCAAGAGGGCTCCCAACACTTCCCTTATAGTTCCGTCATCAGGAATAACTACAGACTCTGAGAAATGTATCCCCATTCTTGAAAGCTCATGGGAGACAAGGATTGTATGTTTGTCTTGGATTATTCCTCTAGTGAGCTCAGATCCGATGACAATCAAACTTGCCTTAGTCATTCTCCGCCTCCTTTTTCTTCTTGATGTTCAAGTACAAGAAGTAAAGCTTCTTAACTAGCCAATAAGCCAACACAGCTTCACTGACATATATTGCAATCTTGGCAAAGAGGTCAATGTGGTTCACGTAGAATGTATTGGGGTAATCTTCCTGACTATAGACAGGGACAGTATATGTATGGGTTCCCATTGTAAATGGTTCCATTGGATCCTGTATTTCACCTGTAGGAACAACAAGGCATGTAATACCGCTGTTTGTTCCTCTGATCATAGACTTTCTAGTCTCTACGCTTCTGAAAGCGGCAATCTCTGCATGCTGCCATTCTGCAGAAGCCTTCTTTGACCAGTTATCGTTAGTCATGTTGATAATAATCTCTGCTCCGGAGGCAACATACTCTGCGTTAAGGACGCTGAAAGAGTCTTCGTAGCATATAGGTGTTGAGAAATGTACGCCATTGAGTTCAAATACTGTGGCTTCCGTTCCTGGTATCCACCAGTTATAATCCATAGCCTTCAAAAGCTTATAGAGCCAAGGAAGCTGCTTTTCATATGGGAAATGCTCAGTAAATGGAACAAGATGCTGTTTTATATATTCACCCTTTATCTCGCCATCCTGGAAGAGTATTACAGTATTATATTCCTTACTGTTCTTATTTCCCTCTTCGTCATATGGAGGCTGTGTAGGGTCAGCAATTACACTCTTTGGGTTTCCTGTAAGGAGAGGAACGCCGATAGACTCTGCATAATCTACAAAATCTATGGTCAAGTCATGAATATCTTCCCAAACAGTCCCTTCTGCTCCATATGTAGTATGCCAAGCAACCGATGGCACGAAGGCCGTCTCTGACCATATTATCAAATCCGGATCTGTTGCGAGGGACTCTGTAGTATATCTCTTAAGATTGTTGAAGTTGCTTCTATATGTCTTATATCCACCCTTCCAAGAATCGTGGTTATGCTGGACAGCGGCAATCTTGATAGTAGAGCTTGGTTCCCTATCTGTCCAATAAGCGAGGGCGAATATGCCATAAATTATTGAAGCCACCACTAGAACAGCCCAAACGATGAGCGGAATCAAATTGGACTTCAGCCAAGTCTTAAACTTAGGAGCTTCTTTCCCTATCCATGGCAATAGATAATCGGCAGCAAGAGCCTGAGGGAAAACCAAAAGGTATATTACTCCCCATATTCCTGTGATATCAGCAATCTGGTACAAGACTTTGTATGGATAGAGGGCATAGACTATATTTCCATAGGGGTACCCTGCAAACCAGTTTTCAGCCAGGAATGCATAAGCCGCCCAAACAGCGCCTTTGAATATATACCCCTTTTTGGGGAAGGCTTCATCTACAGCCTTAAGCGCCAGAAAGAGAAGACACATCTCTCCTCCCTTGATGACCGGAGCTATTACGATAGCCAACGAGTGGAATCCCTTAAGCCAATAGTTAAAGAAAAAATAATAGACTAAGCCGAAAATAAAGCCATGAAACCAAACACACTTCCAAGTAGTGTTCTTAATTACCATGAAAACTGGAATCAAAGCAATGAAAACTAATGGCGCAATTCCCCCGTCTGTCATGAAGCCAGGGAAAGCCATAGCTAGAACAAAAGCTGATGCCAACAACACAAGAACCTCAGAACACAGTGTCCTGAGGCTCCTTCTACTCTTGAAATTATTCAAACGATTATCTCCAAGAATCATTCTTCTTCGCCGTCTGTAATATCCCAGACAAAATCCTTGAGTTCCTTTCCTGGTCTGAAAATAGCTACGCCATGTTTCTCAACAGCAACGACTTCACCTGTTTTAGGATTGCGAGCCTTAGCTCTACCTTTTCTGACACGAACTTCAAATGTTCCGAAACCACGGAGCTCAATAATACGACTATCCTTTAGGCCATCCTTGATCTCTTCAAAGAGCTCATCGATGACATAGTGAATCTCCATCCTATTGTAACCAAGCTTATTGTGAAGGTTCTCAATGATGGCGGCCTTAGTTAGCTTTTCCTGCATTTCGCCTTCTCCTGTTTCTTATCACTTAGGCAAGTTTTGCGAGAGCCTTAGCCATTCTGCTCTTTTTTCTGCTAGCTGTGTTCTTGTGAATGATACCCTTTCCAGCGACAGAATCGAGAAGCTTTGCAGCTTCTGCCATTGCTGCCTCTGCCTTAGCCTTATCGCCAGCAGCAATCTCAGCCTCGAACTTCTTTACAGCTGTGCGGTATGTGCTCTTTGCTGCACGGTTTCTGAGGCGGCGCTTTGCGTTCTGACGATCTCTCTTCTCTACGGACTTGCTTGACATTATATTCCTCCAAAAGATGTACTATCAAAAATAGATTATAATAATTCGCTAATTGCGACGATTAAAGAAATTATCATAAAGAATAGAATGGGTCAACAGAATATCTCGAATTATCAGAAGAAATTGTGTTTTAATTACTCCCCGCTGAAAAGCTCATCCTGATAATCTTGATATACCTCCCAAAAACCCGTCTCTCCATCAAAGTAGACTTCATCGAAAGGAATGAAAATCTGTCTTCCATCCAAAGTGACGCAGGTAAGTTTTCTTGAGAGGATGTTGACTTCGTTTACTCTCCATATATCTCTATCAATCTTTAGTTTTGTTCCTTCAGGCGGCACACCTGCCTTTTCCTCCATATAGTAGTCATACTCATATGCGAGGCAGCAAAGGAGCCTTCCACATGGCCCTGATATCTTTGCAGAGTTCAGTGAGAGGTTCTGTTCCTTGGCCATCTTAATAGTTACAGGCTCCATCTCCCTTGTCATTGCATGGCAGCAATAGTCTCTGCCGCAGACAGATAGTCCTCCAATGAGCCTGGACTCATCTCTGACGCCAATCTGTCTCAACTCAATTCTCATTCTGAATACAGCCACCAGGTCTTTTACAAGATCCCTGAAGTCTACCCTTTCCTCCGCAGTAAAGAAGAAGATCACTTTAGGTTCTCCCAGAAGGAAATGGGCTGTAATCAGCTTCATATTCAGGTTATGTTTCAGTATCTTCTCTCGGCAGACTGCAAGAGCGGCATCTTCTTTTGAAGAGTTTTCTTCATATTTGGCCATTTCCGCAGGAGTTGCCAAATGATCGATCCAAAGTACGTCTCCATCAACCTGAATCTTCTTTGGCTCTTTAATACTCTGGCATCCGAAGCAAGATGAACACTGGTGCTCATTCTCGCTGCACTTATAGTCCTGAGTATCCTCCTCTTTTCCAAAATGGAGACAAGCCCCTCTTGCTTCTGTGGCTCCCGGCTCATATCCACCTGTGGAGATTGGAGCAGCCCCAACCACAATACCAAGGTCAAGTCCGAACTTCGTATCATAAACCACAGGAGTACCTGGGTATATGATGCTATCCCAAGCCCCTAGACATACATCATTGTATGAAGGATTCTTCACTACATATACATAGGCGCTGTCATCTTCACGCTCATACTTTTTCTTCATGTAAGAAAAGTTAACATTTAGAATGATAAGATGCAAGTTAAGAGATGTTTTCCTTTGCTTTCCAATAGATTATTCTATACTTATGCAGACAGAGAATAAGCTTATTCTGGCTCCACTGGCCGGTTACACAGATAAAGCAATGAGAGATATTGCACTCAGTATGGGTGCAGACATTACCGTCACAGAGATGGTTTCTGCCGAAGGTCTTGCTAGAGATGGAGAGAAGACCAAAGAGCTGTTGGAAAGAGCCGATGGAGAAAAGAGGCTTGTAGTACAGCTCTTTGGACCAGACAAGGATCCCTTTCATCGCTGCATCCCTAATCTTATGGAATATAATCCTACCTGGATAGATATTAACTGTGGCTGCCCGGTTCCAAAGGTTGTAAAAACAGGTGCAGGGTCAGCACTGATGAAAGATAAAAAGAAAATTAGAGAAATAGTAGAGACATTGGCCACTGAAACAAAACTCCCCGTCTCTGTCAAATTCAGGCTTGGCTGGGATTCAAGCTCTTTAAACTACCTTGAGTTTGCTGAAGAGGCTCTGAAAGGCGGAGCATTCTCTCTCACTCTCCATGCCAGGACCCGTGCACAAGGATATGAAGGAAAAGCTGACAGAAGCGCTTTTAGTGCCCTTTCAAAGGAATTTGGGAAAGATGCAGTCCTCTACGCCTCCGGCGATATATTCACGCCCGAAGATGCAATAGAGTGCATGGAAGAGTACGGGATGGATGGCGTAATGTTTGCCCGTGGTGCAATCGGAAACCCGTTTATATTCAGAGAAACAAGAGAGTATCTATCTAATGGTTCCTACACTCTACCTTCTATCTCCGAACGAATAGAGACCGCTATGCTCCACTATGAAAAGATGAAGAAATACTATGGAGAAAATATAGCTGGAAGAGAGATGAGAAAGCATGCTATGGCATATATAAAAGGAGTTCCAGGGGCTTCGAGATGCAAAAAGGCTCTAACTTCTGCAATTACAGAAGAGGAATATAGAGATGCTTTTTCTCTACTGGAAGAGTAAAACTCTCTCATAAAATGTGCAATTTAAGACAAAAGTCGCTCATAAAATGTGCAAAACATAGTAAAACTCCCTCATGAAATCGTTTTATTTTAATTCACAATCTTAAATAATTATTTATAATATAAATATGTACCTAAAGCGTAAAATAGATCAGTATTTAAATGATTGGTTTTCAGACAAAGAAAAAAAGCCTTTAATAGTTAAAGGAAGTAGACAAATTGGCAAAACAGAATCAATCAGACATTTTGCAAGTTCACATTATAAACACTATGTTGAAATCAATTTTGCACTAGAGCGAAAATATTTAAACATATGTTCAGAAGGATATGATGTAGATTCAATTATCAAAAATATAACACTTATAGACAATACCAAAAAATTCGTACCTCATGAGACTTTGATATTGTTTGATGAAATACAAGATTATCCTGATATCGCTTCTGCGTTAAAACCTTTCAATAAAGATGGTCGTTTTGATTGTATTTGTTCTGGATCTATGTTGGGAATAAACTACAAAAAAATACACAGTAATAGTGTAGGAAATAAATCCGAGTATCAAATGCAATCTATGGACTTTGAAGAATTTCTGTGGGCTATGGGATACGACGATACACTTTCTTCTGATCTTCTTGAACACATGCTTCTCTCTAAACCATTTGGAGAAACTACAAAAAATGTGTTATCAAATCTATTTTTGGACTACATGATTACAGGGGGGATGCCAGAAGTAGTAAAATCCTTTGTCCAGCAAAAAAACTTTCAAAATATTCTTACACTTCAGAAAGAGTTACTCTCAGATTACAAAGAAGACATCAAGAAATACCTTGACGGGTTAGATAAAATGAGAGTGTTACACATTTTTGAAAATATTCAAGTACAACTTGCAAAAGAGAATAAAAAATTCCAAATAACAAAGATATCCTCGAACGCTCGTATCCGTGATTACTGGGGAGCCATTGAATGGCTAAATGACAGCGGAATGATTAATATATGTTATTTATTGCATACACCGGATCTTCCTTTAAAAGGTAATTATGAAAGCGATAAATATAAGATTTATTTCAAAGACACAGGTCTCCTAATTGCTTCATTAGATGAAGAAAGCCAAGAAGATTTGAGAGTAAACAAAAACCTTAATATCTACAAGGGAGCTTTATGGGAAAATGCAATAGGTGAATGCCTTTCAAAGCAAGGATATAATCTCTATTACTATAAAAAAGAAAACTCCACGCTTGAAGAGGATTTCTTTATTAGAACTAAAAAATCGCTGGTTCCTGTAGAAGTAAAAGCCACTAACGGCAATTCAAAATCACTTCAAACTCTTATAAAAAGTGATTCATATCCTGACATAAAAGAAGGAATCAAGCTTACAAACGGAAATATAGGTTTTGAAAACAACATTCATACTTTCCCGCATTTCTGTGGTTTTCTTCTTAAGAGATATCTATCTGAGGTTGATTTCTAAACAATATGATGACAAAAGCGAGGCATCGCCCCGCTTTTGATCAGTTCTTGAAAACAATAAAAT